>JAUNBJ010000099.1 GCA_030535245.1 Planctomycetia bacterium | reverse complement strand
TTAACCATTAACCATTAACCATTATTTAAAGTATTCTACCGCGTTACGGAACATTGCCATTCCTTCGCCTTCCTGGGGTTGTTCGTCGCGGCGCGTCCATCTGGGGTGCTGTGTCGGGTCGATGTGGCGTTCCGGGTGCGGCATGAGTCCCAAAACACGCCCCGTTTCGTCACCCAACCCCGCAATGTTCGCCACCGCCCCGTTCGGATTGTCTGGAAACGGCAAAATTCCGTTCTCGTCCGCCACCGCAGGCGCGGAAAACTTCGAGAAATCCAACGGAGCGTACCGGAGGGCCACCTGTCCTGCCGCCTCGAACGCCGCCAGCGTCGCCGCATCCTTCACGACAAAACGCCCTTCCGCGTGGGCCATGGGAATGTACATCCGCTCGATCCCCCGCAAAAACAGATTCTCGCAATTCGTCGGTTTCACAAGCTCCACCCAGCGATCCTGAAAACGCTGGCAGTTGTTCCAGGCCAACGTCGCAGCCGGGTCGTCCCCTGCCGGGAATAGAAGCCCCGTCTTTACCAGAATCTGGAACCCGTTGCAGATACCCAAAATCAGCTTCCCTGCGTCGCGGAACGTTTTCAGCTCGTCCGACAAACGCAATCGAATCTGGTTCGCCAAAATGCGGCCCGACGCGATGTCGTCGCCGTAGCTGAACCCGCCCGGAAAGCAGAGTATCTGGAACTGTTCAAACAACGTTGGATTTTCCAACAGGCGATTCACATGCAGTCTTTGTGTCGTCGCCCCCGCCTTCTCGAACGCGTAAGCCGTTTCCACATCACAATTCGTGCCCGGAGCACGAAGAATCAGTACGTTTGGTGTCATCATATTTTTCTCAGTAAAAGTTTCCTGTAATCGACAATTTTCTTTCCGCCTCAACGGTTTTCCCACCAGCCTACCAGCAGGAACCACAACGCCAGGCCGAGTATGCGGAACGGCATGGCCAAAAACTTCGTAAACCCCATGAGAAGCTCCGGGAAAATGTCCCACCAGAACAGATTCCCCATGGCCCCCTTCACTCCGCCCCAAACAGGGGATTCCGGGTCGCGCAGCTTTTGTTTGCGTACCATGATGCTCTCTTAAATAACCATTAACCGAGGGTTTATTGCAAATCCAGCGGCTTGAGCCAGGCGTTTTTCAGGGCGGCAAGGGAGGCGGAAATCACCAGCGTCTGGCCGTCCTGACCCAAAACCAACAGGTCGCTCGTGCTGTTGACCATGCCGATTTTGGTCGCCGAAACGTCCGCCATCGCATGCCGAAACGCATCTTCCTGTTCGGGAGCCACTTCGCACAAAAACCGCGTGTTCGATTCGCTGAACAACACTTCGACATCGGAAAGCGTCCCTTCCGTTGCGACGTTCACCAGCTCCATCGTGATTCCCAATTCCCCGGCAAACGCCATCTCCGCGGCAGCCACCGCCAGGCCCCCTTCGCTCAAATCGTGGCATGCCCAAATCGCTCCGGCCTGAATCGCCGCATGAACGGCCCGAAGCGTCGCTTTCGTCACGGCAAAATCGACTTTCGGAACCTCGCCGCCGGAAAGATTCTCCACCAACCCGAAATGCGAACCGCCCAACTCGTTTTTCGTCACCCCCACCAGGTAAAGTGCGCTGCCCGCCCGCTTCAAATCCATCGTGACGCACTTCCGCACGTCGTCCACCTGCCCCATGGCACTGATCAAAAGGGAGGGCGGAATGCTGATCGGTTCCTTGCCAATCGGACGGAACTCGTTGTTCAGGCTGTCTTTACCGCTGATAAACGGCGTGCCGAGAGCCACCGACATATCCCGACAGGCAATGGCACTGCGTACCAGCGAACCCAACGTCTGGGGACGCTCCGTGTTGCCCCAGCAGAAATTGTCCAAAATCGCGATCTTCTCCGGGTCGGCACCCACGGCCACCGCGTTACGCAGCGCCTCGTCAATTGCGCTTGCCGCCATCCAGTACGTGTCGAACTCGCCGTAGCATGGGTTCATGCCGCACGCCATCACCACGCCCCGCAGGGTCTGCACCCGTGGACGCACCACCGCCGCATCGCCAGGGCCGTCGTTATTGACCCCCACCAACGGTTTGATGGCGCTGCCCCCTTGCACTTCGTGATCGTACTGACGCACAATCCAATGTTTGCTCGCCACGTTGTAGCTGCCCAGAATCTTCTCCAACACCGCCGTGCTATCGACGTTCGCGGGCATTTCCATCGGCACGGTCTCTGGTGCCTGATACACCGCTTCCCGCACCACCGGCGGACGCCCCTTGTGCATGAACTGCATCGACAAATCGGCCACCTTCGTGTCGTGATACCACAACTCCAGGCGGCCCGTCGGCACAAATCGCCCCAACACCACCGCCTCGACCCCCTCGGATTCGCACAACGCCTTAAATTCCGGCCACTTTTCTTCCGTTACCGAAAAGACCATCCGCTCCTGCGCCTCGGAAATCCACATCTCCGAATACGAAAGCCCTTCGTACTTGAGCGGGATTTTGTCCAGATGCACTTCCGCACCGATCTCCTCCCCCATCTCGCCCACCGCACTGGAAAAGCCACCCGCACCGCAGTCCGTCACCGCCGTATACAGGCCCCGATCCCGCGCTTCCAGCAGAATGTCCAGCACCATCTTCTCCGTAATCGCGTTGCCAATCTGCACCGCCCCCCCGGAAAGCACGTCGCTGTCGTGCGTCAGCTCCACGGAACTGAACGTCGCCCCATGAATGCCGTCACGCCCGGTTCGCCCGCCAACCGCCACGATCAGATCGTTCGGAAGCGTCTTTTTAAACGACTTGTCCACCGGAATCAGCCCCACATTCCCACAATAAACCAGCGGATTCCCCAAATACCGCTCGTCGAAATAGACCGCCCCGTTGACCGTCGGAATCCCCATCCGGTTGCCATAGTCCCGCACGCCAGCCACCACGCCCCGCATGACCCGCTTGGGATGCAACACCCCCACCGGCAAATCTTCCAACGGCATCTCCGGCGGCGCGAAACAGAATACGTCCGTGTTGCAAATTGGTTTCGCCCCCATGCCGGTACCCATCGGGTCGCGAATCACCCCCCCAATCCCCGTGTTCGCCCCTCCATAAGGCTCCAGTGCCGACGGATGGTTGTGCGTTTCCACCTTAAAACAAATATTGTACTGGTCGTCGAACGTGACCACTCCCGCATTGTCGGAAAAAACGCTGACGCACCAGTCCCTCTCCCCCAGATTCTTCCGTATCTGCTGCGTCGAGGCGAAAATCGTCTCTTTCAGCATGTTCTGGAACGTGATTTCCCGGCTCTCGTCCTTGTACGCAATCCGCCCGGCCAGCGTCTTATGCGAACAGTGCTCGCTCCACGTCTGAGCGATCGTTTCCAACTCCACATCCGTGCAGTCGCGATCCAGCTCCCGGAAATAATCCCGCACCGTGTGCATTTCCACCAACGACAAACTCAACAGCCCCCGCGTCGAAAGCGTCATTAACGCGTCGTCCGTCATCGTCCGAATCGGAACCGTCGTCAACTTGAAATCGTACGGCGAACCCACCTCCAGACGCTCAAACGTGAACCGCCCAGGCACCACCTGCTCAATCGAATCGTTCGCCAGCAACTTCCAACAGAGCGTGTCCAGCAGCCCCTCGTTCAAACCACGGAAAAAGAACTTGCGGAACGTGCGGATGGCACTCACCATGTACCCCATGTCCGCCACCGCCTTCATCGCACTGTTCGCCACCGGATCCATCACCCCCGGCTTCGGAAGCACGTGAATCAAAAGCTCCCCGGCTTCCCCATCCTTCTCCTCGCTCACCGGAAACACCACCGGCGTCTCCACCACACAGTCGGCCAAAAGCTGACGCGCGATCTTCTCCACGTCCGCCTCCGACAGCTCGGCCTGGATCAAATACCCATGGCACGTACGGGCACAAACCGTATCGTCCACCAGCCCCAACGCCTTCGCTTCCGTTAAAACTTCCAACGCCTTCGCGTCCGCCTGTCCCTGTTTCGGATAAATGTCAACTTCCCAAAGCATCTCGGTTCTTCTTCGCTAAAAGTAAAATCGCTTCCAAAGCCTCCGCGTCGTCCGCAGAAAGAGCGTTTTGAAGCCGAATCAATTGTTCCTGATATTCCGCCAGCACCGCCAGCACGT
This sequence comes from Planctomycetia bacterium, assembly GCA_030535245.1. Classification (GTDB taxonomy): domain Bacteria; phylum Planctomycetota; class Planctomycetia; order Pirellulales; family Thermoguttaceae; genus RGIG3701. The sequence goes on along the minus strand of JAUNBJ010000099.1, from coordinate 9,590 downwards.
TGTCTCGATTGTCCCACAGAATGTCCCGCCATACCGGTACACTGCTGCCCGCCAGCCGCGTCATCGACCGAAAACCGGTGCCGCACAGCCCATGCTCCTCCGGCCCCACCAGCCCCGATAAAAGCGACGAAAGCGCATGCGGAAAATGACTGGTTCGCGCTAACTCCCGGTCGTGCGCCTCCGCCCCCATACATATCACCCTGGATCCCAAACTCTCCCACATCTCCCGAACCGTCGCCACCGCCCCCACCGGCACCCCCTCGTCCGGTGTCAAAATCGTCAGCTTGCCCTCAAATAAATCCGCATCGGCCGCCGCCGCTCCTGTCGCCTCCTTCCCCGCTATCGGATGCCCCCCCACAAAAATACCCCCGTTCGGTAAACCCCGTAACTCCCGTACCAACGACGCCTTCGTACTCCCAACGTCCGTAAAAATCGCCCCTGAAGGTGCCCCCAACACCACCTCCCGAACCTTTTCCACTATCGCCCCCACCGGCGTGCAGACCACCACCAACGACGACTCCAATACCGCTCTTGCCGGCTCCTGCTCTATCTCCGTAATACAACCACACGCCAACGCCGTCTCCAAATTCGCCCGGCTCCGACCTACCCCCACGACCTTTCGCACCACCCCCCTGGAAAGCAACCCCTTCCCCAACGATGCCCCTAAAAGCCCGGTGCCGATAATCGTTATTGTGGACGGAACGCTCATAATTGATAATTGATAATTGATAATTGATGGTTAATGGTTTAGAGGTGGTGGCCTTCGGGTAAAAATAACATGCGACCACAGGCAGTACATAAAACCACACGCTGCCCATAAAGCGTGGCTATCTGCTCCATCGTAATCTTGGTATAACACCCCTGACAAATCATCCCATCCACCGGTACCAATGTGTCAAACTGATGCGTCTTGAATAACCGCTTGTACGTCTCCGTATGCTCCCCGTCCAATTTACGCTCCTCCGCACGAAAATCCTCCTTGATTCGCTGAATCTCCCCCTCCAACGACGCCTTCTCCTCCGCAACCTCGGCAGTAATCTTCTCCAACTGACTCTTCGCAAACTTCAAATCCTGCTTCGCCCGGTCCGCCTCCACCTTGTACTCCTCAATCCGGTCGAGCGACTCCAAAATCTCGTCCTCCAACACCCCACAGGCAGCTTTGTCGGCAGCAATCTGCTCCTTCAACCCCTGATACTCCGTGTTGTTCTTCGCCTCCATCATCTGGTTGTGACGCCGCTCAATATTTCGCTCCGCCGCCTCCAAACGCGCCTGCTTGTCGTCCGTGACCACACGCAACGCAATCACCCGCTTGACCGCCTCGTCACACAACTTCTGAAACTCGGCCACACGCTCTTCCGCCGCCGCAATCTTCTTCGGACCTCGCCGCAATCGCCCAAATAAATCGGCAAACTGACGGTGCATCCGATACAACGTTTCCAGAATCGCATTGTAATTTTTGGAATTTTTCGGAGAAGACTCACTCATGGTTTTTCTTGTTGGACGTCTGCGTCCGTAGAGGTTTCAGAATTCTCGTCGCCCCGGTCGGCGGCAAGGGTAATACGGGCTATGCTGTCCCAACGAATCACCAGCCGTAACAACTGCCCCGAAGCGTCTTTCACATCGAAAAACCCCACCAGGCTGAGCGATTCCGTCTCGTGAAACTCCAAAGGTACAAACACCTGTCCGTCCGTGGTATGAATTTTCAACGTCTCGTTTTTCTCATATCGGTTCCATAACTGCCAGAATACCTTCGCCATCGGATCCACCCGCAACGCCTCCGGTATCTGGGACGAAATATCCTCCAGCCCAACATCCACACTCCCGTCCCGAATGGCCATGTTCGGATACAAAAACGCCTGCGATGCCGTGCTGTTCTCGGAGGAAACCGCCACTTTTTTCTTTTCTTCCACCACCGGCGGCTTTTCTTCCAGCGGTTTGGTTTCCGGCTGCCCCCCCTCCGTCGGCACTCCCGGTGGAACCACAATCCGCTTGTTCGCCGTCGGTTCCGTATTTTCCTCCACCTCCAGATGAATCGGATCTTCCTCCTCGTCATCCAATTCGGGAATCATGAACTTGACATGGCACTCCGGACAATGATCCACCTTCCCCGCACGATCGACAGGCGCCGTCAGAATATGACCGTTCGGACACATGAACTGCATCATGTTTTCGTCCAAATCTTCTTCTGTTTTCTCCTCCTCTTTTTCTTTCGCCTCTTCTTTTTCTTTCGCCTCTTCTTCTTCCGCCGGTGCTTCCTGCTTTTCCTCCGTCGAAATCAGCCCCGCAAGAGAATCTTTCCCGCCCGCTTCCTCCAACGCTTGCTCCTGCTGTTGTTCTTCCTTACGGGCCGCTTCCGCCGCTTCCTTCTCCTCCTGCTCGGCCTGCGCCGCCGCACGCGCTGCACGCGCTTTTTCCTCCAACTCCGCTTTCTTTTTGGCTAAAAGCTCTTTCTTCTTCGCCCGTTGCTTCGCTTCCGCTTCCTGGAATACCGCTTCCATCTCCTCGTCGATGTCGTCGCCAAAGGATTCCCGTATGTCCGCGATACTCGGAATCGTAAACTTCGCCGAACATTTCGGACAGTGCCCCGTCCGACCCGCCAGCTCCAGCGAAAACCGTATCGTATGATCATTCGGACACGCCGTCTCAAATTGCATGTCGCTCATGGCAACCTCTCCATTCTTCTCAAAAAAGCTCCCGTCCACAAAAATTTTCCTCCGGGGGCTGGAAATTTTTCCGCTCCCGGATTATATTAGGAGTGTATCTTTATTATAGTGTTACACGAAATTCCCTTTCCGTCAAGTAAGGGGTGCCAGGAGACGTGAAAAATGGCCATTATTGTTACTTGTCCAGGATGCCACAAAAGTTTCAGCGTTCGCGACGAATTTGCCGGAAGAACCGGCCCCTGTCCCAAATGTAAAACCCCCATCAAAATCCCCAAAGCCGGGGAATCCGTCAAAATCCATGGCGGCGAAGCCTTCGACGGCGGTGGACGCTCCGTCTCCGGGGAACTGGTTCTCAAACCGCTCAAACGCAAAGAGGAAAAATTCAGTCCCCGAATCACCCTCCAAATTGTCGGCGGAACCCTCGTTCTGTTCCTGCTCACCTGGCTTTTGGGGGGAATCTTCCGTAGCTCCGCCATCCTGCGGTGCCTCGGACTGATCCTGATCACCCCCCCACTGGTCTATGCCCCCTACTTCTTCCTCAAAGATACCGAAGCCATCGAAAACCTCAGCGGACGCGAACTCCAAACACGTGCCCTCATCTGCTCCGGGGTCTATCTCGCCCTCTGGGCCGGGTTTGGGATCGTCTCGCACTTCGCCACTGGCGCCTTCGGGGGCGATCTTTGGGTCTGGTTTGCCGTCGCCTCCCCCTTTGCCGTCGTCGGGTCGCTCCTTGGAAGTGCCATTTTCGAGTTGGAAACTGGTGACGGAGTGATCCATTTCATGTTCTACCTCATCGTCACCGCCACCCTCTGTTTCCTTGCGGGGGTGCAAAATATCGTGTTCAAAGCTGCCGAAATCAGCGCCAGCTCCAGCGGTGCCAACATCCCCCTCGACCCCCGGTAGTTCGCCATGTTACCAGAAATCGCCGCTTTGGATTCCCGTTCCGGCATGATTCGGATTCCCCCTGAAGTCGATGTTCCCCTGACCGGGCGCGTCCGCCGCCTGATCGACACGCCCGAATTTCAGCGGCTTGCGAACATCCACCAGCTGGGGCTGGTTCGTCGCGTTTATCCCGGAGCCACGCACTCCCGGTTTGAGCATTCCCTCGGCGTGTTTCGGCTGGCGGTGATCCTGCTCAAGCGGTTCGCCCACGACGAACGCTTTGCGGCGACCGTCTCCGACCAGGCGGCGGCCCTGTTTTTGGTTTCCGCGTTGCTTCACGACCTGGGGCACTACCCCTACTGCCATCCCGTAGAGGATTTGCGGCTCCCCGGCACCCTCCCCCACGAAAAAGCAATCCAACGTTACCTGCTGGACCCCGACGGTGAAATTTTCCACCGAATCCGTGACGATTGGGAGCTGGACCCCGCCGACGTGCTTTTCCTGCTTGGAGGGGAAACGCCCGACCACGCCACGTTTCTGACAGAACACCCAACCCTTTGGAAACTCCTCTCCAGCCTCCTTTCCGGGCCGGTGGATATCGATAAAATGGATTACCTCCAACGGGACAGCATCCACGCCGGAGTCCCTTATGGACGGAATTTCGACCAGGAACGGCTTCTGGGAAGCCTCTGCCTGAACGCGACCGGGGACGGACTGGCCATTTCCAGCAAAGGCAAAACCGCCGCCGAGCTGATGGTGTTCGCCCGGTACGTCATGTTCAGCGAAGTTTACTGGCACCATGCTGTCCGCAGTGCCACCGCCATGCTCCAACGCCTTTATTTCGATCTTTGGAAAACCCACGGCGACATGTTTGCCCACAAACTCGTCCACACCACCGACGACGGTGCCACCACGCTCTTTCGGCAATTCCTCGACGACCGCCCCGCCCGCGTTTTTTACGACGGACTGTTCGGTTCCCAACGTCTGCTTTACAAACAGGCCGCCGAGTTTGCGTTTTTCGAGTACCCTGAAATCTATCACCAACTTGCCCGACGTCCTTACGACTGGCTTGTCGAGTACAGTACTCTGTTGGCTGAAAGAATTTCGCGAAAAACCGGAGTCCATGTCGCTCCTACCGACCTGATCATCGACGCACCTCCTGTGGAACGTGAGGTGGAGTTTGTCGTCAATATTTACGATGCGAAAGAAAATCGGTACCAGGCCTTTGCCGATGTTTCTCCGGTAGTCAAGGCGTTGGCTGTCGAGCAGTTCGACGATTTTGTCAAACGGGTCCGCATCTTTATCCATCCCCGACACCGAAACCTCCTGCCTCGCGACGGCTGGATTTCCCTGCTCCTGGAAAATTAACCTGCCTGTTCCCTGCCCCCTGTTCACTGTTCACTGTTCACTGTTCATTGCCCCTCCCCCCCTTTTCTTTTCTGAAAAGTTTGGTACAATGTACCAAGAAAGTGAGGCGAAAATGTCTTTTCGGGCAATGGCACTGGAGCAGTTTTACACTCGCTGCCGGATGTATGGTCTGGCGGTGACGAAGCAGCGAACGCAGGTGTATAAAATTTTGTTGTATTCTACGGAACATCCAACGGCGGATCGCGTTTATGAGCAGGCCCGCGAGGAGTTTCCGGGGATGTCGCGGATGAGCGTCTATCGGATTCTGGAGACGCTTGCGTCGTGCCATATGATTCGGAAGGTGAATCATCCGGGGGCGGCGACGCGGTACGACGCGTTTGTGAAGCCGCATCATCATTTGATTTGTGTGAAGTGTGGGTTGGTGGTGGATATTGACCCGGTAGACAAAGATTTTTCGCTGGAGCTGAAACAGATTCCGGAAGGTTTCAGGGTGTTGGATTATTGTGTGGATTTTCAGGGGCTTTGCGCGGCGTGCGTAAATTCCGGGAAAACTTTACCTCAGGAGGCAGGAGTATGCAAAGGAGAACAGGATGGACCGCGATCGCCGTACTATGGTGCGGAATAGGATTGCAGGCTCAGGAGGCGACGGTACCCCGTGGCCCGCACGGGGCGGCGGAGGAAGCGTATCAGGCCAAGGTGTTTGATATGCTGGGGACGAACCTGAACATTCCGGCCGGCGTGTCGGAAAAGTATTGGAACGCCATGATTCCCAAGGGGAACGAAGCGACGCCCGAACGGGTGGCGTTGGGGAAAAAGCTTTATTTTGACACCCGTCTGTCGGCGGACGGCACGGTATCGTGTGCGACGTGCCACGACGTGACGCGTGGTTTCACCGACCAGATTCCCACGTCGGAAGGGATTCGCAAGCAGTTTGGGAAACGGAACGCTCCGACCAACCTGAACGCGGGGGTGTTGCACAACATGTTCTGGGACGGGCGTTCGCCGTCGTTGGATCATCAGGCGATGCAGCCGATCATCAACCCGGTGGAAATGGGCGTTGAAAACGACGAGGCGACGATTATCGCCCCGATCAAAGACGATCCGGAATACCAGAAAATGTTCCAGGCCGCTTATGGTCGAGATGTGAATTACGCGGACATTGGTCTGGCGTTGGGGGCGTTTGAGCGGACGTTGAACTTTTTCGACTCCCCGTTCCGGCGTTACCTGGCGGGCGACGAGAATGCGATTTCCGCCGACGCGAAAGAGGGATGGAAACTGTTCAATCGGGAGGGACGCTGCGTGACCTGCCATACGATGAGTCCGTCCAACCCGGTCGGCTCGGACAGCAAATTCCACAACATCGGCATTGCCGCGAAGAAGCAGAATTTTGAGGAGTTGGCGCGTACGGCGCTCCACGCGTTGGAACAGAACGATTCGGAGGAGGAACTCGACCGGCTGGCGATTGCTACCGACATGAGCGAACTGGGTCGGTTCATGGTAACGAAAGAAAAGGCGGACATTGGCGCGTTTCGGACGCCGCTTTTGACGAACATTGGCATTACCGGTCCCTACATGCACGACGGTTCTCTCGCGACCTTGTGGGACGTGGTGGACCATTACAACAAAGGCGGCGAACCGAACCTGTACCTGGACGGCGGGATGGAACCGCTGAACCTGACCGACAGGCAGGTGGATCAGCTGGTGGCGTTCCTGTTCAGCCTGACGGACGTCCGTTTTGCCCAGCAGAACGCGAAGATGTACGCCGAACAGAAAGCCCTGGCCGCAACCTCCCGAAGCAACCGGGACACCGAAAAAGCGACCCGGAAGGTTCTCACGTTTGAAGACTACAGCCGAAATCACCAGCCGAAAGGAGCGGAAAAATGAGTACCCAATACCGACGTGAAAATCTGGAAACGCGGGTGGAACGGGAGCGGAACGCGTTTTTCTCCGCCCTGACGAACCTCGACCGGCGTTCGTTTTTGAAGGTCGCAACCGCCAGCATGACGGCGGCCATGGCCACGGGAATGGCCGATTTCGGCTCCTTCCAGCCGGTGAAATTCGCCTTCGGACAAGACGCGAACGGAAACGAAAAGGGGTTCCGAGTGGCCTACATTTCCGACTCGCACCTGTACCAGAAGCATATCAACGACCGCTTTGCCAACGCCCTGATGCGTGCCGTGCAGGATGTCAACGCGATGGAAGAAGCACCGGATTTCATCTTCTATGGAGGCGACCTGGCGCAGCTTGGGCAGCCGGAGGAACTGGAACTGGGATACGAAATTCTCGGACAGCTGAAATACCGCGACCGCCTGCGAGTCATGGTCGGCGAGCATGACTGGTTCTTCGACATGGGCGAAAAATGGCAATCCCTGTTCGGAAGCCCCACCTGGACGTTCGACCATAAAGGGGTGCGATTCGTCTGCCTGATGAGCGTCAACGAGGAAGATTTCTGGACGGAAGCCGGAATCTCCCCCATCGACCGGATGAAAACGGTGGCGGGACTCGACAATCAGGCTCAGCGTCCGTTCTTCGTCGGCAAGGAGCAGATCGCGTGGCTGGAAAAGACGCTGGCCGATTGGAAAGACGACCAGCCGGTGGTGATTTTTTCCCACTCGCCACTGTACAAACTTTACAAAAACTGGAACTTCTGGACCGACGACGCCGAAAAGGTGCAGGCGGTGCTGAAACGATTCCAGACCTGTACCGTCATTCATGGTCACACCCACCAGGTGCTGACGAACAAGATCGGAAACATCCATTTCCATGGGCTGATTTCGACCGCGTGGCCGTGGCCGTACGCTCCCAAGGGAATGCCGGAATGGACGGTTCAAATGAATCGTGCCGATCCGTTCAACTCGCTGGACGCCTGCGGCGACGGGGAAATCCGCATCTCCGCCGACGGACTGGTCGACAAAGTGTACAGCCTGTGGAACCGTAAACCGATGCTGGTTCCCGCCGCGTACCTGAACGGCGACTCGAAAGCCCGTCCCCCGCGTCCGAACCTGCCGTCGTTCTGATTCCATAAACCCTTAAGATAAAGGAAAAACCATGAAATACACGAACCTAATCGCCGCTCTGGTGGTCGTGACGCTGACCACAACAGGCGCGCAAGCGCAGCGGTTTCGTCAAATCGTCCCCGCTCCGGCCGTCGTTCCCCAAACGAACAACGCGGACGCCTCCCCCGTGCCTTCCGCTCCGGCCGCCCCGGCGACGAAGGGGGTGCCGACGTTCCCCGGTACCAACGACCAGTGGAAAGATTCGCAGGATACCGACTGGATTGCCAAAGAACGTGCCAGCCACGTCCTCGCCCCGCACTATAACAACCGTGCCGTGCTGAAAGGCGACCAGCGAGATGGCCATGCGTACGGACGCTACACCGAAAAAGACCTGCTCCTGTGGCAGGAGGAAACCGAACGGCTCGCCCTGGAAGGCTCTCGTATTTTCCATAGTGCCGACCTGCTCGGCAGTCCAAACGGCACGTCGTGCGATATGTGCCACCCGGACGCCGCCAACACGCACCCGGAAACCTACCCGAAATACCAGGTTCAACTCGGTCGTGCCGCCCTGCTGCGGGATATGATCAACTGGTGCCTGCAACACCCCTGCCGTGCCGAACCGATGTCCGGCGACGACCCCCGAATGCGTGCCCTGGAAGCGTACATCCAGGCCCAGGCGTCCGGGAAAGTTATGAAGTACGGCAAACACTAAACATTTCATCATTCCATTTTTTTCATTTTAACTCAGGAGAGAGGTTCATCATGACTAATTGTTGTTGCTGCTGTGGTTCCAAAGAAGCGAAAACCATCGCCAACCTGAACGCCGCGTTCAACGGCGAATCCAACGCCAGCGCGAAATACGCCGTGTATTCCGAAAAGGCAAAAGCCGACGGCTACGAAGCCCTGGCCGCCCTGTTCGCCGCCGCAAGCAAAGCCGAAACGCTCCACGCCGCACGTCACGCCCGGGTGCTCCGGTCGCTGGGCGCCGAGCCGGTCGCTAACATTGCCGAATACGTCGGAAAAGACGTCCGGGAAATGCTCCAAGACGCCATCGCCGGCGAAACCGAAGAATTTACCGCCATGTATCCCGGATTCATCGCTACCGCCGAAGCCGAAGGGCAGACGGCTGCCGTAAATTCGTTCCAGGGCGCCATGGAAGCGGAAAAAATCCACGCGAAGCTGTACGCCGAAGCGCTGGCCGATACCGAAGCATGGCGGGCTAAGCGGGACTTCTACGTCTGCTCCATCTGCGGTTGGACGGAAGAAGGTTCCGCTCCGGACAAATGCCCCATTTGCGGCGTCCCGGCCGATAAGTTCCTGAAGTTTTAAAAAATACCAATGAATAAAACCGCCTCCCGGGTCCCGGGTGCGGTGCGGCACACTACGGCTGCCGCCGGTTGCCAATGGTGTCGGGAGGCAGTCGCTACGCTTCTGGCCTCCCTACTGTTTCATTCGAGCCGTGAACGGAGCGAAGCGTAGTTCCGGAGAATTGCCGAGCGATTTTCCACTGCTTTCCGGAACTACGGGCTAAAGCCCTCCGTTCACGGCTCGTAGTGGAATCGTCGTTACGACAAGGGAGGCCAGAAGCGAAAGCGCCTGCCTCCCGGAGATGTATCAACCGGCGGTAGCCGTAGTCGCTCCCGGTCGTACCGGGCGGGCTAAAGCCCTCCGTTCACGGCTC
>JAUNBJ010000098.1 GCA_030535245.1 Planctomycetia bacterium | reverse complement strand
AACTTTCACGGAACCCTCCCCGACAAAATCAGAGATTTGTGCAGCGGTTCCTTAGCATAAACAACCTGCACTGTCAAGTAAAAACAGGGATATGTTTGTACGGCGGGTGCCTGCAAATTTAGTGGAGGGGAGTTGTTAGCGACGGCCTTTAGGCCGTTCGTATCGATTCTCGTAGTGTATAGCAGTGACAATCCATCGCTTCGGACAGTGCCAACGGCCTAAAGGCCGACGCTAATTTCGCATGTTTTTCCAAGTGTGCTGGTTCACTCATTTTGTCTAAACTCGCAACACGGATTTTACGGCTCTCTTTCAAACTTCAAACGACTACGGCTCCGGGCAACGTATCACCCTCTCTCCGGAAGGGTACGTTCATACGCTTGCAATTTTTCCATCAGACGCGGGCGACGACGGTATTTTTCCTGAATCCACTGGAAATAGGCGATAAACTCGGCAGGGTTTCCGGCGGCTCGGCAATACTGTTCATACTCTTTCAGCAGCGAAACAACCTCCTCGTAAGCCGCTTCGCCTGTAGTTTGGATCGCCACGTCCAGCCACTGGCGATACAGCGACGCGGCGTCCGCCGGATGGTCTTGCCCCCACATTTTCGCCAAACGACGCCCCAGGGGATGGAGCCTGTTCAACCCTTTTCGCAACTCCCACGCCTGCTCCAATCTTCCCGCATCCAGCAGAATTTCCACCCGCCGTTCCTTGATGTAAAAAGCGTTCCAATAGGTTGACTGCTTGGCAACATCAAGTTTTTCAAGATGTTGTAATGCCTTGTCCAAAAATTCCGTCTTTTTGCCTGTCGGTTCCGCGATTTCCATCAGGAGCGAAAAGGCGGACTTTTCGGCCGGGTTGTTTTCAAAAAAAGTCCATGCCTGTGCCAGTGCTTCTTTCGTTTTTTTCCGATTCCGCAGCTCCCGCACCAACGTTTGCTGAATCTCCTGATCGTCTGGAAAAGTGTTTCCCGCTTTCTGGAGCAGTGGAAGAATTTCCTCCGTCATTTCTCGCCGCTGGTACTCCCGGAGCAGTTCCAGCACATGCTCCGGACCACTCAAATTTTGCTGGCGAATCCGCAACAAAAAATCAATATCCCCGCGAGCCTCCGCAAATGAAATCAGCCGTGATTCCAGAAATTCCCTCTCGTAAGAGGAGGATTGATCGCTCATTTTCAGCGTCGGAAGTTTTTCCCATTCGCACCGAGCCTCCTTGTACCACAAGTCCAAAATCGGCTTGGGAAATTGCTGAAAAAGTTCATAAAATGGCACCTCACTTCCCCACTGCTGGATTTTTTGAACGACCCGCTTGGGAGCTTCTGCCGACGAACTCAGGACGTAGAGTGGTTTAAAAATTTCCAAAAATTCGTCCGGGTTGATTTCCACCGTGGCAATCGATTTCTCAATTCCATATTCTACAACAGGATAGAGCGTTTGAAAATCTTTCTCCTTCGCCAAATTTTCCAGGATGGTTTCCAATTGTGTCAATTCTTCATAAAATCGTTCGGAAACACTTTCGTTGGTATCGTAGTCGTAGTCGTCGTAGCCGTCCAATTGGGTGACTTTTTTCGCTTGGGAGAGTAGGGAATGGATTTTTTTCTGCAGCACCTTCACCTTGGCTGCCGGAGAGGAGGGGAGATTTTTCATCCGGTATTTCTCTATAATTTGCGGACAACGTGCCGACATTTCCAGCACAAGCGTCACCAACTCCTCCTGGGAAAGCGTCCGTACAAACTGTTTCCAGTCAAATGCGGGCTTTTCTCCAACGACATTTTCTGGGCAGGACAGATACGCTAACCCTGTTGCCACCAAATGTTTACAGAAAATCCCAATCCTCCCCACGGGACAATTGCACGTTCCCGCAAGCCGTTGTTCCCGAACGGTTAATTGCACATGATAGCGGTGCGTTCCGTTCACACTTGCCAGAATATGCTCGTCGTCCTTTTCCTCAATTCGCACCCGCCCACGACGAAAATAATTCTCCCCACGGTCGAAAAACTCCGGTTCCGTACGTTCCTGCAAAGCCGCTTCCGAAAGCAACGTTTTTAGATTATCCATCTCTTCTTCCCCACAAAATACCGAAGTCATCATCTTTGAGAAATTCATCACAGGAATCACCACCAATGTTCGTATTACTCATTGTTCTGCTTCGCCTATTTTCTGCCGCTTTCCGAATACCCACGAGATTCGAGGTCCTGAATGTCTTCCCTTGAAAAGTTCTTCCCTGGATCGTTTCCCTGGATCGTTTTTGACGGCCATCTTTTTCTGTTTTTCCGTGAATCCCATGACAATCCCCCTCTTCATCAAGAAAAAAGATTGGAATCTTGATAACTCCTTTATTTTATGAAATTAAATCTTATTTTGCAATAGCCCCCTCTTGTGTTGAATGGAATCCCGACAATCTGGAACTTATGTTGAACCGTTTCCGTGAGTTCAACCACGAACAGCCGGAACCACCGGACAGTTCAAGGCGACCGCCCGCGTTCCGTGGGCTAAACAAGCCGGGGTGGATTTGAAGCAAACCGCCCCTTGATTAAACAGAACAGACCGGGAATGGAACTGATCCGGTTTGCACTTTTTGCTTATTTTCTGCAAAGGCTTATTGCAAAAAGACGATAAATGAAGTATCATCAATGTATAATGGGGATGCACCTTTGAGTTTTATCTGTCAAATTTTCATGTGCATAAAAAATGAGCAGGAGAATTTTATGAAGAATGCTCTTGTTTCCTAAAGATGTTCGACATACTCACGATTTGTTCAAAGGAATGGCGAAAGGCACCTTCTAAAAACCGCATGAAACATTTTCCAAAAATCCTCCTTTTAGTTAGTATTGGAGTTGTTGTAGCCCTTGGATGGACCATGACGATCGGTCCTTTTTTCGCTCCCTCCTCCGAATTTTCACAGCGACAATTGGTTCAAGGACTGCTTTCAATTGCCGAACACCAGAAGGCCAATCCGAGAATTACACGCGTAGGCAAAGGGTTCCTTATTGAATGGCTCATTCATTCCCCAAGTGAATTTTATAAGAATATCCATAAAATCAACAGCTACCCCAATAAACATCTGCATTTCATTTTTTCCGACATGAAAATTGAGGAACCGCTGGCAGAAAAAATTGAGGAGACGGAGGGAATTTGCGGAATGAGTTTCTGTAATTGTCGATTTGCACTTGACAAAAAACATATCTTCAAGACGAACCTGTTGATGTTTCGAGACATGACCGTTTCGGGTTCGATTCTAGCGCATTTTACGCTCATGGAAGATTCGCAAGTGATTTTACACGATTGCGATATTTCCAACAAAGACTTTCAGGACTTTGTTGCCTGTAAAAGGATTAAAAATTTATTGATACGTACCCCCAATACAAAATCTTTACTTCCCGTGATTTCGAAGATGAAAGAATTGCAGGTGCTGTTTTTTTACGATGAAAATATGGGGATACCAGACATCCGTTTGTTATCGCAATCCCTGCCTCAGACAGAAATATGGGTTAATGGAGAAAACGCACAAGAATTGATCAAGGCGAATACCTCTACGGTTACAACAACGTCTGGATTCGCAAAGCCGCCGACTCCAAGTCCATTTTCATCCACGAAAACTATCAAACGACCGTCCCAATCGACAACGGTACCATCCGCACCACTACCTCTGGACACTACAAAATCAAGATAAACTCCTCGCCGACGCCACCCCCACCGCCGTTTCTGGTCACTCATCGACCATCTCGGCACCATCATTAAATATTTAATAGCTTTAATATCGCTTTTTAAAATTCCGACAAGACCTGGGATTAAATCAGCGGTTTCTTAAGTAAACCTTTAAATAAATAAAGCGGACACCGAGATGTCCGCTTCTTTCTTTGACCTTAACGGCCAAGGATTAACTAGATGCTAACCGAGGGTGGTAAATCACTCAGTCTAAGTATAATCATATCTCTACTCTTATATGTGTCAAGGGGTGCCTATGGAAATATTTGGTTCGTAATAGCCATCCCCCTTGTTACTTAGGATCAGTCTGGTTATACTTTGAAATATCATGGTTAATGGGTCACCTTATTGCTTGCACATGACCCATTAACCATTAATTTAGAAAGGGTTAGTCCTCCACGAAAATGGTCTGCTGACGGTCCGGGCCGACCGAAACGATTTCCACCGGAACGCCGACCAGCTCGCGGATTTTACGAACGTAGTTCTTTGCGTTTTCCGGCAGTTCGGCCCACTTTGTGCAGCCGGTAATGTCTTTTTGCCAACCGGGAAGGGTGATGAAAATCGGCTTCACTTTCCGCAGGTCGTCCACATGTGACGGGAAGTGCTTTGTGCGAACGCCGTCGATTTCGTACTCGGTGCAAATCTGGATTTCCGGCAGTTTGGAAAGCACGTCCAAAAGCATGACGGCAAGGTCGGTGGCTCCGCTCAGACGGGCGGTATAGTAGGCGGCCACGGCGTCAAACCAGCCGCAGCGACGCGGACGCTTCGTGACCGTACCGTACTCGTTCCCCTCGTCGCGAATATGCTGGCCAATTTCGTTGTCCTGTTCGGTTGGGAACGGGCCGCCGCCGACACGGGTCGTGTACGCCTTGATGATTCCCACCAGTTTCTGAATCGAGCGTGCCGGAATGCCCGCCCCGGAACAGACCCCCACGCCGGAGCTGTTGCTGCTGGTAACGTACGGGAACGTGCCATGGTCGATGTCCAAAAGTGCCCCCTGTGCCCCTTCGAGCAAGATTTTTTTACCGCTGTCCAACGCGTCCAGCAGGTACGCCGTGGTATCCGTCACCCGACCTTTCATCCGCGCCGCATACCCCAGGTAATCGGCGACGATTTTTTCAGCGTCCAGACGGTGCTCGCCCCCTTCCGGATCGAGACTGTACAGGATCGGGTTCTTCGCCTCGCAGATCATCCGAACGCGGTTGGCAAAATTGTCGCGATACAGGTCGCCCAGCCGAATGGCCCAACTTCGCCCCACCTTATCCCGATAACAGGGGCCGATCCCACGCATGGTGGTACCGATGTCCTCGCCGGAAGTGGTTCGATTCATCAGCCGATCCTCCTCAAAATGCCACGGCATGATGACGTGTGCACGATCGGAAAGGATCAGGTTTTCACACGAGATACCGTGCGCGATCATGCCGTCGATTTCCCCAAGAAAACTTTGCGGATTGAGCACCACGCCGCCCGCAATAACGCACTGGACATTGGAACGGAAAATACCGCTGGGAATGAGGGAAAGTTTGTATTTCTTGCCGTCAAACACCACCGTATGCCCCGCGTTGGAACCGCCCTGATAACGGACAACAATATCATTCTGTTCGGTTAAAAGGTCAACAATTTTGCCTTTCGCTTCGTCTCCCCACTGGAGACCGACAACACAAGTCGCAGCCACGGAACACCTCGCTGGTAATTTTGGTAAAGAACCTGTCACGGCACGCCCACTACGTGCACAAAACATTGGGATTTTACCACATTTGCCGAGTTTTTCAAACCCCCCTGCCGGAAAATCTGATTTTGCGATTTTGGAATGCCTTCCAATTTAGCGGCCCCCCGGTCCGGGTACGGGCGGCAACGATGGCTTTTCGCCGGTTGCAACATCACCGGGAGGCAGACGTCGCTAACGTCCCCCACTAAATTTGCAGTACCCGAAAGGCACTTTCTCTCTTTCACCCGGTTGACATTTGGAGGGGCACGACTTACAATAGAGGGAAACCTCTGGAAATCAAACGAACACGGAACCTTTATTCAGGAGCGATTTATGTCATCCTTCACGCACTTTGTTTTTTTGGCGGGGCTTTGGGGAATGCTGACGCTGAACCTGGCCGCGCAAACCCTCCCCAACACCTGGATGCAGGAATGGAACACGCCGTCGGCTCAAAACCGACCGTTGCAGATCATTCATGGTTCGTATTATCGTGGGAAGCCAACTCCGGAAGAGGGGATGGAAACTCTGGTCGAGCGAGGGCTTGGCGGTGTGGTCATCAACGTTCCGTTCAGCGACCAGTACCTTCAAAACGAGGACGAGTGGAAGCGATTCGTCCATGCGGTTCGTGCCGCCGATGAAAAGGGGCTGCGATACTGGATTTACGATGAAAAGGGATATCCCAGCCTGGCTGCGGGGGGATTGGTACTGAAAGAGGATCCCAAACGCGAAGCGAAAGAGTTGGTTTACGATGCGAAAACGGGGGAATTTACGGTGCGTCCCTGTTTCGAGTACACGCATGCGTCGAACAATTATGACGGCATTCAGCGGTATCCGTCGCTGGTGAATCCGGAAGCGGGAGCGGCGTTCATTCGGCTGACGCACGATGCGTATTATCAGCATTTGCCGAAGGAACTGTTTTCCAAAGTGGAAGCGTTTTTTACGGACGAGCCATCCACCAACGCGTTGGGCATGGGGCCGATGAGTGAAGCGATGCGAAAACGGGTCAAGGTGTACGATCCGGTGGATTTGACGAAACCGAATCTGCCGATGGTGGTTTGGGAAGACGATTTCCCGGAGATTTACAAAAAGAGGTACGGGGGCGATTTGAATGCCGTTCGCAAGAGCCTTTTCACGGGCGATACGGACGCGGACAAAGCGGTTCGTCAAAATTTCTGGCAGATGGTGGCATGTCGGTGTTGCGAAGCGTACTATACGCCGATTCGGGATTGGTGCCGTGCTCATGGAACGTTGGCTTCCGGGCACACGCTGGCGGAGGAAGGATTGCTTCTTCACATTCCACTGGATGGCGACAAGTTGGAAGTCTTGAAGAAATTCGATTTGCCGGGGCTGGATTTCCTGTCGTCGGTTCCGGAAAAGGCGATGGATCGGGGTTGGCAGGCGGTTCTCTTTCCCGTGTCGGCCATGGTGTTAAATGGTGGGCGTCGGGTGATGTGCGAAATCAGCGACCACGATTTCAGGATTGCGGAAAAAGGCCCCGCTCCCGTGGCGTTCATGCAGGCGTCTGCGGCGTGGCAGCAGGCGGCGGGCGTGACGGAATTTACGCTGTATTACAACCCCGGCGACCGTACCGTGGCGGAATACCGGGCGTACTGCGAGCATGTGGGGCGGGTCAACGCGCTGCTTCGGGATGCCAAGCCGGTCTACACGACGGTGATGTACTACCCGATTCGCCAGTGCCAGGCGGAATTTTTTCCGTCGGCCAGACGCTCGTGGGAATCGCAAAGCAACGCCCTGCAGACCATGAGCAACAGTTATGCCGATCTCGGCAAACGCCTGGTAAAGAACCAGACGCCGTTTTTCATGGTGGGCGACGCGGATTTGGAGCGTGTGTTGTCGGGGGAGAGCGCGGCGGGCAAAATCATGGAATTTGTGGTTCCGCAGGGGGTGACGTTCTCTCCGGAACAGGAGAAAATCCTTGCGGCATTCGAGGCGGCAGGCGGCAGGGTTTTGCGAGGCGAAGTGCGTCCCACTCCCGTGTTGGAACCGGCGTGCGACATGGTTTTTTACGGGAAATTCGTTCGTGAAGGGTGGACGTTCCACATGCTCGTGAACCTGACCGACAAACCGTATTCCGGCAAATGCCTGGCCGTTCCGGCGTCCGGTGCGTTGGAATTGAACCCGCTGGACGGAAGCGTCGTTCCGGCGAAAACGATCGTGGAAATTCCCGGCTACCAGACCCGAATTCTGGCGGTTCCGGGGAAATAATTTTAAAAAATCGCGAAACATGCCCGTTTTTTCACGAAAAAGCATGGAAAGGCGTGGGGTGTTTCGGGAGTGAAAACGTTTGACTTGAACCTTGAAAGGAAGGGGTATGAAAAACCTGAATCGTCGTGATTTACTAAAATGGGGCCTGGGGGCCAGTGCGATTGCGTTTGCTCCGAAACATCTGTTTGCCGACGCCGCGAAGAAACCGCCGATTGCGTTGCAGCTTTATTCCATTCGGGAGGAGTGCAAGAAAGACCTGCCGAAAATGCTTCAGGCGGTCAAGACGATGGGCTACGATGGCGTGGAGCTGATGGCGGGGAATTTCGGAGCCGATGCAAAGGAGTTCCGCAAAATGCTGGACGACAACGGTCTGGTCTGCTGTGGAACGCACACGCCGTCCGATTCGCTCCAGGACGACAACCTGCCGAAAATTGCGGAATACATGGGGATTACGGGGGGCAGGAACCTGATCGTTCCGTGGCTCGACGGCAAGACGAAAGCCGATTGGCTGAAACATGCCGCGTGGCTTTCCGAGCGTTCGGAAGCGGCGAAGAAACTGGGGGTTGCGGTAGGCTTCCACAACCACTGTCATGAAATGACGAAACGGTTCGACGGCGTTTGTGCGTGGGATCTCATTTTCAGCAACACGCCGAAGGAAGTGATCCACCAGATCGACCTGGGGCATTGCGTCACGGCGGGGGCCGACCCTGTTCCGTTCATTCAAAAATATGCCGGACGTTCCAAAACGGTCCACGTGGCCGAGGCGGGCGGCGGTGGAATCATCGGCAAGGGAGACGTAAAATGGGGCGAGGTGCTTTCCGCTTTGTACCAGTATGGCGGTACGGAATGGCTGGTGATTGAGTGCGAGAACAAGGAAACCCCCGTCGCGGATTCCGCCGCATGCTTTAAGGGATTGAAAGCGTTGATGTAACGCCTGGCGTCCTGGGGAAATTTTGGCAGCTTCTAAAAACCGGCTTCGCGTTTGGGGAGTCGGTTTTTCGAAGGGGCCGGAGATTTGGAGCGTTTCATCACGTGGTTCGAGAGGGTTTCATGCCGACGTTATTCCTGCTTTTTCTTTGCTGTTTGGCTCCCGACACATCGGCCGGGCCGATCGTCTGGTTTGTACATGGCATGGTCACGACGCGGGAATCGTTTGACGAGGAAATTGAGGTTTTGAAAAAAACCTACCCGGATGCCGAAAGCGTGACGCAGATTTCCTGGAATTCTCCGAAGATGCCGCTGTACCAGATGGGGGTGGCCTGGAGTATTTCGTTGGAAAATGCGGAAAAATTCGCTCCGGAGCTGGCCAAACGGATCGAGGCGTTGCCAGACGAAAAGCGACGGCGGCTGATTTTGGTGGGGCATTCGCTGGGTGGCCGAATTGCGGTGCGAGCCGGGGCGATTCTGGCGAAAAAGGGGATTCGGATTCGGCAGTTGCTTTTGGCCGGTTCCGCAGTGAACAACGACGACCCGGATATCGCCAGAGCGATTGAGGTTTCGACGGAAAAGGTGTACAATCTGATCAATTTCAGCGACGGATTGCTGGCGATTTATAAAATAGGTGGGGAATTCCATTCGCCGCTTGGCACGGGGTATCTGTACGCCATGCCGGAGGAGCGTTTTGGGGAAATCGTGATGGACGAACCGTTGCGTCACTACGGGTATATGTATCTGGAGCGTTACCGGCAATGCGTGGAGCGCGGCGACTTTTCGTGTGGGGAGATTGTGGTTCCGCAAGATTTTTTGCAGGCCGATTTTTCCACGCTGGGGGGGAAGGTCTGGTGGACGGAGTGGGACATCGTAGAGGGTTGGCGATTGCAGCAGAATTATTTTACCGGGCATTGTCGGATTCTCGACCCCAAGGGGGTTCGTCGGGCCTGGGGGCGAAAACATGTGATGGAAAAAGCGTTTGCAAAGGTTCGTGCACAATTGGAAAGAGAGCGTGGGCCGCAGAAATGATGGACGAGAAGCTGAAACGGATCACGGAACTTTTGCTGGCGGCCGGAGCGCGTGACGTGGTGATGGTGGGGGGTTGCGTGCGGGACATGCTTTTGGGGATTCCCTCCAAGGATATCGACGTGGAGGTTTACGGCCTGACGTATCAGGAGATGTTCCAGGCGTTGCGGGGGCATTTTCGGGTGAATCAGGTGGGACAGAGTTTCAGCGTGTTGAAGGTAGATCATGAAATTGATCTGGCCATTCCACGACGGGAATCGAAAATCGGGGCAGGGCACCGTGGTTTTGAGGTGACGGCGGACAAGGACATGACGTTTTCCGAGGCGGCGGGGCGGCGGGATTTGACGATCAACGCGATTGGAATGCGGCCGGACGGCACGCTGTGTGACCCTTATGGTGGGGTGGAGGATTTGAAAAAAGGAATCCTGCGTGCGCCGACCGAGGCGTTTTGTGAGGACCCACTGCGGGTTTTGCGGGCGATGCAGTTCGCGGCCCGGTTTGGGTTTACGTTGGAGGAGCGGACGGCGGCACTATGTCGTCGCGTGCTTCCCGAGTTTGCGACGCTGACCCAAGAGCGGGTTTACATGGAATGGTCGAAATGGGCGGAAAAGGGGAAATATCCGTCGAAAGGGCTGGACACGCTGGTTCAGAGCGGCTGGATTGCCTGTTTCCCCCAACTGAACGTGCCGGGGATTCTGGAGGCGGTGAAGCCGATTTGCGACCGGGCAGCACGGATTGCGGAAACGGAGGGACTTGCGGGGGAAACGCGGCAGGAACTGTTGTTTTCGGCCCTGTGCTGCCGGAGTGAGGATGCTTCCTGGGTGACGGACATGCGTGCCCCCAATCGGGTGCGGGATGCGGTGGACGCATTGTGTCGCGCAGCACGGAATTTTGACCCGGAAAAAGTGCTCGACGACACGGCCCTGCGGCGGCTTTCCGTAGCGTTAAGCCCCTCCAACATTCATGTTTTTCTGCTTCTTCAGGAAGCGATCGAGGATCGAACGTTTGAGGAACCTCGACGAAATGCCGCACGTTTGGGGGTTTTGGACGTTCCGCCGAAGCCGATCCTGTTGGGGCGTCATTTGATGGCGTTGGGTGTCCCCTGCGGCCCGGAAATGGGAGCGATGCTAAACGCGGCATGGGAAGCACAGCTGGACGGCACCTTCTTCACGGTAAACGACGCCCTCTCCTGGTGGAAAAAACGCAACAATCGAATTAATTTAATTAAAGGCTTGCCATGAAAAAGATGCTTTATCTGTTGTTTGGTTTTTGGGTGACGGGTGTTTTGGCGCAAGCACCGGGGGACGTGCCGCCGGACAAGGGGCCGATTGCGCACCATTTCCGAATCACGCCGCGAGTTGGAAACGCACATCTGGATTTGAGCCACGACTGGCAATTCGGCTGCCGCGATCGTTCTGCCACGACGTATGCGAAAACGAGGGATGTGGAGAAATGGTACGTGATGAAGCGTCCCATGACGGTGCAGCGGGCATTGTGCGAGGCGGGGGTGCTTCCCGAGCCGTTTGCGGGGATGAACTCGAAGGAGCATGAGTGGGTAGAACAGAAAATATGGTATTTCCAGAAGAAGTTTACGCTTCCTGAGGGGTACGTCGGCGATTACGTTTTTCTGTCGTTTGACGGGCTGGATTATTACAGTCGGGTGTGGCTCAACGGCACGCATTTGGGGCGTCACGAGGGGATGTTCGGCGGGCCGGAATTTGAGGTTTCCAAACTGCTGAAAGCGGACGGCGAGAATGAAATTGTCGTGGCGGTCGCTTCGGCCAATTATGGGCAGCCCCAGTTGCAGGCGTACGGCGGACGTTTCGTCAAACCGTGGTCCACGTCCGGCGGTTCGGGGGTGGAGCCGTTTTACACGCTCGGATTTTGGCGTGGTGCCCGGCTCGATTTTGTGAAGAAAACGCACCTGGAGCGTCCGTATCTGGTAACGAAGTCGGTGGAAAACGGGCAGGCGAAAATCGCGTTGGAGACGGAGGTTCTCTCCGGGACGCATTCGCTTGATGCGATCCTTTACAAGCCGTATAATTATCAGCTTTCCAACGGTAACGTCGGCCAGCCGTGGCGGAAAAGTGAGGGGGATTTCGTCGTGCGTCTGGAAATGAAGCGGGGGGAGCGGACGTTTACGAAAGAGTTCCCGTTCGAGGTACTTTCGGGGCGAACCTGGCTGCGGGAGGAGTTCACGCTTGATCAGCCGGAGCTGTGGTGGCCCAACGGACTGGGAGACCAGCCGCTTTACGACGTGACGATCACGCTTTTGAAAGAGGGGGAGACGCTCGACCGAATTGCGTTTCCGTTTGGCCTCCGGACGCTCACCTGGGAAACCTCTGCCGGGCCGAAACTGGTCGATCGCTGGGGGGATTGGCAGTGCGTGGTGAATGGCGAGAAAGTTTTTCTGAAAGGGTGCAACTGGATGCCGGTGGACGTGCTGCGGGATTTGCCGCCGGAGAAATACCGATGGTATCTGGGGATGGTGCGCGATGCGGGAATCCGTATTTTACGTATCTGGGGGCCGGGGCTGCGGGAGGACGAAGCGTTTTACGATGCGTGTGACCGGTATGGGATTCTCGTTTGGCAGGATTTCTCCATCGGCAACTCGGATGTTGCGGGCTGGCCGCACAACGTGTTTGAATCGGAAGTTTTGCAGACGATTTGGCGTTTGCGGAATCGCACGTCGCTGGCGGTCTGGTGCGGAGGCAACGAGTTCAATCCGTACTGTCCCGGCAATACGGCGGCGGTCGGGATCATCGAACGGAACCTGCGGGAATTCGACCCCAGTCGGAAATTCGTGCGAACCAGCCCCGACGAGGGTTCGTACCACACCTACCCCGACATGGACGCCACGTGGTACAAACGCCTGTACGCGAAAGAACCGTTTCTGGCGGAAAGTGGCATTCACAGTGTCTGTACCGCTCGTTCGCTTTCGGCCTACATTAATCCGGAGGAATTCCAGCACGTCGACAAGATGTACCTTGAGGAGTATCGCAAGCTGGCTCCGGAATCGGTGCATCACTTTGTGGAATACCAGCCGTCGCGTGTGCCACGGATGTTGACCCGCGCGTCGCATTTCGTGACCATGAAAAACATGACGCTCGACGATATGGCACTCGGAACGCAGCTGGGGGCTGGAGAATTTTACCAGGTGATGTCCGAAGGGGTACAGGCGAATTATCCCGTCACGACCGGTATCATGCCCTGGGTGTTTGCCCGCTCGTGGCCGACCCTTTCCGCCATTCAACTGGTGGATGGTACCGGGCAGCCGGTCGCGCCGTATTATTTCCTGAAACGGACGTACGAACCGATACACGCCATGCTCGATATGGAACGACTGCTCTGGAAATCGGGCGAGACGTTCCCCATCACGTGCAAGACGCTGAATCTGAATCGGAACCAGCCCTTCACGGGCACGCTGCGGGTACGGATTCTCGACGACACGCTGAAAACGGTTTACGACGCGAAAAAACCGGTGGAAACGCAAACCCTTGGCGTGGTGGAATTTACCCCGTTTGCCATTCCGGAGAACTACAAAAACCGCTTCTTCTTCCCGGTCGTCGAGTTTTTTGTCGAGGGGAAATGCGTCTCCCGAAGCACCTACTGGCCGCGTACGATGGCACGCATGGAAAACCCGGACAATTATAATGCGTATCGAAACACCCTCCAGGTGTGGCCAGCTGCGGAGGAGGGATTCCCCGTGCTGCGGGATGTGCTGGCGAACGCGCCGAGAGCGTCGTTGAAGCTGGAAATCACGAACGAAACCTCCTGCCGGGATGGGGATTACCGAATCACGGAGTATGCCGGAACGGTTTCCAATACGGGAACCGCACCGTCGCTACTCACGTGGTTCGACCTGGCTCCGGCCGCGTGCCAGTTCGTTGCCAGCGACGCGTTTTTCTACCTGGAGGCGGGCGAGACGAAAGCGGTTTGGTTCCGTGTCCGAGAGCGTTGGAGTGCTTCGCCGCTTGAAAAGCGCTGGCGTGTGGAGTCGTGGAATTGCCAGGATTTTGCCGAATAAATATTTTCCTGCGAAACGTCGTCCAGGGAGGATGTTCGCAAGCCGTGAGCGGAACGGAGGGGGTGCGATCAAATTTTCTGCGCGCCGTACGAATTCCCCTTCAAAGAAGCAGGG
>JAUNBJ010000008.1 GCA_030535245.1 Planctomycetia bacterium | reverse complement strand
AGCTGCCGACGATGAAGAAGCGATGGACGAGGAAGCGGCGGCTGCGGACGAAGAAGAAGCCGCTGACGAGGAAGATGTGGAAGCTCCGGAAGAAGAGGAAGCGGACGCATTTGACGAGGAAGAATAACGTATGACGTATTCCGCCGAAAACAATCGGGTGGCCGCGATTCATGATTCCATGTTTCGCGGCTTTTTTGTGATCTCTGGAGGGGGGAGCGGGCTGTTGGAGCGTCTGTTGTGCGTTCCGGGAGCGTCGCGGACGGTTCTGGAGGCGGAGATTCCGTACAGTCCGGCGTCGATGCGGAAATTTCTGGGGCGTATGCCGGAGCGTTTTTGTTCGGAGCCGACGGCGCGACAGATGGCGGCCATGGCGTGGCGTCGTGCGGTGGAGGATGCAAAGACCCCCAAGCAGGTGTTTGGATTTTCGCTGACGTGCGTACTGGCGACGGAGCGGCCGCATCGGGGGGAACATCGGGCGTATCTGGCGTGGCAGACGCTGGAGGAAACGCGGTCGTACGCATTGCTTTTGGACAAGACGCATTCCCGGCAGGATGAGGAAGCGCAGGTTTGCGATTGGGCGGAGCAGATTTTGGGCGAATGTTGCGGGGTGCTTCCGGAAACGACGCCATGGGCGACGCGGCAGGTAGCGGAACCGGGGTGGCAGCAGGTTCAGTCGGGAGCGGCCCCCTGGGTCTTGCAGGCTCCGGAAACGTTGGGCGAGAGGGAGATTTTGGGGATTTTTCCTGGTTCCTTTGCGCCGTTTCATGCGGGGCACCGGAAGATGCGGGATGTGGCCGTGGCGATGTTGGGAGGGGAAGTCGCGTTGGAGATTGCGGTGCTCAACGTGGACAAACCGCCGTTGGATTACGTGGAAATGGCCGTTCGGGGGGAACCGCTGCGGGAGTATCCGGTTTTTTGGACGGGGCTTCCCTATTTTGAGCAGAAAGCGGAACATTTCTCGGGCAAGACGTTTGTGGTGGGAACCGACACGATTCGGCGGATTGCGGACGTGTCGTACCATCATGGGGAGCCGGTGTTGCTGGAGAAATCCCTGCGACGTTTCGCGGATTTGGCGTGTCGTTTTCTGGTTTTTGGTCGGTGGGACGGGGAGCGTTTTGTGTCGCTTTCCGACCTGAATCTTCCGCCGCTGTTGCAAGAGCGTTGCGTGGAAGTTCCGGAATCGGTTTTTCGGAACGACGTCAGTTCCACCCGGTTGCGGGAACAGTCCCTGGGAAACGCTATCCCGTAACCCCACGCGAAAACTCCGGAAGGGTGCGCCTTGTTTTTCTTTTACGAATTCTTTATAATATAAGGTATCAAGGCTTCTACGAAAACTCTATGGAAAGGAAAGACCCACCATGAAAAAATTACTGGCCGTGTTGTGTGTTTGGAGCTGTTTGGTCGGAACCGGTTCTGCGGAAGTGTTTCGCTTGGGAGTTGTGGGAACCGACACGTCCCACGTTCCGGCATTCGTGAATCTGTTTAACGACCCCAACGCAGAAGGGGCGTATCAGGATTTCGAGATTACCGCCGCATTCCGTGGAGGGATGCCGGACAATCCGAGCAGCTGGGAGCGCCGGAACAAATACGCCGATGAAATTTCGCAAAAGGGGGTGAAAATTTACGATTCGCTGGACGAAATGATTGCTGCGGTGGACGGCGTCCTGATTGAGAGTGTGGACGGACGCCCGCATTTGGAATTTGCGCGTCCGGTGATTCTGGCGAAAAAACCGTTGTTCCTCGACAAGCCGATGGCGGGGGATTTGGTGGATGCGGTGGCGATTTTCCAATTGGCAAAAGAGAACGGCGTTCCGGTGTTTTCTGCGTCGTCGTTGCGGTACAGTGCAGCGATGCAGGAAATCCGTAACGCTTCCCCCTACGGCCAAACGCACGGTGTGGATGCGTGGAGTCCGTGTCATTTGGAGGAACATCACCCCGATTTCTACTGGTATGGGATTCATGGGGTGGAGACGCTCTTCACGATGATGGGGCCGGGATGTGAAAGCGTTTCGCGAACCACCTCCGAATCGTACGACCTGGCGGTGGGGTTGTGGAAAGATGGACGAATCGGAACGTTCCGTGGTATCCGGGCCGGCGCGGCATCGTATGGCGGTTGTGTGTTTGGTGCCAAAGGGATTCAGTTGGCTGGAAAATACGACGGCTACAAACCGCTCTGCGATCAGATATGCGTGTTCTTTGCCACGAAAAAATCTCCCATAGCGGATGAGGAAACGCTCGAAATCCTCGCGTTCATGTCGGCTGCCGACGAGAGTAAAAAACGCCACGGTGCCCATGTCACGCTGGCTTCCGTGTTGGAAAAAGCGCGAACGGCCAAAGTCACGTACTTCCACATCACGCTGACCGACGCCGGAGAAACGTTACTCGACGGAGAAAAGGTCTCCGAAGCACAACTCCTCCAGAAACTGACGTTGCCTGCCGACGCGGAAAACAGGTATTACCGAGTGATTCTGAAAAAGGAAAAGAACGTGCCGATGGAAAAAGTGCTGGAAGCGTGTGGCAAACTGGGCGACGCCACGCTGGTAAAATTTGAGGAGAATCGGTAGTTCGCGACGACGAGAAGGCCGCCGCGAATTTACCGAGATTTAGCCGTCGCTATTCCGTCTGGAACAGGGCGTTGAAATCGGTGGTTTCGTAAAGCGGGTTGCCGTTGTTCCGGGCCATTACCCAACTTCCCGTAGTGCTTCGAAAGAGGTAATTCCACCCGTAGGTGCCCCCATTGTGGTGGACGGCCCGCTGGCGGAACGTGAACGTGATGGCCCAACAGAAATTGGATTCTCCCTCCTCGAATGTGGAGCGGTACAGCTTGTTGGCTGCGATCCCTTCCAAAAGCAGCGTTCCGGCGGGGCAATCCAGAAACGTGTCCTGATTGAGCTTTCCCTGAGCCGCTAAAATGGCCGACCAGGGGGGCGAAACGACCTGCGACCAGACCAGTTGATGGATCGTCTGCGGAATCCGTTGCGTCACCAGCGTGTCGGACGGAAGGGAGACGCCCGTATCGGCCCACGTCCACCCTTCAGCAGATAAAATCTCGTCCACCGCCTCGTAATTCAGCCGATATGTCAATTTGGTGCCGGTTTCCACATTGGGGCCGGACTCCAAATCCTCGTCCTCCATCGTTTCGTAATCGACCACCGCCTTGGCCCACGAACCATCGTAGGCGGCCAGATCGGTATGCAGCTGCGAAAGCGTTTGCCGGACGACGGCTTCATTTTCCGCCGGAGTCAGTGTGATCCGGATGGGGAAAACGGACGTGCGATTCGGATAGTACGCTGCGATTTTGTAGTCGAAACGCGACGCGTTCCCCATGATATTTTTGGCAAATTCTTCCCGATTTTCCCACGCCACCAGAAACGTTCGAGTTGCGCGGAAACCTTCGGTGGTGTATTTTTCGGTTGGCGACCCGGCCAGTTCGTAAAACGGCACGGTCGTTTCCGGAGTATTCAGTTCCGCCATGGTCATGCCTCCGCTGTTCCGGTAAGTGCCAGATCAAACGAAGCGGCTTCCGTCGTGGAGCTGTTCGTAATCGTGATGCGGTTGTTCGACGATGTAAGAACCCAGTCGGCCGCCGGGTTACACAGGCAGAAATACCCGCCCGGTGGCACAACGCAACGTGCAAACGCGCGATTTTCCACCACCAGAAAAGCGTGGGGCGAACGGTTGCAAAAATACAATCCGCAAAGTCTGGAAAACGCGATGGTTTCCGTGCTGCCCAGAACTTCACGGGTCAGCTCGACAAGGGAATACGAAATGGAATATTCCGCCGCCAGCGAAACGTTTTGTACCGTCCAAACGCGGTCCACGCCAGGCGACGATTCCGAAGAAAACAACGTCTGCTGCTTCAGCGAACCGTTTTCGGAAGCGGAAAGACCGTCGCCACGTTCCGAGCGGTTCCAGCTGATTTCGGCGGAAATTCTGGAATTTAAGAGGACACTCATATCAAACCTTTCCCAGGGCGATTTCTAAAATTCCATTCCAGGCAGAACGGATGTTTCTCCTTGGAAAAACGATTTTAGAACTCGCCCTGAAATCATAAAACGAAAAAATTCTAAAAAACAAAAGTTGCCGTCAGTTTCCACGTGTCGGCAGCGGTGGGAACCACCTTTTTTTCCTGCACCGGAAAGGTCGGCCATTCCGTGGTGATGGCGGCGAAAAGGACGTCCAGAAAATTCCGGGAATCCGAATAGACCGCCAGCTCCACCGTCACACGTTGCCGCAAAAAACCGGCGTTTGTCAGCAGGGAATCCTCCGTCTTTTTTTCGGAAACAATCCCATAGGGAAACGTGTCGCGAGCACTCCAGCCGGTGGATAGTGATTCCGTTGGCAACAGGCTTTTCAACGTTTCCGACGCGTTCCACAGTGCGATCCATCGCGTTTCAGCATTCATGACGCATCTCCTCCACAGTGATTTTAGTCAGTTCCTGCCACGACGAGGCCGGTTCCAGACCGCGTACCCGATAGCCGTGATTTTCCGGAGTGATCAGGCAGTCTCGAATTCCGGGCCGCACCCGTGGGTGTTGGACGAATATCCACGCCTGGCCCACTTGGGACGACGGCACGATTTTCGCGGCGATTCCGGGAAGTACCAGTTTGTATTCCGGCGTCGGCACCCCCGCCGTGTCGAGCGACCAGACCGGGCGATACCAGTCGACAAACGCGTTCAGACCGTACCGCAGCGTCATGTTGATTGCCGTCACCCGCCAGCAACCGATTCGATTCAGATGCTGCACCTCACAAACGATCCAGTTTTTTTCCTGAGCGTCCTGAATCTGATCGCCCAGAAAGGGAACCTCCCCGCCCAGCATCCCGTCGGGCAAAATCCAGATCGTTTCGTCGGTTTCCGCAACGGATGTTTTCGACGCTTTTCGTGTCCGCTCAACCCGCCACGCGGAGGAAATCACGAGGTTCAAATCCCCCAACGGGCGTGTCAGCGTGACCGTTTCCCTGTGGTCTACCACCAGAAGAAAATCTTCTTCAGGATGAAAATTCATACGATCCTCCCTCACGTTCCCGCCTGCGTGTGAAACTCGAACGGTTCCTCTCCGGCCAATTTCGCGTCGCACCAGTCGAGGGTATTTTGAAGTTGCTTCTGGTACGTTTCCCAATCCACGCTTTGCCCGTCCAGCGAATACGACGGCTTGGGATGTTCCGTCAATTCCACCAGCAGTGCCAGCGTTTGGGCACGAATGATTTTAATCTGTTCCATCGGTTTCCTTTCCTTTAAACACTGAACAGCCGAAACTGCACCCGAATGGGCGGACGGCTGGAGTTTCGCGTATAAAAAACATATTCCACCTGATAAAAGCGATGCGACAGGGAAAAAATTTCCGATCGCATATTATCGAGCACGTGACGAAAATTGAACCCTTCGTCGTCGGCCGTCCACGTTTCGTCGTTTTGGAGCGAATCGAAAAAAACGTCGTCCAGATCCAACGCGACGTCCTGATGTCCGGGAAGGGGCACCCTCTGGTCGTCGCTGGTAATATCCAGACGATAAATGGAGTAGGCCGCCGATTCCAGCTCGTACCGATGCAGCACTTCGCCAGAATACCCCACCACGCGTGCCATCAGCATGGCGGAACCCTCCGTAAAGACGGTTCCATAAAAATTCTTCGCTTGTGTCATGTTGCCTCCAAAAAATCAGGAATGAACGACCGCTCGAACCGCCGTGGGAACGAAAACCACTCCGGCGGGAGACGATTTTACGCGAAGCTCTGTGGGAACTTCCGCATTTTGAACGCTTCTCCACCCCAACAGGGCACGAAACCAGTCGAAAAAAGTCGCGTTTCTATTCATGATTCCGCACCTCCACGACCGGGAAAGCCACTTCGCTGGGAACGACCGTTCGCGTCACATGCGGCGTCGTGCCGTCGGTATGGTAGATGATCCACGCGTTCCCCTCCAGGCGGCTCTGGAGCTGGGCCAAAATCACCGTCGCCAGGGAAAACGTCGGTGCCGACGCTTCCACCTGCGAAACGTCGCCGTTCAGAACTCCCTGCGCGATTTCCGCCACGGTAGGGGGAACGGACTTGTAGCGTTCCACATCGTCGAACGTAAACGAAACGGCAGGGCAGACGACGTTTTCCGTCGCCGAAGTGACGACCAGCGTCAACATGCTCCCGTCGGTTTCCGCCGCCGTCAACGCAATCTGATAAACGCCATTCCCGACTTCCGAAGGAGGATTCGCGCAAACGGTCAGCGTCCCCCCGTCTCGGACAAAACGACAGGTGTGATGGGCGACGTCGCCGGTTTTCGCCATTCCGGTCAGCCCGTCCCACGCACTGTAATAAACCGTACAGTCCGTATTTTTAAGCATTTGAATCCCTCCTTGTCCGCCGTATATCCACGGCATAAAAAGATAACGTCGATTGGAAAGTTCCTCCAGTTCCGTATCGCCAAGTTCCACGTACTGTTCGATGGAAAGCCGGAACAAGTCCCGAATCTCTCCCAGAGACAACGCCTTCCAATCGGTTTCCGAAAGAATTTCCAGTTCTTCCGCAGTTAATAAAAGCAGTTTCATTCCAGCACCTCGAATCCGTTATAAAACGCCGCGGGGACGGGGTAATAGTACGTCCCGTTGGGGGCGACCTTATCCAGTGCCAGTCCGGATACAATCCGCAGGTTACACACACGCCGGGTAGACGTGTGCAGGATCCTTACATATGAAGCTTGCCCCACAAACGCGGCGTCGGTCAAAGTCCCCTCCAACACGCCATCCATATAGATACGGCAAGCCGTCCCATCGTAGGTTGCCGCCATGTGACGGATACCGAGTTTCCAGCCGTAGGAACTCGTTACGTTCCGGGTACTGTCCGCGACGTTGAACACCTGGATGTAACTGCTTCCAGAGCGGTCTCCCGCGAAAAACCAACGTACGGCCGCCCCAAAATAAAGGTCAACAGTGCCGCTTATGTAGGTATAATACTCCGCCGACCACGGCTTGGCAACATCCAACGATCGTGTCAGCGTGTAATTCCATGCGCCATAATACCCGCCGTCAAATGCGTCTGGAACCGACGGCGATCCATACGTTGGCGCCGTGGAATACGTCGCGGAATTACGATACCGGCTCACATCCAACAAGTCGCCATGAAGTGGGCAGCAGAGCAATACCCGCTTGTCCGGCTGACGTCGGATGGTGTTTCCGATATAAACCTGTTGCATCCGATGTCCTTTATTCAGTGGCATTCCCCACCTCCTCCCGAGGCGAAACGATCCACGTTTTGCGGATCACTCCGTTTTCCAAAGCGTAGGTGAAAGAACAGGTCTGCGTTTCCGGGTCGTATTCCGGGTAGGGATTTTCCTCAAGGCGATAGCCCAATCCGGCTTCCAAAACGCGGGAATCTTTCGGATTCATGTAACGAAGATTGCCAATGGTGATGGAGCGAACTCGCTCGATCTGATGACTGGAAATAAATTGATACGTCGCCATAATTAAGCCTCCGAAACAGGGATTTGCATGACATTGAATAAAAAACCAAACGACGACTCACAGCCGGTCAGGGAATAACGCGTATTGGCCAACAAATCCATGATACCGTTTTCGCAGTCGTCCCCCACGCAAATTACGTTGGTGGGAAGAATCCATTCCGGCGGCGTCGCTCCTACGATCAGTTCCACGCGAAAAAGCGTCGTGCCGGAAGTCAACGTCAGCGTGATGGTTTCGATCGCGGAATGCGTCAGTTGGTAGCTCTTTCCATCCTGAACCGAAAGGTTCGGCGAAGCGTCGGCAATCGTTTCCGTCGAGAAACCACCGATTCCCGATGTGATTCCCTGAAGGGTTTCCACCGCGTCGGCCAGCGATTTATCGTTATTCTGCAAAATCAACCCACCCGCTCCGGAGGGGGCCGGATTCAGAATCGTGATGAGATTTTTATAATTTTCTGTTGCCATAAAATGTTCCTTTTTGAAAAAACAAAGCGGACGCTTCCGCCCGCTTTTTCCGGTACGTATTGTTAAAACATCATTCCGTGCAGCAAACCACGCAGCGCGGTTCCAGCACCGCCGGTGTCCCCCGTTCGCTCGCTTTGTAACGAACCACGATATCCTGCGTGAAGTTGGCTTCGCTGTACTGCGACGACCGCGTTACGGTCAGGCCCCAATTTTCCAGATACGCGAACGCCCGTTTGAAGTCGCCGAGATACCAGTAGTTCGCGGCGTTGGCGGCGGAAATACCACTGGCAATCAGGCGGCGATACGCAAACGCGCTGTCCGCTACGGTATAACGACGGAACGGGTTGGCCATCGTGACGGACTGTTCCTGTGAGCCGGCGGCGACGCTCCAGCTCATCTCGCTGTTCAGGAAAATCCGCGACGCCGTGTACCGTTTCGACGGCATCACCAACACCGCATTGGCGTTGAGCAAAATCGGATCGTCGGTATTGGGATCGGTCATGCCGGCGAAAAGCTGCTCGGCAGCATCCACGTCAGTCCAATCGGCAAGCGCGTTGCCCGACAGTTTGTTCACCCACGGCCCCCCGTCGCCGGAAGCGTAGTACGTGTTGTACGACTTGCCGTTGATTTTGTAGGTGTTCGTGACGCCCAGGATCGTGTCGAGAATCCGCTTCTCGCGTTCGGCCCCCAGAATTTCTCCCACCTCGGCGGCCCGGCGAAGCACCAGTCCGGTCTGGTCAAAGAAAATCGCTTCCTTCGTCACCGGAACGATCAACCCCTGCTTGGTCGTTTCCGGCGTATCCACGTATTCCTCCCCAAAACCGGCGTTCGGGTACGGCATTCCCTCGGCGACCTGCATGGTATCCGCGTTGATTTTGCCAACTCCGGGAATCCGTTCCTTGGAGAGTCGCGACGGAATCACGTCCACCAGTTTCGACGCCACAAACGCAGCGTGCTGATACGCCTCCCGAATTTTCGCGTGAATCACCTGCCCCGCTACGTTCAAAAACGCGGTGGAATCCACGGCGTCCCCTTCCAAAAGCGAGCAGCCCGCGCCGGGGTTCATCGAACGCACCCACTCCGACCCGTCCGGAACCAACGATTCGGCCAAATCCCGAAGGCTGAAATCTTCCGGTGCAAGCTGCTTCGCCTCAATCGCCTCGGTCAGGTGATCCGTGGTTTTTTTCAACCCGTCCAGTTCCACGCGTCGCTTCAGTTCTCGATAGTTAATCGTTTTCATAAAATTTCCTTTCTTGCAAAAATTAGTTAGAGGAAGTCTCGTGCTTCGGATCGGAACCGGCCACACCGCCACGCATGATGGTGGACTGAATTTGCACCAGGGCCTTGCCCGGCAGTGCGTTTTCCGTATGGGCTATACGGGCGATCGCCTGGTAGCTTTCCGAAACGGAGATCACTTTGTCGGAAACCAGATACGTTCCCGCCGTATTGACTACCGCGCCGCGATAATCGCCGACGCACGCCGACGTGTCGCCTGCGGTGCTGTCGTCCAGCTCGAACACCCCGGTCGTCGCCACGCGAATGTATCCGCTGGTTCCGGACGGCGAATCCTGCATCGCCACGCCGAGAAATTTACTCGCAAACGCTTCCTGCGTTTTGGCAAGCGACGTGTCAAAGGCAAACGTGTCGGCCGGCTCCGCTTTTTTGCTGGTCGCGTTAAGCCAGAGCAAATCCCCGGATTTCACCGCCGTCGTGGAAGCTACGTCCACCGTCACCGGCGACGTGTCGCCCCAACGCCATTTCATGCGATTCTCAAACATTTTTTACTCCTTTCCAAAAGTTTTACCGGATTCCTCACCGGCAGATTTTCTGAACAAAACCTTCCAAAGTCAGCGGCCCGTCCGCAAACCCCGTTTCCCGCTCCCGACTTTCCGGAAGCTCCGAAATCCGTTTCACCACGACCGATTCCTTCAGCCGTTTTCGCAGCGTCGCCACTTCCTCCCGCAGCGTCGCCACCTCTTTTGCCAGCGGATTTTCCGACTCGAACAGTCCCGAAGTCGTCGCCGGATCAGCCACCAAATCCACGCTCTGGACGGTCAAAATCTTTTTCACCACCAGACCGTCGTTCGCGTTTTCCGTCAGCGCCCGGATGTTGTGCGAAAAGCCCACGTTTCCCGGAGCATGTTCCGCATCCCACGCAAGCTGTTCCGCCAGATCGTGTCGTGGATTGAAATGCAAATCGGCAAACAACCCCTCGTTTTCGTGAAACGTCACGTTCCGAATGTTGCCAAGCCGATCTCGGTAATCCCGCGGCGCCAGCGGATTGCCACGCGGATGATCCACGTTCACTTTCGCTTCCTCGTAAAGCGATACCGCCTCCCGCAGCGTTTCCGAAGGATAACGCCGCCCATTTCGCGAAACGAGTCCGAGAATTTTGACATTCCGAAGAATCCCGTTTTCCCGTTCCAGCGATACTCCTTCCCCGTCCGCCTGCACATATTCCACAAGCGGTTCTCCCGGTTCCTGATTCATAAAAACTCCTTTCAAAAATGATTTCAGCGTACACTGCGTTCCAGACTGTACTGGATGTTTTGAATCACTCCGTCCTGCACGGCAATGCGAAGGTTCGCGTTCCCGTAATATCCCCGGTTCAGAATCTGCCGCAGCGACTCCTGAATGGCCAACTGGATTTTCCTGATGTTGTTCTGGTTCGTTTCGTTTTTTTGTGTTGATTCTGCCATGATGGATTCCTCCTAAGATGTCTTTGATGGAAAATTTTCACCGGGGATCAACCCCGCCGCGAACGTTCGTAAGCGTCATTATGAAAAATCTCCGAAATCTGTCGATGTTTGACAAAATTCATCTGTTCATTTGTACACCATGTCGGGCCGCCAGCTGGGGAACGGTCATGGCGCCAAGCTCCACCAGGATTTTGTCCGCTTGCACCTCCTGGAGCCGATCGCGTACCGACAACCCCGGCGGCGTGATACGCACCACCAACCGTTCCGGCGTGCTTTCTTCCAGCACCCCGCCCACCGCAGCGTTTTGAAGCACCCGCCGCATGAGCCGCACATCGTCCCGAATCATTTCCTGCTGGAGCCGCTGGAACATCCGCACCGCCGGCCCCTCGGCAATCATCGTGGACGAATAATTCGCGTTGCTGGCGTCGCTGGTCAGCATGAATTCCGGCATGACCAGACGGCTGGCAATGGCCCGCAATTCCGCCTGAAGAACCGCCACATAACGCGTCGCGTCGATGGCCGCCACGGGAAACTGGTAGTCGATCCCCGCCGACGTGTCCAGAATCGTGCCAGGGGAATACTGCCGGAAATAGGTGGGCCGATTCCCCTGCGAAGCGGTGTAATCCGTCTCTGCACGCACAAAATTTTCCACCCCAGAGCGACCGGAAACATTGTGCTTGCGAATGATGGCGATCGCCGACTGGATTTCCGCCACCACGCTCATGTTCCGCAGCAATTTTTCCGCCCGACGGAGATTCTTGCGAACCGGATAAAACACCGGAATCCCACGTCGCACATTAAAATCCACGTTCGCCTTTCGGTGCTGGATTTCGTCGGCCCGCACAAAGCTGCCGCCAATCCAGTACCCCACGACACTTTCCACGTCGCGGCGAAACGTCCGGATTCCAAACCGGCTCGACGTGTCGCCATCGTCCCGCAGTCCGGCTGGCGTTTCCACCTCCTCCGGTTCCACAAAACGAATCCGCGTGCTGCCGTCCGACCCGGAAAAAATCCGCAAAAACGCCTCGCCGTCCCGGTCTTTGCGGCGGACGATTTCCTGCTGCCGTTCGTACCAGCGATTTTCTTCCAGAAACGTTTCCAGAACCTCGCGGGCACGGGCAAGTTCGCTTTCCGACACGGCGTGTCCCGGTTTCGGCTCCACGTGAAAAAGGTGTCCGCTGCCAACGATGAAACTGATTCGGTTCTCGTGACCGTTGATCGCAAACTCGTTGGTCAACGCCAGATGACGGCACGATTCCCGCACCTCCGCCAGCGTTTCCTCGTTCGGGATTTTGTCCGAAACCGAACCTCCCGCAAGCGTCCAGCGTTCTTCGTCGTCCCACAAAAATTCCCATGGATTCACCGGATAAATATCCTTCATAAAATTCTCCCTTGAAAAAGATGGTTGCCAAGTCCGTCGTCAAATTTTTCGCCGGTACGTTGCTGATTCAACAGTCGGATCGCCATTTCCAGCGCATCCGGCCCGTCGTCGTGATCGCCCAACGGAAACTGCCTGAGCTGCTCGACCAAAAGCCGCGTGTCGGGCGAACCGGCACGAAAATGCAGTTTTCGCGACGCCAGATACGGACTGAGCCGCCGAATCCGCACCTCCTTCGCCACGCTGTTGAAAAGCAGCCACGGTCGCAGCGGTGGTAGATGATTTTTCGCGAAACGCTCGGTAAACATGTCGGCCAGCAGGTCTTGAAACTGGTTCCCCTCGACGCCAAACGCGTCGGGACAAAACTCCCGAAAAAGCTCGACGCCATGATCCACCAGCTCGTCCACCGGACACCGCAGCATGCGTGCGTCCACAAACAGGTCGCCGTCGTCGTCCATCCCCAAAAGCACGTACGCCGAATAATCGCACCGGCCCGCGTCCTTCCCCTTGCTGGGATCCAACGCCAGAATACGCATCGCAAAATGCTTCGGAAAATCTTCCACCCAAAAATGCTCCGACTCGAAATATTTCTCGCTCCACTCGCACAGTTCCGGATTGATCGGGGAATTTTGCTTTTCCCGCTCAAACGCCCGGTGTCCCGACTCGGCCCGCATCTTCATCAACGTGTACAAATCTTCCTCCGCCTCCCAGAGAACCACCGCCCCTTCGCGCATGGCCTGCTCGTTTTTCTCGTAAAATTTTCGTGCTTCCACCGTTCCCCCGGCGGCATCCATCAGGATGTTTTCCCACTGTTCCCAAAGCGTCATGTTTTCCGGAAACCGCAAAATCGCCTTGAAAACACGCGACTTCCACCCCGGTGTCCGCGTCAGCTCCAACCCCAGCGCATCCTGGTGCAACGCCGTCGCCAGGTGGATCACGTTCGTTCGCGCGTCGCCCGCCTTCAAAAGGGTTCCGAAAAACCACTCCCGACTTTTCGACCGCAAAAGCGACGAGCGACCGTGCGCGTCGTTCTGCAAGTCGTCGCACACAAGCAAACTCGGCCGATTCGCCCCGTGACGCCGCCCACGGATTTTCTGCCCCGTGCCAAACGCCTCCACCCGCACACCGTTGCCAAATTCCAGTACCCCCGAACGGTACCGAATTTGCGACGCCACCGGGTACGCCTCCCGAAACAGGGGATTGGACACCACCGCCTGCCGCAGGTTTTCCAGGTGTGCTTTGGCCTGGTCGTGCGTGTCGGAAACGATCCAAAGGTACGACTCCTGATGCTCCAACGCCATTTTCAACGGATACGCCAACGTGCCGATCGTCGATTTCGCTCCGCCACGCGGCGCCAGAACGTTCAGCTTTTCGCCCCGATGTGCCGCGAAATTCTCCAAATATTTCAACATCCATCGGTGCATGAGCGACGGCGCCTTGCGGAAATACTCCGGAAGAAACATCCGACACCACGCGGCAAACGACTCCGGAATTTCCACCAGATTCCCCGCTGCGTGCCGCCGTTCCCCATGCAGTTTCGCCAGCCGGGGACGGAGTTTTTTCACAAAACCAAACCACGCGTTCAGGTCTTCGGGAGCTTCGTATTTCCAGTCGTTTTTATCCATTGATTTCCTTCAACATCGCGTCCATCCTCGACAAAATCCGCTTGCGATAGGCGGGGGATTTCACCTCGTCCACGATGATCTGCGTCAACTGTCCCAAAATGAATTTCAACTGCCCGGCGTTGAACGTTCCCGGACTGCGAAGCCGGTATTCCTCCGGATTCTTTCGTTCGAGAATCCACGCCGCCGCCTTCCAGTATCGCTCTTGCCGCGCCGCGTTGGAAATGTTTTTCATCGACGTGATTTCCGCCATTTCCTGAGCACGCAAAAGCCGCTCCGCGAACACTTCATCCTCTTTCGCCGTGTTTTTTATGACCGTCTGCGTCACCCCCGCGTACTGCGCCGCCGTCTTTCGCGAACAGCCCACCGAGAGGATCGCCAGAATCTCATCCTTCTGTTTCTCGCTCAAAAGTTCCTTTTTTCGCATATACTTCCTAACTTAAAAATTATTTCAAGCGGCACCGCCAACCCCAATGTCAACCGACAAATTCGAACGATACCACATTCCTTCCGTTGGCTCCACGATACTCCGGTATGCGGGAGGAACGTGGCAGCGATCGGGCCGTCTTTACCTGCACCGTTCGCCACAACGGGGATTTCCGACAGTGCGCAATCACCGACGGATGACTCCCCGTTATGTTCAGCCGCAACCCATCGTCCCGATACAGCCGCCCCAACGCCTCGGCGAATTTCATGCCGATTCCCAACCCTTGAAAATCCGGCAGCGTTACCAATCGACTGATCCGATAATGTTTTTTCTGATAAATCAACGGCAGGATTCCGCAAAACGCCACCGGCTGCCCCTCCCACATCGCCAGGTATGTTTTCGCGCTTTTCGACAGATCGGCACTCAAATAATGATGACGCTTAAACAGCCGCCACGCGTCGTAACCGCAACGGACGACTTCCAGACGTATGTCGGGTCGCCGAAGACGCCTCCGTGAAAGCGTGCCGGACGCCATGTCCACCACCCAGTCCGGTTCCAGCCACTCTGCCACGTCGTAGTGACACGTCACCGCCACGAAACGCCCCCTGAGATTCCCACCTCGAAACCCCTTCGCGATCGCCGCCGACGCCACTTTCGCCACGTTGCGATCCACGACGCTGGTAAACTCGTCGAACACCACCGTCCGCCGATCCTCTCCATCCACTTTCGCCAACGACAACGCGCGGGCCAAATCACACCGAAATTTCTCGCCGTTGCTCAGCACGTGGTACGGCTTCACCCAGCCCGGCGGGGAACTGAATCCCACGCACGTCAGAAGCCCCGTCACCTCCCGAATGGAAAGCGATGCGTCAAAACCATCCACCACCGCACGGTTCCGACTCCAATCCCCCCCGACGTACAGGTTTTCGCCAAAAAGCGCGTTCGCCAGCGTGCTTTTTCCGCTCCCCGACGGCCCGACGACAAGCCCAACGCGCCAATCCTCCGAAAGCTCCGGAACCTCCACGTCGAACGTCTGCCGCAGTTTTTCCTCCAACGTCACATCGAACAGCCCCGCGACCTGCTTCACCCGAAACGATTCGTAAACCGGCGTTTCCACTTCAATTTTCATGTTTGCTCCCACGCGTTTGTGCCCCGCTACAGATTCAACAACCGACACCTCAAGCCTTCCGATTGCAGCTGCTCGTAAACGCTTTTCTGGTGTTCCTCGTCCGCACACTCCACCACCACCTGATACAGTTCGGGAACCAACAGTTCCTTCGTATCCAACGGCGTTTTCTCCCTGCCAAGCGTCGCGTCCAACAACGCCCGCACCGCGTCGGAATCGGTTTCTATCTCCGACGTCAGCGCCGCCAAAAGCTCTCGATTCGTCCCCGCCATCGCGGAAAGCGGGTCGAGCGTCGCCAAAAGTTTGTCCGCTTCCTCCTCCGTCACGTCCAGAACCAACACCGGCACTTCCTGATCCGGCGTCGTCTCGGCACGCAAATGCCCATCCACCAGCCGCAAACGCCCCTCCTCATCCTCCCGCGCCAAAAGCGCGTCGGCATAACCAATCTCGGCCAAAACCCCCTTCAACGCGTTTTTCTGCGCCACCGGGTGCGTCCGCCAGTTCTTCGGGTTCGGCATCAACTCCCGCGCCGGAACCCGACAAAACGCCTTAATACGATCACGAATTTTCATTCTCTTTTTTCTCCTTTCCCCGATACCACCGATAAATGACCGCCGCCAACGCCACGATCGGCAACAAAAACAGGCATAACAACACCAAAATCACTTTCGTCACCGTCCATGCCACCGAAAAAACCCACTCCGAAACCGTCTCACGCACCTGCTGCCGCACCGGACATGACGACGTTTCCCGCTCCCGGAACGACTCCAGCATCTCACGAAATTTTTCCAACAACTCCTCCGGACTGTTTCGCTTTGAAACCGCTTCCGGCGTCTGCGGATTCTCCTTGCCCCGCCAAAACGGAGGGGGAAACGACGCTTCCACAAACCGTCGAATACGCCCCTGATACGTGCCGCACACATTCTGCCCGTCCGTTCCCCAAAGGACTCCCGTCAAGCGTCCGTTTGGGTCAAACATCGGCCCGCCCGAATCCCCCTGACGCGCCTCGCCCGTCACCAACATCGTCTCTTTCGTTTGCGTGCCGCTAACCTGGCAGTACCCCACCAGCCGACCGCACACCTGCCGATACCGCCCCGTCTTTCCGTATCCGCCAAAACAAATCACATCCCCTGGCCGCGAATAATCCTCCGCAATTGCCACCGCAGTGCGCTGCTGCGGTTGCTCCGGATTCAAAATCGCCAAATCCCAAATCCGGTCGATGGCAAGAAGCTGGACGTCGAATGAAAAAGAGTCGGGGAAGTACACGGAAATCCTCGTCGGACGCGTTTTCTCGAACAGGTGCGCACAGGTCAGCACAAACTGCCTGTCCGCGTCGTCGTGAACCCATGTCCCGGAACCGTAACTTCGCGTTTGTTCATTTTCGACCACCACTCTCACCACCGCCGGATGGGAGGAAAAACAATTATTCTCCTCGCCCGGAATCGGACAACGACCGCTCGGACACCCGCCCGCCCAAAGCGTCGCCGCCGTCCAAAGCATCACGTTCCCTAAAAAAATTACATACTTTTTCATAACGTTCTTTTTCCTTCACCCTCTCTTCTTCCCAAGCCTTTTCCCGTTCTTCCGCCTCACGACTGTTGCGTTCCAGTTCCTCCCGCTGTTTTCGCTCCCGTATTTCCAGATAACGCCGATAACAGTCCGGCGAAAGTTCCAAACCCAATTGCGATATTCCCATTTTCCTCGGACGCACGACTTTCCCCGCCCGCTTCGTCGCACACGCCAGGCAGGGGAAACGTACCATCCCACCGCACTCCGGACATCGCGCGTAAGTATCCGAAAAGACCGCCTTCTCCAAAAATTCCAGTTCGGGAATCTCCTGCTTCCACCCCTTCGGACGCCGACCCCGACGCGGAAAATCCGGCTTCCATCCGTTGGCGACCGCACTTATCACCTTCATCGGTATCCCCTTTTTCACGGCAAAATGAAACATGTTTTCCCGTGATTTCAGACCCCGGCAAATCCGGTTGTAAAGAATACGCGTCAACGTAAATTCCTTTTCCATTTTTTCCTCCCTAAAATCTGTCGACAAAAAAAAGCCCGGCGCGGAAAAGACGCTTTTATCTTTCCCACGTCGGGCCTGTTCGTATAACCGTTGGACGGCTCTCTCAGCTACCTGACTTGTTTTTTCTTCGGTTTCTTCTGTTCTCCAGAAGTGAAAAACAATATACCATATTTTTTTCCAACTTCAAGCGAACTCGCAAAAATTGTGAAAAAATTTCCGGTTTCCCCCTTGTGAAAAACCAGAAAAAGCACACAATGAAGAGAATCGTTTGCTTCCGTTTTTTACGTAGGAAAACGCCTGTGAAAGCTCCCTTTTCGACGCACTTTCAGGATTGTAAAAAAATTTTTAAGAAATCGTTTTAATTCGTGGAAAATTTATTCGATACCCCCGATTCCGTCCTTCAAAACTGGCTCGCCGAACAACGCCAACCCCCGTTTCGACAGAAACAGATTCGACAGGCGGCCCTGCAACCCGGCATCGTCGATTTTGAACAGATGTCGAACCTTCCCAAAGCGCTCCGACAGCGACTTGGTGAGACGTTTCGTCTTCGTTCCATGCGTCCGGTCGCCCAAACCGGATCCCCCCAATCGTCAGCAGAAAAATTCCTTCTGGAGCTGGCCGACGGAAACCGGATTGAAACCGTCGTCCTCCACAACGACCGTGGCGAACCGACCCTCTGCGTCAGCACCCAGGTCGGTTGTGCCATGCGCTGCGCCTTCTGCGCCAGCGGCATGAACGGCGTCGTTCGGAACCTCACCTCCGGCGAAATCCTCGAACAATTTCTCTTTGCCGCCGACCACCTGAAAGCAACCGCAGACGCCCCCCTCTCCCACGCCGTGATCATGGGCATGGGGGAACCGACCGCCAATCTGGACGCACTGCTGGCTGCACTGGAAATCGTCGTCGCCCCGGAAGGGTTGGGACTGGGTGCCCGAAAAATCACCCTCTCCACCGTCGGTACCCCCACGGGAATCGACCGCCTCGCCCAGTGCGGACGCCCCTACCACCTCGCCATCTCGCTGCACGCACCAAACGACGAACTCCGCTCCCAGCTCATTCCGGCCAATCGCGTCTTTCCGATCCAACCCCTGCTGGAGGCTGCCGACCGTTATTTCAACGCCACCGGACGCCGCGTCACCTGCGAATACATCCTGCTGGCCGGGTTAAACGACCGCGACGAACATGCCACGCAACTTGCACGTCTTTTGAAACACCGCTGCGCACTTGTCAATTTAATCCCCTACAACCCCGTGAAGGAACTTCCCTTCCAAACCCCGTCCGCCAAACAGGTCCGTCGCTTCGCCGAAATCCTCGAAAAAGCCGGCATTCCCGTCGTGACACGCCACCGTAAAGGGGACGCAATCGACGCCGCCTGCGGACAGCTTCGTGCCAGCCATAAAAACCCTTAAAAACCCCAAACCCTTAAACCTTCGAGAACTCCTTATGGAAAACAGAATCGCGTATCGTAAAGAAATTAACATCATCCCCGGCTACCTCGACGCCATGCAACATGTCAACAACGTCTGGTACGTCCAGTGGATGCAGGACGTGGCTATCGAACACTCCACCGCCCAAGGCTGGGGTACGCAACAGTATCTCGACTTCGGCGCCGCATGGTTCGTTCGACGCCATACCATCGACTACATCCACCCCCTCAAAGCGGGCGATACCGTCGTCGTCGAAACATGGGTTCAGGAAATGAAACATGTTTCCTGCCTTCGCCAGTACCGTTTCACCCGCGCCGCCGATAACGAAATCATCGCCACCGCCGAAACCAAATGGGGACTCGTCTCCCTCTCCACCGGACGCCCAACGCGTATCCCCGCCGAAATGCTGGAAAGATTTACAAGCCCCTTTTAAAACCGGCAACCCCTACTGTTTCGTCACGAAGATACCCCTTGTAGCCATAGTAAAAAGTTTTTGGCCCGGTTGCTACATCTCCGGGAGGCAGGCGCTTGCGCTTCTGGCCTCCCTGATTCCATTACGCTTCCAGCCTCTTGAGAGGAAACATTTTTGAAAAATTGTTTCCTCTCAAACTCTCCTTCAAAAAACTTTCAGTGCGCTCACTGCGTTCGCTCTTATTAATATTTATTTTTACACAGCATTACAACGGGGTGGCCGCCTTGAGTTTCAGCAACGACGGTTCCCGAAACGACGGCTCCTGGAACGTAGGTTCCACCACGACCGGTTTGGCGTAGGAAACAGGCCGGAACGTAGGATGTCCCACCTGCACCGTTTTACCATCTACAGCAGGCTCCGCCATTTTTTGCGGCGCAGGCTGAAGGGGCTGCTGGAGCGTCTGCGGCGCTTTCGGTGCGTTTTCCGGAGGCGTCAGGACAAAATCCTGCTGCGACACCAACACCTCGCCGGGAGCCAACGAAATCTGCGGATTCTCCGCCGCAACAATCGGATAACCATCCTGCGACAGGGCCGGATTCGTGACCGGTGTCATCCCTGCCGGCGTGGAAATCGTCGAAGCCGACGCTCCAGCCACCGCCGCGTTGTAGGAAACCTGGCTCATCGACGTGCGGGGAGTTTCGATTCCCGCACCACCGTCATACTCCAAAAACACCTCCGTACCGTCCGCCATCACGACCCGCTGCGACTGCTGCGAAAGCAGTTGCCCGGTCGTCGCCGGAGCGGTGGAATACGCCGTCCGGTTGCCCGACGGACGATTCTGGGAAAAATCCATGTTCAGGTACGCGTCGTTTTCCTGATACAGCGGGTCGGAACTTCCCGGCCCTGCGTTTCCTGAAACCGGAGCCGTCGCCACACCCGCACCCGCATACTGCATTCCCGTAAGGTACGGCGAATAGCACGGCGCCACCGGCCCCGAAGGACAACACCCAATCGGCCCGGCCGGACCGCTGACAAAGACCACGCCCGCATTCCGAACGTTGCATGCCACCGCACGCGTCGCACCAACGGCCACGCGACCGGTTCCGACGACCAGACGCCCCGCACCCCAGGCCACGGCACCCGTACCGTACACGGCACTCTCCGCTCCA
The DNA here is from genome assembly GCA_030535245.1 of Planctomycetia bacterium. Taxonomy (GTDB): domain Bacteria; phylum Planctomycetota; class Planctomycetia; order Pirellulales; family Thermoguttaceae; genus RGIG3701. Next base: position 40,651 of record JAUNBJ010000008.1, on the reverse strand, counting down.
AAGGCCACCACACGCCCTGCCCCCGCAACGACCTGGCCCGCACCATACGCAACGCGTCCAACCAATCGCAACGCTCCCGGAACAATTCCCGGCCCCGCAAAGCATGGGCCTGCTCCACATCCAAAACCACACGGGCCGCACGGAGCACACGCATTTCCCATCGGGCCGCACGGAACACCACCGCACGGGTCGCCATAAACCATGGGTGCCGCCGGCATGTCGGACGGGGTTCCCATCACCATGGGCGCCTGCTGGGAGTACACCGGCTCCTGCGTCACCGCCATGGGCGCCTGCGCCGACGGCATCCGAGTGTTCTGCACCGTTCGCGCCGGAGGCGTCGGAATCACTTCCACACCGCTGACCTGCTGTATCCTCGGAACCGTAACCCACTGCCCCGCAGCGTTTCCGCCTGCGACTGCCGTCGTCCGTCCCGCATACGCCGAACGGGTCGCCGGCGCTTCGTTAAACCCTATCCCCTGCATCGACTGGGCGTTTCGTTGCGCCGTAATGTACCCCGGTTCCTTGCCCGACGGCGTGTAATTCGCCTGATAGTAAACCGCACCCGTGTTCGGAAGCTGCGGAACCGTATTCGGATTCATGCTCACCGGCACCATCGGAACCACCCCCTGCGGCGTCTGCACGTACTGCACCTGCTGCACGTTCGCCTGCGGAGCGTTCACCTGCGGAGCGTACGCCACGTTCTGCGTCGGTCTTGCCGCCATGTACTGCGCCGGGACGTTCGCCGGAATCGCGTTCGACGTGACCGTGATCCCCTTCTGGCACGAGGAACAACCGCCCCCCGGATTCGCCGGAACCGGAGCGTAACCACCGTTGTAGCCGTTGTAGCCACCGTTGGAAAGCGGTGCCTGAACGTTCGGCGTGTAACCCGCCTCCATCGGAATCGGAGCCTGATGCGGTACGTAGGCCGACGACATCAATTGCCCACTGTTCAGCCCCGTGCCAATCGTGTTCCCCATGCCGTTGATGTTCTGACCCACCAGATCACACTTGCGGCACGTCTGCCAGCTTTTCCGCAACTCGTCGATAACCCGCTCGCTGCAACCGGTGCCCTGCCAGTAGTTTCGACCGTTCCAGATGTGAGCCAGCAGCCCGCGAACCGGACCATGCCCCAAACCCAGACCCCAACCAAAACCGCCACACGCCGGCCCCATACATGGATCGCACGGGCCGCAAACGTCGTCGCACACCGGCCCGCAGGGAGCCGCATCACAAGGCGCCGTGCCACAGGCTCCCCCGCCAAACGCCGGACCTACCGCACGGTATCCACAGTCGCCCGTGCAGTCGCCCACACCAAAATACCGGTGCTGGTTCGCGTAAATGGGCGCCCCGGACGCCTCCGTCGGAACAAGGGTTCCCACGGGAGGATTCCCCATGTACCGCTGCGAAAATGCGGCTTCCGAAAATGCCAGAACGAACAACAACGCCCCGACACCGGCAACAATCACCGAAATGGACTTCTTCATGACACCCTTCCTTATATGCAAGGACTCCTTCCCCATCCCTTCCGGACAGGAAAACGGACGTAAAACAACTTCTAAAAAACAGCTCGTCTCAAGCACTATCATCGTCATTAAAATCGTTGCAATCCAGAAATTTTGCAAAATCGGCAAAAATTTTTTAAAAGGAATTTTCCACGCGACCGTAAAACACAACGCAAACCGCCCATCTTGCCAAAAAAACCACGGTTCCCCCATGAACCCTTGGGAGCCTTCCAACGCGGATTGTTAGCGTCGGCCTTCAGACCGCTTACGCCGTACGAAGCGAAAAGATTTTCACTCCCATGCCTCACGAGAATCCACGTGAACGGCCTAAAGGGCGTTGCTAACGACACCCCCTCACGATATTTGGAAGGTACCCTTAACCATTAATTCTACCCGCCTTGCGTAATTTTTTATTTTCCTGTATAATGATTAACGGTATTTTTTTGTAGCGAAACGCCCTCGAAAGATAAAGGGAAACAATATGTCACTGACGGAATGGATCAACTCTACGGTTTTCAAGCAGGTTCATGGTCACAATCTGGTATACAATACATGTTGGGAAGACCCGCGATTGGATCGGGTCGCGTTGGAATTGACGCCGGACGATACCGTGCTGGTCATTACCAGTGCCGGGTGCAACTCGCTGGATTACATCCTGGCCGGGTGCAAGCATGTCTATGCGGTCGATATGAATTACCGTCAAAATGCCGTGCTGGATTTGAAGAAAGCCGCCATTAAAAAACTGGATTACGAAGATTTCTTCCAGCTTTTCGGGAAGGGTTTTCATCCGGACTTTAAAAAACTGTATCGGGAAACGCTCCGCGGGGAGCTTCCGGAAATGTCGCAAAAGTTCTGGGACAAGAAGAAGTATTATTTCGACAATGCCCGTCGGACGTATTATTTCCATGGCACTTCCGGGCTGTTTGCGAGGATGATTAATTTTTACCTGAACCGTATTGCGAAGGTACGTCCTGCCATCGATGCACTGTTCCATGCCGCGACGGTTGAGGAGCAACGGGCCATCTACGAAAAAGAGCTGTCCCCCAAATTCTGGACGCGGATGATGAAATTTTTCCTGAACCGCGACACCACGCTTTCGATGTTGGGCGTTCCCAAGTCGCAGCGGGATCAGGTGGAATCGCAGTACGAGGGGCAGATTGTCAAATTCATGCAGGATTGTCTGGGGGCCGTGTTTTGTGATTTGCCGATTCAGGACAACTATTTCTGGCAGGTGTACATCAACGGTTGCTACACGCCGGAGTGCTGCCCGGAATACCTGAAGGCCGAGAATTTCTCCCGACTGAAGGAGGGGCTGGTCGACGAGGTGACGACGTACACCGATTCGGTGGAGGGATTCCTTCGCAAATACGACGTGTCGATTTCGCGATTTGTGCTTTTGGATCACATGGACTGGCTGGCAAGTCACCTGTTCCCGGCGTTGGTTTCGGAATGGGAGATTATCATGCAGCGTGCGGCTCCGAAAACGCGAATTATCTGGCGTAGCGGCGGCATGCGGACGGAATTTCTGGAACGAGTCGAACTGGACTGGAACGGCAAAAAGGAAAAGCTGACGGATCATTTGAAGCTGTATCCGGAGCTGGCGGCCGAGCTTCATCAGAAAGACCGGGTTCACACGTATGGCAGTTTTTACATTGCCGACCTCTTGAAATAGCAGACACCATGGGCATTGCATCCGACCTTAAAATACTGTATCACCTTGTTGTCACGCGGGGGCGCGGGGCGAGTCACGCCGAGCGGCTGGACAACTTTTACTCCGGGCAGGCGGGGGCGTACGACGATTTTCGCAAACGGCTTTTGAAGGGTCGTGAGGAAATGATGAAGTGCGTTCCAGAGCGGGAAGACGCGGTCTGGGTGGACATGGGGGGCGGCACGGGCGCGAATTTGGAGTTTGTGGCCGACCGTATTCCGAAGCAGAAGAAGGTTTACATCGTCGATTTGGCCTCGTCGCTTTTGGGGGTGGCGGAGAAGCGTATCGAATCACGTGGCTGGACGAACGTGCAGGCGGTCAACGCCGACGCGACGAAGTTCACACCGGAAGAAGGAAGTGCCGACATCGTAACGTTTTCGTATTCGCTGACGATGATTCCCGACTGGTTCGCGGCGATGGACAACGCGTTGCGAATTTTGCGTCCGGGTGGAATCCTGGGCATTGTGGATTTTTACGTGGGTCGCAAATGGCCTTCCGAAGGGCATCGGCAGCATGGTTGGTTCACGCGAAATTACTGGCCGGTTCATTTTAGCACCGACAACGTGTACCTTTCGCACGACCACATTCCGTACCTGAACCACCATTTTGAAACGGTGGAATTTCAGGAGCATTTCGCAAAGATTCCCTACATTCCGATTTTTCGGGCACCGTATTATATTTATATCGGCAGGAAGCCGGAATAATTTATGAAGACCGCCCAGTTAAGTTACGAGCAGTGCGAGGAGATTGCGGAGCAGTCGCGGTCGAATTTTCTTGCCGCTCTCGATTCGCTTCCCGACCGGGAACGTCTTGCCATGACGGCGGTTTACGCGTTCATGCGGTGTGCCGACGACCTGGCCGATGCCGACGCTCCGAAGGCGACCCGACGCGACCGGCTGGACGACTTTCGGCGGGATTTTCTGAAAACGCTCAAACATGGAATAACGCCGGTATTCACTAATTTTCGGAACCATGTCAACGGGGTTCTTCCGGCGGTGACGGATACGATTTATCACTATCGGATTCCTCAGGAATATTTTTGCAACGTGCTGGACGGCGTGACGTCGGATCTCGACAAAGACGCGTACGAAACGGCGGAGGAGCTGGAGCGATACGGTTATCAGGTGGCGTCTTCGGTGGGGCTGATCTGCCTGCACATTTGGGGGGTGGATCCGCTTTTGATCACGCCGGAATCCGATTCTCCGGTGAAGGAAGCGGCCATTGCGTGCGGCATGGCGTTGCAATGGACGAACATTCTCCGGGACGTGCGGGAGGATGCCGACATGGATCGTGTTTATTTGCCGTTGGAGGGGATTCCGCGAGAAGAAATGCTCGACGCCATCCTTCGACGCGATAAAAAATTTTTATCTCCGGTGCTTCGGAAGAATCTGGAACGGACGCGAAAATACTACGGGAAAGCGTCGTTTTTGATGGGGGCCATTCCGAAAAAATACCGGCGCACGCTTTGGCTTTTGGTGACGGTGTATTTCAAATTGTACCAGAAGATACGTCGTTCGCCCGAAGTGGTGTTGCGTAAACGTATCCGGCTCGACCTGTTTGATCGGCTGGAAATTTATCTGCGAAGTCTGTGGGTGTGAGCCATGAAAATTTTCTTTTCGGCGGGAGAACCCAGCGGCGACATTCATGGAGCCAACCTGATACACGCGATTACCGAGCGGTGTCCGGAAGCATGGTGTTTTGGATTTGGCGGGCCGAAAATGCGGGATGCGGGGTGCGAGGTGCGGTTCGATTTAACCCAGCTGGCCGTGATGTGGGTGGGGGAGGTGCTTTGGAATCTGCGAAAATTCTTCGCGTTGGCGGACGAGGCGGAGCGTTTTTTTCGCGAAGAAAAGCCGGATGCGGTGGTGCTGATCGACTATCCGGGTTTTAACTGGCACCTGGCGAAGCGGGCGAAGAAATACGGCATTCCGGTTTATTATTATTCGCCGCCGCAGGTATGGGGGTGGAAACAGCGTCGTGTGGAAAAATTGCGACGGTACACCGATCTGGTGTTCAGCGGTCTGCCGTTCGAGCGGGACTGGCTTCAGGAAAAGGGGTGTGCGGTTGCGTATGTGGGGCATCCGTTTTTTGACGAAACGCATAAATGCGACACGGCGATTTCCCCGACGGTGGAGGTCGCGTTGCTTCCCGGCTCCCGAAATCGAGAAGTCCTGTCGCATCTGCCGGTGTTCCTGAAAGTGGTTCGGCATTTGCGGGCACGGCGAGCGGGAATCACGTTCGCAATAGGAGCGTATCAGGAAAAGCAGGCGGAGGAGATTCGCGCGTTTTTGGAGGAACAGAAGGAAACGGAGATTCCGGTCTATGTGGGAAGGACGCCGGAAGTGATTCGCGGGGCGAAGTGCTGCCTGGCAGTTTCGGGGTCGGTTTCGCTGGAACTTTTGTATCACCATAGGCCAACGGTCATTGTGTATCAGGTTCCGTGCTACGCCTGGTGGATACAGTGGTTTTTCCGTTGTGTAAAATACATCACGCTGGTGAATCTGCTGGTTGCAAAAAATCCCTTTCGGAATTATAATGGGGAGTACGTGCCAGATTCCGAGGCGTCGAAGGAAGTGTTGTTTCCGGAATACCTGACGTATCGCGACCGGAGTCTCTGGATGGCGAACGACCTGGCCCGGTGGTTGGAGGACGACGCTGCGTACAGGGCGTGTGTGGAACGACTGCGGCAGTTGGGAGAAACGTTTTGCCAGCCTGGAGCGGCGGCGCGGGCGGCGGAAATTATTTTGAAACGAAGATAAATTTAGTTGAAAGCCATGTTTTACGAACCCAATCAATCCCCTTACGATTTTCGGTTTCAGCTTTTGGGAATCCCGGTGCGTGTCAGTCCGTGGTTCTGGTTTTGGTCGGTCGTCCTAGGCATGAGTGCGGGCGGGGCGAGGGAATTGATTCTCTGGGTGCTGGCCGTGTTCCTCTCCATTTTGATTCACGAAATGGGGCATGCGGTGGTGATTCGGCACTACGGGTTTCGGCCGCGGATTGTGCTTTACAGTTTCGGAGGGTTGACGATTCACGATCGAACGCACCGGCTGATGTGGTATGAGAATATTTTCATCAGTTTCGCAGGGCCGTTGGCGGGATTTCTCTTTCTGGGAAGCGTGTTGGGAATTTTTTATCTGATGGGATATCGCACCATTGGAAATTTGGTACTGTGCATGTTTTCCTCCGTGGAGATACCGTTGGTGATGAGTCGGAATCTCACGTTCTTCCTCCTTTTTCTGACGCAGGTAAATTTATTCTGGGGAATCCTCAACCTGCTGCCGATTTTTCCGTTGGACGGAGGGCAGATTTCACGGGAGTTTTGTCAACGACTTTCCCCCGCGTATGGTTTCCGTTGGATGCTTCAGGTTTCGACAGGCACGGCGGCGGCGATGGCGTTGTTTTTTCTGTTTGCGATGAACAGCATGTTTGCGGCGATGATGTTCGGCATGATCGCGTTCTCGAATTACCAGATGTTGAAGATGGCGTCGTACTGACCGGAAGTTGACCAGCGTCCTATCATTGAATGAAAAAATTTTGGAAAAAATTTAAAAAGATGACAAGTTATCCATTGCAAAAAATTTAAAAATATTATAATCTATGAGGAGTAAAAAATGTGACGTTGAAAAAAGTTGAAGGAATACTTTTTCCGTCGCATGGATTTGACTGAGTTAGTTGGAGTTTCCAGGGATGGAAAGGCCGGTCGCGAACCAACGGTTTTGCACCGGTTTCCACACGAGAAATCGACGGTCGATTTCTTCTGAGACTCCAAGGGAAACCTGATTGGAGGAGTACCGTGGCTAAAAAAGAAGCTGCAAAAAAGGAAGACGCCGTTAAAGCACCGAAGGCTGTGAAGAAGACCGCTGCCAAAGCCGCCGCCAAACCCGCCGCCGAGAAACCGGCTGTGAAGAAGGCTGCCGCGAAGAAAGCTGCCACCCCGCCCGCGCCGAACACTGCGGCGAAGCCCGCTTCACAGAAGCGCGCCGCGAAACCGGCTGCGAAGAAAGCTGCCGCGAAGCCCGCTTGCAAGAAGTGCTGCAAGAAAGACGCCGCGAAATAACTTTTTCATGTTCCCTTTGCGTGTGGTTTTTCAGGCACCCTCCAAACCGCTTTCGTGGGAAAAACAGTGGGGTTTCACTTTCCGGCAAGATGTGTGTCCGCAGGATATGCGTCAACGGGTCTGGAAGTTGGAACTCACCATTTGAACCGGAACGGGGTTTGAAAGGCCTTTCAAGACTTTGTTGGGAAACAATGTCGGATAGAAAACTTCCAACGGGGGCATAAAAAATGCGGAATACGCAACGACGAGAAAGAGCCGTATAAAATCTATGCGGCTCTAACTGTTTCTTGAGATGAAAATTTATGGGAGTATGCTATCGATGAAAATCATGCGTTGGATGACGGTCGGGTGGTTGTGGATTACGATGTCGGTCTTTGCGGAGGAACCGTTCTGGAAACCGCTTCAGGAGCCGGGTTGCGGCGGATGGGTCACGTCGATGGAGGTTTCCCCGCACGACTCGAAACGGCTGCTTGTCGGGGGGGATTTGCTGGCGATTGGTCTTTCGCGGGATGGTGGGGAGCATTGGGAAATTACTTCGGGATTGCGCAGTCCGGAGGTGGGCGACACGACGTTCCACCCGACGCGTCCGGAGGTGGTTTTCGCAGGCACGATGAGCGGGCCGTATCGCAGCGACGATGGGGGCAAAACGTGGGTCGAGAAGCGGAACGGGTTCCCCAAAATTGCCGAATATTATTATTCCGCACCGATCGAGAAGGTGGTGTTCGACCCCCGCGATCCGAATCACCTGTTCGCGTTTGGCGGTTCCAGCCGACGTTGGGGTTCTCCCGGCAAACCGCTTTGGGGAGCGATCTGGGAGAGCTTTGATCTGGGGGAGCATTGGGAACAGGCAGGTTCGCTGGAAAAGAACATCGTGTCGGCGGCAATTTCGTGCGATGGGAAAACGTTGTTTGCGGCGGTGGACAAGACGGGGATTTTCCGCAGCGACGATGGGGGGAAAACGTGGACGCTGAGAATCAACGGTCTGCCGCATGGAAACGTCGAGCGGGTTTTCACGCATCCGAAAAATCCCGATATTCTCTGGACGTCGTTGGGAAATCACAAACCGGTGGAGGGGAAAACGTGCCTGCCGGGAGGGATTTTCCGCAGCGACGACGGGGGGAAAACGTGGGTGGGGATTCATCACGGGTTGCGGTTGCATACGCATTCCAATGAAAATTTCACCGCAAGGTTCAAGGGATTTGCCGTAAGCGCGTCGAACCCCGACGTGATGATTACAAGCGACAGTGCGTGGAATGGCGCGGTCGTTTACCTGACGAACGATGGGGGGAAAAACTGGAAACCGGTGCTGCGAAAAGGGGTTTCCAAAGAAGGGGTTTTCACCTGCGAAACCGCCTACCCCAGCGGCATGGGACTGACCGTGATGTCGATCGACCCGAAGCATCCCGACCACCTCTACGGCGCCGGTGCGGAATACGTCGTGGCGTCATTCGACGGAGGAAAGACCTGGAAAGACCTGACGGCCCAGAAAGTTTCCGAAACCGGAGCGTGGAAGGGGCGGGGGTATTCGGGACTCTGCTGCACCGCGTTCCGGTTCGACCCGTATCATGAACACCGTTCGTTCTTTTTGGCGATGGATGCGGGGAAGGTTTGGGAATCAACCGACGACCGACAAACCTGGACGTTTCGCGGGGCTGTCCCCAAGCTGGGGCCGTGGGGGGGCGGCGGCGACGCGACGTTTGCCAAAGACGGTACGGTCTATGTTTCGACCGGACAGATGGGACACAGCGGCGGAGCACTGCGTGGCGTTCTGGGAAGCGACGCGATGTTCACGCCGTTGGCTGGCCCAAAACGGGGTTTGCCGGAATACGCCCACTGCCAGGCGACCGGGATTTACACCCTGCCCGACGACTCCACCAACGTGTGGATGGTCGTGAACGGGACGTTGTATTTCTCCGAGGATTCTGGGGAAAACTGGAAACCGATTTTCTCCGACGACCGGCTCGGCTGGATTGCTGCCGATCCCCAAAACCCACGAACGTTTTACGTTTCCGGAAAAACCAACCTTTGGAAAACGACCGACGGTTTCCATTTTGAACCACTCCAAGGCCCACAGGCGGCGGGGCGTCTTGCGGTCGATTCACGGGGACGCGTTCTGCTGGCGGCGTTTCGTGGTCAGAAGAAAGGGCTTTGGCGTTTCGACGGAAAGGAATGGTCGCAACTCCACGACGACCCGCGAATTTTTTGCGTCGCCGTCGATCCCAAACGCCCCACTCGCCTCCTGATCGGTGGGAAAGACGACCCATATCACGATGTCATTCAATGCAATCCCCCCATGCTTTCGGACGACGATGGAAAAACATGGACGCCCCTTTCCGACGGACTTCCCACCTGGCGTTGCGGCGCCTTACAATTCAGCCCGCACGAAGATGGGCTGATCCTGCTCGGTTCCAGTGGAAGCGGTTTCTTTTACGGAAAACTTCCCTGAAAAAAAGAAACCCCACGGCGATTCGTCTGTGGGGTTTTTGAATGCAGGGGGGGAATCCCGTTATTTCGCTTCGTCGGCCGGAGCGTCTTTCGTATCCTCCAGCAAATCGGCGGCAGCGTCTTTCACTTCCTCGACCTTTTCCTCGACCGCTTCGGCGGCGGCTTCCGCTTTTTCTTCCACCACTTCGGCGGCGTCGGCGGCAGCTTCTTTCGCTTCCTCCGCCTTTTCCTCAACCGCTTCGGTGGCAGCTTCGGCTTTTTCTTCCGCAGCTTCCGCCACTTCCTCCGCCTTTTCCTCAACCGCTTCGGTGGCAGCTTCGGCCTTTTCTTCCGCAGCTTCCGCCACTTCCTCGGCCTTCTCCTCAACCGCTTCGGCAGCTTCTTCGGCCTTCTCCTCGACCGCCGCGGCGCCGTCCTGGGCTTCTTCCTTCACCTGCTTCGCTTTGGGCGTATCACACCCGGCCAAAATCAGGCACAACGCCACGCAAACCATCCAACTCCACACGTTCTTCATTTTAATTCCTTTCCCTGAAATAGATGATGGCAACTTCTAAAAACCCAATTAAGCGGTTTTTAGAAGGAGCCTGATAAAAAAACCAACGTTACGCTCATGATTTTACCATCTCGTTTCGTTCAAAACAAGTATCCGCTCCCTTTTTTTCAAAGAAAAGCGGCGTTTTCAAATTCCCCTGTTGCCAAAGTTCCTCCAATTTATTATAATGGGAGGAGAAAACTTTCTTTTGGGAGAACCTCATGACTGAAAAAGAAAAAAACCTCAACGTTCCCAACGTTTTGAGTTCGCTTCGGCTGGTGCTGTCGGCGATATTGTTCGCGTTGATTGCCGTGGAGCAGTACCTTCCGGCGTTCGTGCTGTTCCTTATCACGGCGTTGACCGATCTGGTCGATGGCTGGTGGGCGCGTAAATTTCACCAGTGCACCCAGGTCGGGCGTATCCTCGATTCGTTTGCCGATAAAATTTTGATTCTGGGCACTTTTGTCTTTCTGGCCGCCGAGCCGCGTATGAACTCCGACTGGAAACTGGTGCAGCCATGGATGGCCACGTTGATCCTGGCACGCGAGATGATCGTGACGGCACTGCGTAGCTTTCTGGAACAGAAGGGGCACAATTTCGGAGCACAATGGTCGGGGAAAGTCAAGATGGTCTTTCAGTGCATCACCTGCGCATGTGCATTGCTTTATCTGAATTTCCCGGAAGGTGCCGAACCCAAATGGCTTTACGTGACGCTGGTCGTTTCCCTGTGGGTCACCCTTTGCGCCACCATCGATTCGGGCCGGTGGTACATCCATCGTGCCATCCACATGGGGAGGTAAACGAGAAACCAGAAGCCGTAATACCGTTGGAAACGCTCTTTTGGCAAGTTCCTTCGATTGCCCCTTCCTTGGATTTAAGATTCTGCTATAATTACGATTTATGAAAAATATTGTGGTACTGGGTTCGACGGGAAGCATCGGACGAAACACGCTGGAAGTGGTCGAATCCCTCGGCGGGTTTCGGGTCGTGGCGATTTCCGGCCATCGGAATCGGGCGTTGCTGGAAGCGCAGGCCTGGCGGGTGCGGCCCCGGTACGTGATTCTCACCGACACAAGCGAGGCGTCTGGATGGAGACCGGATTTGCCACCGGGCACGGAGCTTTGGGTGGGGAAATCGTATTTATCCCAGGCGGCGGCATTGCCGGAGGTGGACATGGTGGTTTCGGCCATCGTGGGACGTGCGGGGTTGGAAAGCACCGTGGCGGCGGTACAGGCGGGGAAGCAGATCGCGTTGGCCAACAAGGAAAGCCTGGTCGTCGGTGGAAGCGTCGTGACGCGGCTTTTGCGGCAGACAGGGGCGAAAATCGTTCCGGTGGACAGCGAGCATAGCGCCCTTTTCCAAACGTTGCAGGCGGGGAAACGGCACGAGCTGCGGCGGGTCATCCTGACGGCCAGCGGCGGACCGTTTCGGGAACATGCCGACGACGCGCTGGCAACGGTGACGCTCCACGAGTCGCTGCGTCACCCCACGTGGAACATGGGAGTGAAGGTGACGCTGGACTCCGCCACGCTGATGAACAAGGCGCTTGAGATTATCGAGGCCAAATGGCTTTTCGAGCTGGACCGTGGACAGTTGGAAGTGATGATTCACCCGCAGTCGATGGTGCATTCCATGGTGGAGTTCTGCGACGGGGCGGTGATCGCCCAGATCAGCCCGCCGGACATGCGGCTTCCCATCCAATACGCGTTGAGCTGGCCGGAGCGTTTCCCGGAAGGGCCGGCCAACCGGATGGACTGGACACAAAATTTGCACTGGGATTTTTTCGCCCCCGACCCGAACCGCCCCCGTTACGAAGCGTTGCGACTGGGGCTGGAGACGGCCGCTGCGGGGGGGAATGCCGGTGCGGTGCTGAACGCCGCGAACGAGGTGGCCGTGCAGCGATTCATTCAGGGAAAATTACGTTTCGACCGAATCGTTCCGTTTGTGCGAGACGTGATGGAGACGTTTGCTTTTCAACCGGAGCCGACGCTTGAGGATTTAATTGCGTTGGACGAAGAAATACGAGGAATTTACTCATGAACGATCTGATTTTGTTGGCCGCTTTGGATTTTGCGTTCTGGAAAGCGGTTCTGTTGTGCACCCTTGCGTTGGGACTGATTATTTTCGTACACGAGCTGGGGCACTTTCTGGTGGCCAAAGCGTGCGGCGTGCGGTGCGACAAGTTTTATCTCGGCTTCGACTTTTTCGGGTTGAAGCTGCTGAAATTCAAGTACGGCGAGACGGAATATGGAATCGGTGTCTTTCCGCTGGGCGGGTATGTGAAAATGCTGGGGCAGGAGGACAATCCCGGCGAGTTGAAAGACCGTCTTGAAAAAGCACGTGCGGCCCGCGAGCTTCTGGAGAAGAACACCGACGCCAAAGTGCGTCCGGAGGATATCCTGACCGACGAACAGATCGCGGAGGCGGAACGCACCATCAACGACCCGCGAAGTTACCAGTCGAAAAGCGTGCCGCAGCGGTTGGCCATCATCGTGGCGGGAGTGGCGATGAACACGATTTTCGCGTTTGTGGCGGCGGTGGCGGCGTTCATGCTGGGAACGTACAAGCTGCCGTGCATTCTGGGCGACGTCTCTCCCGGACTGCCGGCGTGGGAAGCGGGACTGGAGCCGGACGACCAGATTCTCTCCATCAGCGGCAACGAAACGGCATATTTCGACGACATCCTGAAAAACGTGGCGTTGGGCGACCATCTCGACAAGGGGCTGCCGGTGGTGTATCGCCGCCAGGGACTCGACACGCCGCAGGGAACGGAAGTGTTTCCGAAAACGTATTTTCTTCAACCGCAGCTGGGAGCCACGCAGAGCGTAACGCTCGTGCTTTCAGAGTACAACCCGGTGATTCCCGCTTCGCCGGCGTATCAGGCGAGTAAAAAACTGGAATCGGGCGACATGATTCTGGAAATCAACGGCAAACCGGTTCTCCAGTACCGCGAATACCTGCGTGAAGTGGGTCGGGGGCAGGGGCAGCCGCTGGTGGTGAAATACGCTCGTCCCACCCCGGAAGCGAAAAAAGCCCGTCGCGATGCGTTGAAAAACACGACCTGCGGCGATGCCGTTTCCCAGCAACGTATTCGTGAGGAATACCTCAAGGGGGCGGCGGTGGAGGAAGTCACGCTGGAACCCCGGCGGGCGAGGAATTTTGGCGTCGTGTTTGAGATGGGGCAGGTGCAGGCGGTGCGTCTGGAAGAATCTGGCCCCTCCCCCGCAAGCCGGGCGGGAATCGTGCCGGGCGACACCCTTCTTGATGTGGAAATCGAGGGGGTTATGCAGCCGGTCGGCGACCCCATGACGCTCCCCTGGCGGATGCACGTGCTGGCCCAGAAGCAGGACCTGGTGAAAATGCGTGTTCGCAAGGCGGACGGTAAGGAAACCCTTGTGGAAATGCCGTTCCTGAAAGATGCGTTCGCCTCCGCTCCCGGCAATCCCGGCTGCGGTTGCGTGATTCCAGAACTGGGGCTGGCATTCAGCCCGACGTATCGGGTCGCGTCGGTGCTCCCCGGCTCGCAGGCGGAAAAGGAAGGGATTCAGCCCGGCGACGTGCTGAAGGAAATCCAACTGACGCACATCCTGCCGCCAAACACGGAACTGACCGAACACGAAGAAGCGATTCAAAAAACGTTCCTCCCCAAAACGGAACGGATTTTCCTGAAAGAGGAGGTTAGCTTTCTGCCCGCGATTTATTTCAATCAAATGCAGTCGTATCCGCTGGCCAACTCGTTTGTCGTCGCGATGTTCGACCGTAAGGGGGAAAAGAAGGAATACCGGCTTCCCCTGACCGAATATGCCGACACGTTTGCCGTCGATACCGGGTTGAACTTTGAGAGCCAGCGGGAATTTCTGCGAGGTTCGCTGGGACAATCGGTTTCGATGGGGGCGGTGGAGACGTGGAATGCGTTGACGATGGTATACACCATGCTGGAAAAACTGTTCACGGGGCAGGTTTCGGCGAAGGGGCTTGGTGGGCCGGTGCTGATTGCGAAGATCGCCTACGGTGCGGCCCGCGACGGTCTGCCGACGTTGCTGATGTTCGTCTGCCTGATTAGCGCGAACCTGGCGGTGCTGAACCTGCTTCCCATTCCGGTGCTGGACGGCGGGCATGTGGTGTTCCTGCTGTACGAAGGGATTACCGGCAAGGCACCCAACGAGAACCTGGTGGTGATTTTGACCTACGCAGGGCTGCTGTTGTTCCTCGGCCTGACGATTTTCGTGTTTGGCCTCGATTTGGGCTTTATTTCAAGGCAGTAAACATGCGATTTCCCTTTTCCCTGACCGCCTCGATGGCGAAGTACCTTCTGAAAAAGAGGCTGACGTTCACGAAACGGTTTCCGCTCGTGCTGATGTTGGAACCGTTGTTTACGTGCAACCTGCGGTGCGCGGGGTGTGGACGGATTCGGGAGTATGCCGACCATCTGTCCGAACGGCTTTCGCTTCAGGAATGTTTGGATTCGGCGACGGAATGCGGGGCGCCCCTCGTCAGCATTTGTGGCGGGGAACCGCTTTTGTATCCCGAAATTGGAGAGCTGGTGCGGCAGTTGACCGACGTTCAGAAACGCCACGTCTATCTCTGCACCAACGGTGTGGAATTGACGAAACATCTTCATGCGGAGACGTTTCGCCCATCGTCGCGTTTTTTCCTGAACGTGCATCTGGACGGCATGGAAAAGCACCACGATGCGGCCGCCGGACGTTCCGGAGTGTTTGCCGCAGCAATCGAGGGGTTGCGGTTGGCGCATGCCGCCGGGTTCCAGACCTGCACCAACACGACGCTTTACCGCGAATCGTCGGTGGATGAAATCGTGGATCTCTGCCATACGCTTCAGAACGCGAACGTGGGGGGGCTCATGCTCGCTCCGGCGTTTTCCTACGAAACGTTCGACGAAACCTGTGCGGAAAAGCTGTTCCTTCAAAAGGAGGAAACGCACCAAAAATTCCAGGAGCTGGAAAAACGGCTGGCCGGAATGAACCTGACCGCCACGCCGCTGTATCGGGATTTTTTGGCCGGACGTCGGACGTTGCCGTGCGCCGCATGGGCAAATCCGACCCGAAACGTCTGCGGCTGGAAAGCCCCCTGTTACCTATTGACCGATGCCCACTACCCCACGTATCGCGAAATGCTGAAAAACACGAAGTGGGAGACGCTCGGCCCCGAAGGAACCGACCCGCGATGCCAAAACTGCATGATGCACTGCGGTTTCGAGCCGGGGGCGGTGCTGGTGGCCAATCGGAACCCCATCCAGGGGCTGCGTCTGGCATGGTGGCAACTATTTGGGTAATTGATAATTGATTAATGGTTAATGGCTTTTATTCAGGCCGTTTTCTGGATGGTAAGCATGTTACCAATTCCTACAAAAAAGGATGGAAACCATTAACCATTAATTATCAATTATCTTATAAAGTTGGTCATGATTTTCGCTTCTTCCTGCGGGATTTCGTTTCCGTTCATGGCTTTTAGGAGGAAGGCCAGATTATCGCCCAGCGTCCGCATGGTTTGCAGTCCTTCTGCGTCTTGTCGCACCTGTTCGGGGGTGAAGCCGTGCGTGGAGTTCCAGTAGTTGGACGAAACGACCGGCATACGGTTGATCGTGAAATACTTGTTCAACCGATCGAACGTCGCGCTGGCTCCGCCACGTCGGCAGTTAACGACGCATGCGGCGGGTTTGTTTTTGAGGTACTTTCCGGCGGAGTAGAAAACCCGATCCAGAAACGCGCAGAGGCTCCCGGCAGGCCCGGCGTAGTAAACGGGAGACCCTACCACAAGTCCGTCGCACGATTTCAATTTTTCTACAAAGGCGGAGTAGGTGTCGTCGGCAAACGCGCAGCCGGTTCCGTTTTTGCAATGTCCGCAGGCGATGCAGCCGCGAACGGCCCCGTTGCCCAGCCAGAAAATTTCCGTGTCGATGCCGTTCTTTTTCAGGGCGGACGCCACTTCGGAAAGTGCTGTGAAAACGCAACCCTGTTCGTGAGGGCTGCCGTTGAGAAGTAATACGTTCATGATAACCTTTCCCAAAGAAGGAAGGCTGCTCCCGAAAATCACCACGCCTTCGGAAGCAGCCTGAAAAATGGATGATGTGAAAATTACAGCCCCAACTGTTTCAGCAGAGGGGCCAGGTTCTCCGCCCAGAGGGTGTATCCGGCGGGGGAGAGGTGGACTTTATCCGGCATTTTCGCGGGATCCATGTCGCCATTAGGGGCGAGCAGTTTGTCGTTGAACGTGAAGTAAAACACGTTCTCGCCGTCGGCCAGTTTCTGGAGTTTGGCGTTGATTTCCGCCACCTTTTTACGTTGGGGCGATTCGTTGTTGTCGCCGCGTGGAAAGATGGAGAGCACCACGATTTTCGTGCCGGGCAATTTTTCCCGCAGCATCCGAACGATGTACTTGTTCCCCTCCACGATTTCCTGCACTGAGTTGCTGCCGAGGTTGTTGGTGCCGATCATCAGGACGGCCACTTTGGGCTGGCATTTGCCGAGTCCCCCATTTTGCAGACGCCAGATGACGTGTTGCGTCCGGTCGCCCCCAATGCCGAGATTCAGTGCTTTGAACAGGTTGTAATTCGCGGCCCAGACCTCCTTTCCGTTGCCTTCCCAACCGTGCGTGATGCTATCACCGATGAAGATGATTTCCGCCTCGCCCGCGTCGGCCTGCTTGCATTGTTGTTCGTGACGGTTCTTCCACCATGCGGAGTCCAACTTGCCGACCGGTTCGGTCGTTTCCGGATAGACGAATTTCCGGAGGAACGGCTCCATTGCTTCGGCCCAAATCGTGTACCCTTTCGCATTAGGGTGGAGCAGATCGGGCATGATTTCACGCGGCAGCGTTCCATCGTCGGTGAGGAAAAGCTGGTTGAAATCGAAGAAAATCACCCGCTGATTGTCGGCCAGGGCGGGAAGTCCCTGGTTGATTTCGACCGTCCGTTTGCGAAGCGTATCTTCGTTGTTGGCCCCGCGCGGGAACACCGGCAGCAGCAGAACCTTCGTGTTCGGCAGCTTCTCGCCGATTTTTTTCAGGATCAGCTGGATTCCCTCCACCGTTTCGGCAGGCGTGCTGGAGTTGTGTCCGATGTTGTTGGTGCCGATCATCAGCACGAGCAGCTTGGGCTGGATGTTGTCCAACGCGCCATTCTCGATACGCCAGAGAACATGTTCCGTCCGGTCGCCGCTGAAACCGATATTCAGGACGTTACGGTCGCCGTAATAGCGTTGGAAAATCTCTTTGCCGCCACCTTCCCAACCATGGGTAATGCTGTCGCCGAGGAACACGATATCGATTCCTCCCTGGGCGGCCTGTTCGAGTTTGGCTTTGTGGCGTTTCTGCCACCAGTCGTCTTTCCGATCGGTGGGGGTGGTGGCGACGCTCTGTGCCATCACGGAGACACTGAACATCACAAGTACCGCAAACATTGCGGCACGGCGGGAAATCATTCGCATGAGTTTTCTCCTGAATTAAGGTTTGGAAAATGTGGAAATAAAGGCCAAAACGCCCTGATACGACATAATAAGCGAAAAGACAAACGCCGCCGCCATCCCCAGATTGAGCACCGGCCCGGCGGCATGTTCTTTCATCAGCGATTTTTTGTTGATCAAAATCATCATCAGCCCGATCACCAGCGGCAGGACAAACACCTGCCCGATCTGCGTGAGGATTTGTGCGAACACCGGATTGGCCCCCAAAATCGGCACCGTCAGCCCGATGCAGCAGACGAATGCGGCCAGAATCCGGAACAGCGGGGTGCGGATTTGCAGCTCACCGTTCTGGTAGTCGCCAATCAAAAGCGGTGCCACCATGATGATCGGGAAAATCGACGACATGCCGGCACAGATCAGCCCAACCAGGAACAGCACCACCGCCCCCTCACCCGCCAGCGGACGGAGCGTTTGCACCATATCCATGACGTTTTGAATCGGCTGGCCGTTGTGGTTGTAGATCGCCCCGGTAGCGCAGCACATGATGGAACCGCTGACGATGAACATGATCAGTGCCGAGAAACAGACGTCGCGGGTTTGCAACCGGAGGTCTTTTTTCGTCCACCCCTTCCCCCGCAGCAAAAGCGGACGGACGACAAACGTCGGGGCCGCCAGTGTGGTTCCGACAAGCGACGCCACCAAAAGCGACGCCCCGGCGGGGATGGTCGGGAAAAGTCCTTCGTAAACCTGGGCACTTCGCGGCGGAACCAGAAAAATGGAAACGATGAACGAAAGTCCCAAAATCGTGACCAGCAACGACAGGATCGTTTCCAGTCGCGAATAATTACCGAACCAGAGAATGGCGTAAACCGCCACCATCATGCAGAGGGCCACGCCAATGACGAATCGCTGCACGCCGAGCGTTTCAACCCCCGGAATGTAGAGGTGGAGCAACTCGTACACCGCCTGCGACGACAGCCCCACCAGCCCCGACAGGCAAAACCACTGCCCCAGCACCACCATCCCCAGGGCCAGTAGCGCAACCGGCTTGCCGAACTGTTCCTTGAACGCCATGATCGACGATTTCCCCGTGACCAGCGAAAATCGCCCGTACGCCTCCATCAGAAAGCCGCAGAAAACACAGCTCAACGCAACGACCCAGAGCAGCGTCATGCCATGCTCCGAACCGGTCTTGATCATCGTGGTGACGCTTCCGGTGCCGATGGTGTAGCCGACGCAGAACAGCCCCGGCCCAATAAGCAGGAAAAGATGTAAAAGTTTTTGCAGGATTTTTTTCATGATCTATTTTTTAAGCTGAAAGGATTGAAGGGACATCGGGGCGCACGGAATGTTCACAGAACCGTTGGAAACGCGATACCGTTGGCCCGTCACGCAATGGACGAGCGTCCCTTGGGGTAAATCATCGATACGGACGGTCGCGGACGTGAACGCCAGATTGCAGACGGCGTACCAGACACGCCCTCGGCCGGCATCAATCCGGCGAATCCACTCGTGACCATATTTTTCTTTCTGAATCAGTTCACTCGACAGGGCAGGCAGGGCCAGATACGCCTGGTTGAACGCCCGCACCACGTCCGGAAATCCCCGTTGAAACGTGTTGCCCGTAAGGTAGCCCAACCGGGTCGGATCCCCCTTGGCCACCGCGCAGACTTCGGGCAAAACGCAAAACGCCCCGGCCCGTTCCACGTCGGCAATGAAGTAGCCGGTCGGCTCCAACGGTTTGCCGTCGCGGTCGATGTTCAGCTCATGCTCGTTCAGCGGAAAATGCCGAATACATGCCAGCCCCGCCCCGGTACGGAACGCGTCCATCTGCTCGTCGGCAGAATAAAACCGGTGGATCGTATATGTGAACATCGCGTCCGGCGAGTCCCGCCAGGCGTCGGGGTCGGGCGGCGGTGCGGAATGCCCCACCTCATGTCCACCCCAATCCAGCTGCCAGCTTTGCAGTGCTTTCGGATACAGGTGCTTTTCCATCACTTCGGAAAGCGGAATCTGTTTGGTGAATCGCTTTTCGTAACGCTCCTGCGCCAGTTGCTTTTCCCAAAATTCCGGAGCGTCGTTGACCACGGCGGTTTTGTACTTCCACGCGTCCTTTTTCCCTTCGCCCGCCAGCAGCGCCGGAATCGGCAGGCCCGGTTCGTACGTGTCCGTCGTGTAAAGCACAAACGCGTTCGGGTTCACGGTTTTCCGCAAAAACGCCGCTACCGCCTCCACGTAGTCCCGCCGTTTGCCAAACCACCAGCGGTAATATTTCTCCCGCAGCTCCCGGTCGGCTTTCAGTTCCTTGCGGGTCGGAATTTTTCCGCCGTTGGCCTGAGTCGCAAAATCCTTCAAATTCCGGTCGTTGAAACTAACCGGGTTGCTGGTCGGACGGTTCCGTATCCACGCCCCCAAAAATTCCGGACGTACAACGCGACCGTCGGCCGTTTTTACCCCGTCCTTGTATTTCAGGATCGTGCAGTCCAGAATTTTCTCGAAATCGGCCAACGTGTCGGGATCGGACAGATCGACGTTGGCCCGCTCGCACCACCAGATGTGGGTATATTTTTTCTCTCCGGACATCCGCACCGCCCGTTTCTGCGGCCCCAACGCCTTCTTCCCACCAATCGAACCGTAGTATTCGTAATAGGGGAGGATCGGCATTTTCTGCGAGGCACACAACGCCACGATTTCATCCCACTGATTTTTATAGAACGGCTCATAGACCCAGTCGTTGCCCCCGTACTTTTCCGCGTTCCACCCCTGATTGTGGCCAAATTCCAACAAATCCTTGCAGAAAACGTTCATCCCCATCGCCCGCTGCCAGCGTATCTTGTACGCGTACCAGTCCACCGGATTCTCGACGCCCCGCATTTGTGGCTCACGCTCTTTCGGCGCATTCCCCAAAAGCACCACCCCGTCGGCCATCTCCGGACGCTGGAACAGATACCGCCGCGGCAAATCGTCGGGCGGATACGGAATCTTCGCTTCCAGTTTCGCTTCGTCGTTTACCCGGTACAGCCGAATTTTTCCCACCGCCGCCCCCGCCGAAGTGGGATCCAGGTATCCATAAGACTGGCTGATAAGCACCCAAAAACCATCCTTCGGCAGCCGAGGACGCTCGCCGTTGCCACGCGGTCGGGAAATTTCCGAAAACCGATCGTGCAGCCAAAATAGCCCGTTCCACGTCTCCATCTTCCCCGACAACGGAAAATGCAGCGACTCCGGATTGTGATTCACATAACGCCCCATCAGCACGTCGCCCGTCGTGGTGCCCGTCGCCAGGCCGTTGATCGTCTCATTCCCCCCATTATGCAGGAACATCGATCGCGAAACATCCTCTGGATATTCCACGGTCAGAACATAAGCCCCCCCAGGCTCCAGATCGCAACCTTTCCCCACCTCCCAGGCCATGTACTTCGGGGTCTCGTCGGACGGCCTGAGCACGCGACAGGTCCCCCCCCCGCACGATTGCAGCTCCGACACTCCCGGTTCTGGAAATTCCGCATCCGGAAGTTGCTTCACACAATCAATCTCCTGTACCAGCGTCAACGTTCCCCATTCTTTGGGAATCTCCGCCCATGCCACGTTCCCCAAAAGAACCCCCAGCAACAGCAATCCCCAAAACAGATGTGACTTCATGAATTTTCCTCCTCCACAAAGAACGTATGAACAGACCTATTCTACCACGCCCCCACTCAGAAAACAAGCCCTGTGGGAAAAGAAGAACCCCCTTCATTAATTGATAATTGATAATTGATAATTGGGGTTGGGTTGAGGTTGGGGTTGGGTGGATCGGGGTTGGGGGTTTGAGGTTTTTGAGATTTTGAGGTTGTTTTAATCAATTTCCATGGTGCTGGAGCCAAGTACGATGTCGTCGTCCGTCTCGCCAATGGCAAACTGATGGTTGGCGTTCAGAAAAATATTGTCGCCAAAATACTCCATCTCTTTCTGAAAACGAAGGTGTCCGTCACTGTAAAGAACATTGTACCCGTTGTCCCCATGCGCGGGCGTTGCCAGCGACGACGCGTCCCCGGAAGGTGCGTCCGCCAAAAGCGGGTGAACCTCACGATTGGCCAGCGAAGGTGCGTAGAACACCCCCTCTTTTTTATGCCCCACATTGAACGCATAATCCCCACCCCACCGGGAACGCTGCAACCGCAACGCCGCCGCGTCCATGTCGAAAAGCTCGGAAAACGCAGGAATTTTATCATGAGTCGCCCGCGTCACGTCCGGACAACAAAGATGCTGCGGTAAAATCGCTTTCAATTCCATCAGGATCGGCCCGTAAATCCCGGCGACCCGACACTCCGACCGCGTGGCACTCCGTACGGAAGGCAAATCCCCGTTGTGCAAATTCGCATACTGCTGCAACGCTCTGCCAATTTCCCGCATGTTGTTCTGACAAACAGCAACACGCGATTCGTGCCGGGCAAAAAGAACCGCCTCAAACAACGCCAGACAAACCACCCCCAAAAGCGACGCCGCGACCACCGCATCCACCCAACGCCAACAAAAAGCATCCTTTGCCGCCGCATGTTCCACCACCACCTCAGGAACGCCGTCCCTCTCCGAAGGGGCAGGACGCGAGACAACTTCCCCACTCCGAATGGCTTGCGTTTCCTGAAGTGCATTGACGATGGTGTCCTGGGTGGAAATATCCTCCACCGCAGCAGAAGAAAACGAATCGTTCCCCGCAAACTCCTCCCGACCATCCGGCAACACCAGGATCCGCGAAGGAACCGGAGCGTTTTGACGAAGAAATGCAATGGTACGCTCCGCCAAACCCACCGGCGGAACCATATCTCGTGCCTGCTGCTCCCGTACCGCCAACGCAGGACGAAACGTGGAAAGCAGGCGTTTGTACTGACGATTCCATTCCGCGTCGTTCCGAAGCCGCTGCGCCGTTGCCGCCGCCTCGTCATCTTCCAGAGCGCCACAAATATAACCAATCAGAATATCTTCATCATAAACGTTCATTTGTTAATAATCCCCATCCGGGCCGAATAAAACCCCCGTTTATTCTCCGGGCTTTGATAGTGTTACGCGATAACTGCCGGTTTTGTTTTCCTCAAAAAATGAAATTTCAGGGAAAAACCATCAGGAACTGTCCTCGTTGTCGGTCGCCCGCAACCATGCCCCGATCCGCTTCATCGCGTTGTGCAGCCGACTCTTGACCGTCCCCACCGGAACCCCCAAAACCTCGGCCGCCTCCCGATACTTGACCCCCTCGTAATAAATTAACATAACCACGTCCCGCAGCGAATGCGGAAGCGTGTCGATAAATTCGTGCATCCTGTTGGCCCGCTCCTGAGCCATCGCCCGCTCCTCCGGCGTCGGCGCTTCCCCCGGAAGCATGTCGAGCAGCGAAACCCCCTCGAACTCGTCGCACGGCGTCACGTTCTTCTGGAGGCTGGCATGACGAAACCGCTTGTTCCGCCGCTGCATGTCGATCGCCTGATTCGTCGCCACCATATAAAGCCACGGACGGAATTTCCGACTCGTGTCGAATTGGTCGGCCTTCAGAAAAATCTGCAAAAACGTCGCCTGGAAAACATCCTCCGCATACTGCGAATCCCCCAGAAAACGACGAAGATAGTTGTACAAGTCGTGTTCGTACCGATAGACCAACTGTTCCAGCCACGCCGTGTTTTTCGTACTGCGGAACAGCTCGAACAACTCCTCGTCGCTATGCGTCGTGTCCAGATTGTAGCGGATTTTTCTTGAGGTGCCCAATGTGGAGTCCTGCGGCTGCGGGTGGGTGAACGGAAATTTACCTTTTCGCTTTTATTCTATGTCTCTATTCTCTCTATATCCCTATCATAAATCTTTTTTGTCATTTGGCAAGTGGGGCTGGATTATAGATTATAGATTGTAGATTATAATATAATAAGGTCCATCCGTCACGGCCCCCTAATGAACCATGAACCATTAATCTTGACTTTTTCTTCGGATTCCGCTATAGTCGCATTAAAGAAGGAGCGGAACATGTATGAGATTATCGCGTCCGGCGGAGTGGTCGGACTGATCATCGGCCTGCTGTCTATCGCGGCGGTGGCGTTGGCAGTGGAAAATAGCCGTTCTCTGCGGAAAAATCGGATCGTACCTCCCGAAACGGCCCAAAAGCTGCGGGAATTGCTTTCGCAGGGGCAGCTTCAGGCGGCAGACACACTTTGCCGTGCGAATCCCTGCCCGTTGACTTTCGTGGTCAGCCAGGGTTTGATGGAAAGCGACGGCGACTGGAGCGACGTGGAAAAAGCGTTGGAGGACGCAGTGGGCGAGCAGTCGGCCAAGCTGTACCGCAAGGTGGAGATCCTCTCGGTGATTGGGAACATTGCGCCGATGTTGGGGCTTTTGGGGACGGTGCTGGGGATGATCGCGGCGTTCCAGCAGATTGCCGCGACGCAGGGGTCGGCGCAGGGGCCGGAGCTGGCACGCGGGATTTACCAGGCGTTGGTCACGACGGTGGAGGGGCTGATCGTAGCGATTCCGTCGTTGGGGATGTTCGCGTTTTTTCGTAATCGGGTGGATCAGCTCATGGCGGAGGTGACGTTTGCCGTCCAACATATTTTCACGCCGCTGAAGCGTTACCGTCGCAGCCAGAATCGGAGCGTGCGGAAATGAAAACACCGCAACGGGGACGGAGCCGTTCGATAGGATTCAACATGACGCCGATGATCGACGTGGTGTTTTTGCTGATTATTTTTTTCCTCGTGGCAAGCCATTTTTCACGGCAGGAAGCGTCGGTGGAGGTCGCGTTGCCGAAGGCGGAGCATGGGGAACCGGCCCAAGACGACGACACGCCTCGGCTGACGCTCTCCCTTCCGGAGGAGGGGAAAATGTTCATCGGGAGCCGGGAGATTCGGCCCAACGAGCTTCCAGCGTTGCTTGCGTCTGAAAAGAACCGGGCGGGCCGTGGGCTGCAACTTCGGATTCGGGGGGATAAAAAGATTCCGTATCGCGTGATTCAGCCGATTTTAATCGACGCAGCGAAAGCGGGCGTTTACGACATTCAGTTTGCGGTGGTGCCATGAAGCGGAAATCCCTGTACCGGCAGGAAGAATCGATGGAGCTGCAAATGACGCCGATGATCGACGTGATTTTTCAGCTTCTGATTTTTTTCATCTGCACCTCGACGTTCCAGCAGCTGGAGGAATTGCTGCCGACCCCGGTCGCCCATGCGTTTGGCAATGCGGAAAGCATGGAACCGGTCGAGATTCCGCCGGAAATCCTGGATTTGGGCGAGATTGTGATCCTGATTCACTACGACGGTGGGCCATATTGGGACGTATCTGGAACCCGGTATCGAAAATTGGAGGAAATTCGGGCATTATTACTCGCGGTTGCGGAAAACAGCACCGAAATGCCGGTGATCCTGAATATTGACGAAAACGTACCGCTGGAGAATGTTCTGGACGTGTACGACCTTGCCCGCGAAGCCCGTTTTGTCCGCATTCAATTTGCCGTACCGAAAGAAACCTGATTCCTGACCGAAACGATGTCGATTTTCCGAAAAACCTGCTGGCTGCCGCTTTTCTGCCTGAGCGTTTTGGCATTCGGGGAGGAGGGGAGCGTCGTTATTCCGGAGCCGTGGGAGAAGGTGTTTCTGGAAAAATTGCTGGAACGGGGGGAGTACCGGCTGGCGGAAAAGCACTGCCGGGAGCGGATGACACGGAAAGACTCGCCAACCATGGCGGTGGAAATGGCCGTGGAGCTTTTGCGGGTGCTGGCGGAAAAGTCGTTGGCGTCGCCGCCATCGTCGCGGGAGGAACCGTGGAAGCAGGCTGAGGAAATTTACACGAAATTCCAGAAAGATTTTCCGCACAACCTGGGACGGGCTTTGATGGACTACCAGTGGGGCGTGGCGATTTTAGCACGTGCCCGGCAGCAGTTTTTCGAGGAGACGACCCCGGACGACGCCCGTGCGAAAATCCGGGAAGCGATTCGGATTTTCCGTAGTGTCGATACGCGTCTGCAAACGATCCCGCAGGAAATTCCCCGCAGAAAATCCCACGGAAGCAGAACGTCCGACGACGTGGAACTGTCGGTCTGGGAGATCGTGTCGCTGCAAAACAAAACGCGATTCCAACTTCTGGTCGCGCTGCTCTTTCAGGGAGAAACGTACCCAGCAGAGAGCATGGATCGGATCAACGCCATCCAGCAGGCATTGGCCCAGGCACAACTTTTACACGGCATTCCGGGGGATTCGCCGCTGGTGTGGGACGCACGGTTGGCCGAGGCGGTCTGTTATCGACTTTTAGGGGATACGGAATCGTGTCGCAAGCGACTGGAAGCGATGGAGCTGCACCCACAATCCGAACCAATGGCCCTTCGGATTGCGGCGGAGAAGCTCCGGCTCTGGACGCTGGAAAAACGTTACGCGACCGCGCAGGAATTTCTGAAAAACTCCTTCGCCGAAGATGTTTTTGGGCAGTGCGGCGAGCTGGATTTGGCCATTTTGGAGCTGTTTTTGCGGTTGTGGGAAAAGGCGGTGGAGGAAAAAGACGAGGATGCCACAAAGCAGGGACATACCGACGTCATGGCGGTGCTGGATCAGATTCGGAAAAACGATACGCCCCGATGGGTACGGCAGGCGGAGAGGCTCCTTGCACAAGCCATGGAGCAACAGGGAAATTCCGGCGACCTTTCCCTGTTGATGCTGGCGGCGGACAGTGCCTGCCGGACGGGGGATCTGGAAAAGGCGGCGCTGGCGTGTGAAAAAGCATGGACGCGGGCCGTCGCGTTGAAAGATGCCCCAAACGCCGTTCTCGTCGGTTCACAACTTGCGGCGATCCTGTACCAGCAAAATCAAATCAACGAATCCCTCGCATGGTTCCGGAAAATCTCCATCACGTTCCCCGAACAGACCGACGCAATGAAAAATCACCACGTCGCTGTCGCCCTTGCCGCGCAGCTGCTGAACGACGCGGTGGATGCCGCCCCGTTTCAGAAAACTTCCGAGCCACTCGAAAAAGCCATGGAGACGTACGAAGCGGTGCTTGTGGAACATTACCGTTATTTTGGAAAGAGCGACCCGAACATCCTCGACGTGCTGGAAAAGCTGGAAAAACTCTCGCGGATTCGGAAAAAAGCGAACGAAACCGTCGATATTGCCATGATTCGCGCCGCGCGGATTCCCACCGACGACCCACGGCATACCGAGGCGGTACGTTCGGCACTGCGGGCATGGGAGGAATACCTGACGCAGCTTGCCACGCAGCAGGCGGAATCCCCCGACACCTTCCGCCGTGCCGTTCGCGGAGCCATCCAGTGGGCAGAAAAGCAGCCGTTGCCGCCGGAAGAAACGCTCCGCCCCGTTCGCTGGCGGCTGGATTACCTCCCGGAAACCGCGACGCATGCCGAGAAATGGCTCCGAAAACGGCTCGACGACGCCACACTGTCCGGCGAAATCCGCACCGAAGCCCAATGCCTGCTGGTGCTGACGCTCGTTTCGCAGGGACGTGAGGCGGAAATCGCACCGCTTCTGGAAAAACTTACCCAGGTCGGTGGCTCCGGCCATGCCCAGACGCTCGACGCCATTTTTCGCAAACTGTACGAACTGTTCCGCAAACGAACGACGGAAGATTCGCGAAAAAAGGTGGCTCAACTCCTGCTGGTGGTCTGGACAGCGCTGCAAAAAGAAGCAACAACGTTCCCCGAAAAGGTCTGGAACGAACGCCAACGGATGGCCTCGGAAGCGCTGCTGGCGGTCGGACGAACGGACGAGGCGTTTCAGGAATACGAACAACTCGCCCAAAAATACCCTAAACGCCGGGATATCCAACTCGCGTGGAGCCGGATTCTCTCGGACGAAGCGATTCGCGGCAAGAATCCCGATCTCCTTTCCCGCGCCCAGTCGCAATGGCGGGATGTGGAAAAGCATTCCCCGACGCAATCCGATGACTGGTGGGAGGCGAAATACCATCTCGCCCTGCTCTACGACGCCCTGGGCCAACCGGAAAAAGCGACCCGGATGGTCCAGACATTACACGTTCTGCACCCAGGTATGGGGGGGAAAAATTTTTCTGGAAAATGGCAAAAATGGCTCCAGGCACCCCCCACCACGTCGCCGAAATAGTGTATTATTTTGAAACATTGTATCATTTCGATACAGCAAAATGATACACTAATCGTGGGCCAGGCGGAAAAAATTGGCGAACGATTTATATTTAAATGGTTAATGGCATTAACCATTTCGTTTGCTTTAGCAGTGAGTTGGCTGGAGAGAGGGGGCAAGAAAAAACAGATGGACGAAACAGTTGGGGGGCTGTTCCATCCATCTAAGAAGGCAGTCCGTCAGAAACCGCGGCTATAAAAGAAAACCACCGTTTCCGAACCGTAATTCTTGGGGGAGAATCACGGAGACGACCACCCTATAAAAATTTGGCAGGTAGGGCCTTACGGCCTGAAAGGTTCTCGCGAACCTCTTCCTTTTTCTCCCGCAGTTTGGGGAAAAACTGCGGAAGGCTCATGGGGTGACACATACTTTCGTAGTTTCGCAAGTAAATAAGCAATAATTGTGCCAATAGAAAAAGCAGAGAAAAAAATATCTGAAAAAGAAATCCTCCGCTTTTTGCCTCTGGACAAAACCTTCGTTGTGATGTATAATGGAGAGAAATTT
This sequence comes from Planctomycetia bacterium, assembly GCA_030535245.1. Lineage (GTDB taxonomy): Bacteria > Planctomycetota > Planctomycetia > Pirellulales > Thermoguttaceae > RGIG3701. The sequence goes on along the minus strand of JAUNBJ010000008.1, from coordinate 12,365 downwards.
GTTGGGGGCGTGAACCAAACGGTCACGGCGTTCGTATTGCGAATGCTGAAACAAAGGAATATCGTGTGGTGTCGTATGCACCCGCCATTTCATATCTTTCATTCATTTTCATAAGGGAGATGGTACGATGAGTAAAGTCGTAACTCGCCGGGGTTTTACCCTGGTCGAACTGTTGGTGGTCATTGCAATCGTCGGTATGCTGATTGCGTTGCTCCTCCCGGCGGTTCAACAGGCTCGTGCAACGGCACAGCGTATGCAGTGCACGAACAAAGAAAAACAGATTACGCTCGCCGCGTTGAACTACGAAAGCGCGAAGAAAAAGCTGCCGGATGCCGGGCACAAAAATGCCTCCAGTTCGGGCACGCAGGCTTATGACGGATGCAGTTTCCTGGTGGATTTGCTTCCGTATGTGGAACGCGCCGACATGTACGACCGCGTGAAGAAAGAAAAGCTGATCAAGAAATCCCTGAGCGAAGCGAACTCCAACACGGTGTTCAAGCAGGTGGCGACGGAAACGGTCAACGCCTACATCTGCCCCAGCTTCTCCGGGAACTCCAAGATTCCGACCACGGGCGAAGAATCCGATTCTCCGGCCATCACCAACTACAAAGTCATTTCGGCTTCGACCGAATCGCTTTGGAAAATGGGCATGGGCAGCTCCAGCGGTGGAAGCAATACGTGCAATAAAAAGGAACCGGACGGAGCGACGTTCATCGGTTCCAACATGAAACTGGGCCAGATTTCCGACGGTACGTCCAACACGCTGTACCTGACGGAATCGATCGAGCAGTATTATTCCCGCTGGGTGGTGGGTCTGGAATGCAACGTCTTCACGTACGACGACGAGATGGGTACCCTCGCGCAGCCGACGACGAACATCGCCTACTGGCATCCGTCGGAATACGAGGCCAACAAGTTTGACGACGATGCGGACTACAGCGATCCCTGCACCAACCTGAACCGGGATTACAAAGAGAACCCGTATCCCTGGACCACCACCAAGAGCAGCTTCACGCTCGGTTCTTCGGATCAGACCAGCGACAGCGAAGAAGGGAGCTACGGCCCCAGCTCGCAGCACAACGGCGTGATCATTCACGCTTACGTGGACAACTCGGTACACAACCTGTCGGAAGATATCGACCCGGCGGCGTACTTCTTCCTGACGACCCGTTCCAACGGCGACCCGTCGTACAATGTTGACTGATGTCGTTTAACGGCGGTTTTTTCCGCAGTAGAAATTTTCGACCGGTGTCCCGTTTCGGCGAGGCACCGGAATTTTTTTGCATGAGTACAGACGCTAAAAAATATGCCCGAATCGGGGTGGTGGGGATTCTTTTTCGTGGGGACAGGGCGTTGGTAATCCAGCGTTCCGAGGCGGTCGTCGCGCCGTTGAAGTGGTGTTTTCCCGGTGGGGGAATCGAACCGGGAGAGACGGAGCGGCAGGCGTTGGTTCGCGAATTTCAGGAGGAGCTGGGTTTGGAAATTTCGCCCGTGGAAAAGCTCTGCGAATCGGTAACGCCGTGGAACGTGCTCCTTTCCTGGTGGCGGGTCGAGGCTCATGACGAGGCGTTGGGGCGGCTTTGTCCGAATCGGGAGGTGCGGCAGGTCGCGTGGATGACGCTCTTAGAGTTGCGGAACCATCCGGACACGTTGATCAGCAACGTCCCCATTCTCGATTTGCTCTTGCGGGAATCTGGGAAATAGAGTATCCTGCCCGCTGGTACTGGGTACATAAAACAAGTGAAAATAGGGAGCAAGCGTCGTGAAACGGATTGCATTTCTCTTTTTTATGAACACGTACCGGGATACGATCTACAAAAACCTGTTTTACTGGATTTCGTCATGAAAAATTTGGTTCCGTATGGCGCGTTGTTGATTTTACTGGTATTCGCGGGCTGCAAGGGGCAGACCGGAACGCTGCTTCATCCGGGGAGCAAGCAACTTTCCGGAAGCCACAGTGCGGGGCAGGAAGTGTACAAACCGCTGGTGGACGAGGCGGTGGGACGACTGCTGGCTGCGGCGGGCGGTGCGGGGAACAAGCGAATTTGTTTTGTCGGGGTGGAGAATTACTCGGCGGAGGAGCTGACCGACTACCGCGACGAGCTTTACGAGATGATCGATCAGGCGATCATGCACAGCGGGCAGTTCACGTCGGTGAGTCGTCGTTACGTTACGCCGGCGATTCGGGAAAACCGGTTCCGCATGGACGATCTGTTCCTGCCGGAGAATCAGCGGAAATTGCAGGCGTCGTTGGAGAAAGCGGGGCAGCCGTTCGAGTACCTGCTTTTCGCGAAGCTGACCAGCGGCACAACGCAAAGCAATCGGGACAAGCAGCGGGATTACCGGTTGTCGTTGGAGTTGATTCATTTAAGCGACGGCACGTCGGTCAAGGAAAGCTGCGAATTGAGCAAGGCGTACAATGTTTCCCTTGGGGCCAAAATGCGTAACGGACATTGAAATTGAAAATGAAGCGGTTTCTGTTTCTACTGTTGATTCTTACTGCGGCAGGCTGCCACAACTACAGCCGGAACGTGCTGGCGGTGCGTTCCGATTTTTACCAGAACAATCTGGAACGGGCGTCGGAGGGGTTGGCGAAGGAAAAAGTCAAAAAAGCGAACGCCAAAAGTCGGGACGTGATGAAGCTGGAAGAAGCGATGATGCTCATGTGTCGCGGGGAGTTCAAGCGAAGTGAGACACTGCTTCGGGAGGTACGCGACCAGTTCGATCTGCTCGACGCCAAACGGGGGCAAAAGGGGGCGGAAAAGGCGGTTTCCATGCTAACCGACGACTGTTCGGTTTCGTATCCGGGGGAGGATTACGAGAAAGTCATGATCCGTGCCATGCTCGCCCTGACCAGCGTCATGACCGACGGGCAGGATGCGAAGGCCTACGCCAACCAGATTCACCAGAAACAGCAGGAAATCATCGCCCAGAGCGAAACCAACCCGGAAACGAACGAGCGGGTGAAGGATTCCTACCGGCGGGTGGCGTTGGGGCCGTACCTTTGCGGCGTGATCGACCAGACTTCCATGTTGGACCAAAACGAAACGATTCGCCAGTTTGAAAAGGTCTGCCAGTGGGCACCCGATTTCATGCCGGGGAAAATACTTCTGGAACATGCCAAAACGGTCAACCACAGTAAAAAAGGGGACGGTGTGGTGCAGGTTTTCATCATGCTGGGCCGTGGGCCGTACAAGGTGCAGACCAACGCTCCGGTGACGCAGCTTTCGCTTTTGCTGACGGATCAGATCGTGTCGGCAGTATCGAAGCACAGCGTTCCACCAACACTCGCCCCGGTGCCGATTCCCGAAGTGGTCATGTCGCCATGCCGCTATACGAACGTGGATGTGCAGATCAACGGCAAACTCGCCTCGCGTACCGATACGATTACCGATATCAACCGCATGGCATTCGAGCAGTTCGAGGTGAACCGGCCATGGATCATCGCCCGAGCTGCGGCGCGGCGTCTGGTGAAGAAGGCGGGGATTTACGGGTTCAAGGAAGCGGTCAAAACGGACAGCCCCGAAGGGGAACTTCTGTTAGATATCGTGGGGATTCTCTGGGAAGCGACGGAAGAAGCCGATACGCGGTGCTGGAGCCTGCTTCCCGGCCGGATTCAGGTGGCCCGAATCGAGCTTCCCGCCGGGGAATATACGCTCGGTTTGCAGGCCGTCGCCGGAAACATGGGCTTCGACCGCTCCCAGGTTTACACGAAACCGGTACGCGTGGTCGATGGGCAGAATACGTACGTCTTCGCATACCTCGCCGACGAGGGACTTCTGGGGCAGATTCAAGTCAACCCACGATGAATTGATGAATTGATAATTATCAATTCATCAATTCAAAGCGTTTCTATTTCACGGCCAGCATTTCTTTCATCTGCTGGTAACGGGCGTCGATGGTATCGCGGGTGCTGCGGCGGAGGGCGTCGAAGCTGAAATCCTCAATCGTCAGGCTGGCCGACACGGTGGCATACAGCATGGCACGCTTGATGTCGTCGAGCGTTGCGGCATCCTGGGACGCCAGATACCCCATGAACGCTCCGGCAAAGCAGTCGCCGGCGCCGGTCGGTTCCAGTACCTTGCGTGTGGGATAGGCGGGAAATACCACGATTTCGCCATCCTCGCCCATGAACAGGCTTCCGTGGGAACCTTTTTTGATGATCACGAACCGCGGCCCCATGGCCCGAATCGCGTCGCCGGCGTCGAACAGGTCGTCGCACCCGGTCAGTTCCACCGCCTCGCTGTCGTTCAGGATCAGGCCGTCCACTTTCGTGAGCAGTTTTTTCAGGTCGTCGAGCATGTTTTCGATGTAGAAATTCATCGTGTCGGCCACGATGAGCTTCGCGTCGGTACACTGATCGATCACTTCCATCATCAGCGACGGGGCGTTGTTGGCTAAAAAGAGATAGGGGCACCGTTTGGCCCGGTCGTTCAGGACGGGGTGAAAGTCGATCATCACGTTGGCTTCAAACACGAGCGTTTCGCGTTGGTTCATGTCCTCGGAATAGACCGCTTCCCAGAACATCGTTTTGCCTCCCTTGCGGAGTTCCAGATTGGAGACGTCGATGTTGTGGGCCTGGAACATTTCGGAATCGGCCATGCGCCAATCCTCACCGACGACGCCAACCGCCACGACGGGGGCAAAGAACGACGCTCCAAACGCCGCGTGGGAGCCGGAACCGCCGAGAATCAGTTCCCGGTTCACGGTAGGGGTGTGGATGGTGTCAAACGCGAACGAACCGGCAACGAGCAATTCAGCCATATTTTTTCCTTGAATTCTAAAAAATCCGATCTTGTCAAGGCACCTTCTAAAAACCGCTTTCGTAGACCAAAACGAGGGATTTACGCTTTTCAGCAAGGCGACATAAGTCGTAGCATATTGCTAAATATGTGAGACTTATGTCAACGCAGCCTGGAAGCGATAAATCACCGTTTTGGGCCGGAATTGGGTTTTTAGAAGTTGCCTCAAAGTATTTCAGGGTAATAAGTACATTATAGTAAGAAATCAGAGAATGGTAAGTGGGGGCGTCGTGCACCTTCCAATTCGTCCCCCGCACTTACCCCATGAACCATTATTCCATTACTCCTTGATATTTTTCGTTAACAATATATACTTAGGGGGTCGTGTCATGAAATTGGGTTGTGGAATGGGTGGAATATTATGAAAATCGGACTTGCGGGGTATCAGGGTGCGGGTAAAAGCTCGCTTTTTCAGTGGCTGACGGGAGTGGCGCCAGACCCGGCGAAATCCCATTTGGAACAGAGTGCCATGGCGGTTATTCCGGAGCCGCGAATGGCGCCGTTGATTGCGTTGTATCATCCGAAAAAGGTGACGTGGGCCAGCATTGAGATTACCGACACGCCCGGATTATCGCGTACTTCGGAGGGGAATGCGGCGAAGCTGGCGTGCATTCGGGAAGCGGATTCGCTGGTGCTGGTGGTGGCCGGATATGGGGGAAAAGACCCCAAGTCGGAGTACCAGAAATTTCACGAGGATTTACTTTTGGCCGACATGGAGTTGGTAACACGGCGTATCGAGCGGGTGAAAGAGTCGCTGCGAAAGACGCTTCCCAGGGAGGAACGCGAGCGGGTGCAGTTCGAGCTGGACACGCTGGAAAAAATCAACAACGGTCTGGCGACGGACAACCCGGTATCGGCAGAGGGGTTGGACGACGACGAGAAACAGGTGCTTTCGTCGTTCCGTCTGTTCACGCAGAAGTCGTGCATGGTGCTGGTCAACACGGCGGACGACGAGCAGGACCCCGATCGTTTTCGCGGTATGTTGGGAGACAAGGTGGTGGTGCTGGCGGCGCCGGTTTCGCTGATGATGGAGTTGACGCAGCTTTCGCCAGAGGAGGGGGCGTCGCTTGTTTCCGAGATGGGGCTGAAAACGGTCGATCGGGACGAAGTGGTTCGCACGATGATGGACGTTTCGGGACAGATGCTGTTCTTCACGGTCGGCGAGAAGGAGGTGCGGACGTGGATTCTTCGCAAAGGGGGGACGGCGTTGGATGCGGCGGGGTCGATTCATACGGATTTGGCGAAGGGGTTCATTCGGGCGGAGGTGATCGCGGTAGCCGACATTTTGCGTCTGGGGAGTGAACGGGAAGTGAAAGCGCAGGGGTTGGTTCGTCAGGAACCGAGGGATTACGTGATTCAGGACGGCGACAGCCTTTTCATTAAATTTAACAAATGACGTGGTAACCCATGACATCATCCAAACGTTCGACATCATCCAAACGTTCCCCAATTGCCATATTGTTTGCGTTGGGGGTGGAATCGGGGTACCTGGAAGACCGATTGAAGAAAAAAAAGGTCTTTCGAGCCAACGGTTTCACGCTCTGCAAAGGGTTTCTGCTCGGAGTGGAGGTGCTGATCGTGCGAACCGGAGCGGGGGCGGAAAGTGCGGTTCGGGCGGCGGAGTCGGTGCTTTTGGGGCATCATCCGCGATGTGTGATTTCGGCGGGATTTGCGGGTTCGCTTTCGCCGGAGCTGAAAAAGCATGACCTTTTCTTTCCGGTGGAGTGCTGCGACGAGCAGGTTCGCGTGGAACCATTGGATCCGATTCCCAATTTGCTATTCCGTGAGAAGCAAAAGGGGCGGCTTTTGACCTTCCCGCAGGCGGTTTCCACTCCGGAGGAGCGGGAGCGGTTGGGGAAGATGTTCCATGCGCAGGCGGTGGATATGGAGACGTTCGCTTTGCTTCAGGCATGTCGGAACAGGGTGGCGGTGACGTACTCCGTGCGGGTTATCAGCGACGCGTTCGACCAAACGCTTCCGGAAGATATTTTAGGACTGATGACGCAGCCGAACTTTATGTCCCAGCTTGGAGCGGCGGCGGGGGTGGCGTGGCGGCGTCCGAGCAGCCTTTGGGAGATGTGCCGTTTGCAGGAAGATGCGTTGGTAGCGTCGTTGACGCTTACGGACTTGCTGATGAAATGGATTTCGATACTTTGAATGAAAAACCGCCTTTTTTGTTAATTTTGGAAAAAGGACGCAATCCAGGCAGGGAAAATGCCGTATTAAATAAATACGTAGGATTCTATACGTATGGAATTTTGTACCCGCCTTGAAAGTAAATCGATGAAAAACGAAGTGTTAAAGCGTTTTTGGGATGCCCGATGGAAGCGGTGGACGGTGTGGATTGTAGGGATTCTGCTGGTTCTGCTTTTAACATATCAGATTCCCTGGGTGAAGAACCGGGTTTCGTCGCGATTTACGGCGCAGGACGCGTCGCTTCAGTACCTTTCGCCGACGTTTGGGACGTTTGTGCATGAGGTGGCGATTCGGGGCGACGTCAGCAGTTCGAGCAACGTGGATATTAAGTGCAACGTCCGTAGTCAGGGGGGGACGATGCTGCTTTCGGTGATTGAGGAGGGGACGGTCGTCAAGCAGGGGGATTTGCTGGCGGTGCTGGATTCTTCGACACTGATCGACAATCGGGTGACGCAGGAAATTTCGTGCAGCAAGAGCCTTGCGGAGCTGGAGACGGCGAAAAACAACCTGAAAACGGCGCAGATTGCCAAGAAGGAGTATGAGGAGGGGTCGTACCTGTTATCGCTTCAGAAGTTGGAAAGTGCCAAGGTGGCGGCCGAGGAGGAACAGAGCCGTCTGAAAGAGTATCTGGAGCATAGTAAAAAGCTGTATCAGAAGGGGTTCATCACGCAGCAGCAGCTTCGGGCGGACGAGTTCGCGTTGACGCAGGCGCAGCTGGATTTGGATTCGTCGATTCTGGAGATCAAGGTTTTAAAGGATTACACACATGCCAAGGCGTTGATTGGCTACGATAGCGACATAAAAACGGCGGAAGCGAATCTGTTGGCCAAGGATCGTGCCTACAAGCTGGATCAGTCGAAGCTTCAGGACATTGAGGATCAGATTACCAGCTGTCGCGTGTTGGCACCGGCGGATGGCAAGGTGATTTACGTGAACGAATCGCGTGGCCCGGCAGGGAGCGAGTTTATCGTTTACGAAGGGGCGTCGGTGCGTGAACGCCAGACGTTCCTGCGTCTGCCCGATCCGAGCAAACTTCAGGTGGAGGCGAACGTTCATGAGGGGAAAATCAGTTACCTGAAGGAAGGGATGCCTGCCACGCTCCGTACCGACGCGACGGGCAACCGGGATATTAAGGGGACGGTAATCAAGGTGAATCAGCTTCCGCAGCCAACGACGTTTTGGATGGGGAATGTGAAGGAATACCGTGTGATTGTGAAGATAGAGAATCAGGACGGGATTCTTCCGGGGATGACGGCGGACGTTCGGGTGCTGGTGGAGCGGCAGAAAGATGTCTTGACGATTCCGACGCATGCGGTGTTCGAGCATGGGAACAAATTTTACGCCATTTTGCAGCAGGGAAAACGTTTCGAGGCGCGGGAGTTGGAGCTGGGTTCGAGCAACGACAAGGTGGTAATCGTGAAATCGGGGCTGGCGGAGAGCGACCGTGTTCTGGCGGCGGCGTTCCAACATCGTGATTTGGTGCAGCTGCCGGAGCTTTCTCCGGGGCAAACGGCGTCGGCGGACATTCGGACGGAGGTGGACAACCGTCATTCCGAGTTCGACACGAAGACGGTGAAAGACGCGCAGGACGAAAAAATTCGGCTGAACGAACGGCGGAAGGGGATGCAGCGAAAGCGTCCGGAAAATGGCCGTATGCCGGAGGGAATGCCCAGGCCGGGCGAAGGGGGGTTGCCGGGTCCGCCGCCGGAAGGGGGAATGCCGGGTCCGCCACCGGGAGGGGATGGGGCCGCGCCGCCACCACCGCCGCCGGGAGGTGGGGGAGCTGGAGGGGGGCCGCCGCCGATGTAGGTGGGGTGTTTTATCGAGTCGAATCCAACCCGGTTTGAGGGGAAAGAATCCATGCTGGCAGCTTCGTTAAAAGACGTTAAGAAATACTATTTCCTGCAAGGCGAGACGGTAAAAGCGCTTCGGGGCGTATCGTTTGACGTGCCGCAGGGGGATTTTCTGGCGATCATGGGGGCGAGCGGTTCGGGCAAAAGCACGCTGTTGAACCTTTTGGGCTGCCTGGATCCGCCGACGGAGGGGGAAATCCTTCTGGATGGCGAGGATGTGAGTAAAATGACGGACGATCAGCTTTCCGAGATACGGGCGAGCAAGATTGGATTTATTTTTCAGGCGTACAATTTGATCCCGCAGTTGACGGTGCTGGAGAACATCGAGATTCCCCTTTTATACATGGGGAACAGTTCGCCGCAGGCGCGGGAGCGGTGTCGGGAGCTTGCGGAGATGGTGGGGCTTGGGAATCGGCTGAACCATCGTTCGTTTCAGCTTTCGGGCGGGCAGCAGCAGCGGGTCGGTATTGCCCGCAGTCTGGTGAACGACCCGACGTTCATTTTAGCCGACGAACCGACGGGCAACCTGGACACGCAGACCACTTCGGAAATCCTGTCGATTTTGAAGCGTTTGAATAAGGACGGAAAAACGATTATCATAGTCACCCATGAACCGGAAGTTGGGCTTCAGACGAAGCGGATCATTTCCCTCCGCGACGGTCTGATTGTCCAGGAAGAAACGAATCCCCAATAATGTATATCTGGATACGAACCTTTCAGCTTGGATTCAAGAGTCTCATGCTGCACCCCATGCGGTCGCTGCTGACGATTCTGGGTATTTTTATTGGTGTTTCGAGCGTGATTTGGCTATTGGCCATCGGCGAGGGGATCAGCCAGAAATCGCAGGAGCAGATTGCCAGTCTTGGGGCGACGAACATCATCGTGCGTTCGGTCAAGCCGCCGGACGACACGACTTCGACGGTGCGGATTCTGATATACGGCCTGACGCGGTACGATTTTGAGAAGATTCGCGAAGGGGTTCCGGCGGTGAAGGATGCGTTTCCGATCCGGGAAATCCAGCAGCGAATCACGTTCCGCGAGCATGTGGTCGATGGGCGGCTTGTGGGGTGTACGCCGCACTACATGAAGGCGAACAGTCTGAAACTGGCCCGCGGCGAGTTCCTGACCGACATGGATTGCGAGTCGAAGCGGAATTATTGCGTTCTGTCGGCGAACGTGGCGGAGGAGTTGTTCGCGTTTGAGAATCCGCTGGGCAAGACGGTGCGTGTGGGGCGGTACATTTACGAAGTGGTGGGGGTTTGCCAGCCGAAAACGGCGTCGGCGGCGATTGGCGGGTCACTTTCGGCACAGGACTACAGTCGGGATATTTACATTCCGATTCAGACGTTCTGGTCGGAGTTTGGCGACCGGATTACAACCTCCCGCAGTGGTTCCCGCGAAACGACGCAGATCGAGATCAACCAGATCACGTTTCAGGTCAACACGATTCAGGATGTCCACCCGACGAGCGAGCTGATTAAGCTGATTCTCCGCCAGAACCATCAGGGGAAAGAGGATTGGGCGGTGACGGTACCGCTGGAGCTGCTGGAGCAGGCACAGACGACGAAGATGATGTTCATGCTGTTCATGGGACTGATCGCGGCGATTTCGTTGGCGGTGGGGGGGATTGGAATCATGAATATTATGTTGGCGACGGTGACGGAGCGGACGCGGGAGATTGGAATTCGTCGGGCGTTGGGGGCGAAGCGGGCGGATATTATCCGGCAATTTCTGGCGGAAACGATTACGTTGTCCGTGCTGGGGGGGATGACCGGCATTCTGGGGGGATTGACGTGCGGCCCGTTTACCGAGCTGATCCGCTGGATACTGAACCAGTATTTCCCAAGCGTGATGGCGCAGCTTCCCGATTTGGTAAAAACGATGGCTCCGATCCTGGTGCCGTGGTCGATTCCGCTGGCGTTCTTTATTTCCGTGACGATCGGGGTGGTTTTCGGGCTTTATCCGGCCAGCCGTGCCGCTGCGATGGACCCCATTGAAGCATTGCGGCATGAGTGATAAAATAACGCCTGTAGATTTACATCTTCTTTGTAAGCGGGAACCTTTACCAGGGTGATTCGAGATGCGGTTATTGGATGGAAAAGCGATGTCCGCGACGTTGCGGGCGGAAATTGCGGAAGAAGTGAAACAATTTGTGACACAGACAGGGATTACCCCCTGTTTGGCGGCGGTGCTGGTGGGGGACGACCCGGCCAGTCAGGTGTACGTCCGCAACAAGGAAAAAGCGTGTGCACAGGTGGGGATGAAAAGCCGCCTGTACCGATTGGGGGCCGACACGACGCAGGAGCAGCTTCTGTCGCTGGTGTCCGAGCTGAACGCCGACACGGAGGTTCATGGCATTCTGATCCAGCTTCCGTTGCCCAGGCAGATCGACGAAAAGACCGTCTTGGACAGCGTGTCGCCCGACAAGGATGTGGATGCGTTTCATCCGGCCAATGTGGGGTTGATCTTGCAGGGGCGGCCGCGGTTTTTGCCCTGCACGCCGTTTGGAATTCAGGAGATGCTGAAGCGGTACGGGGTGGAGACGTCGGGCAGGCATGTTGTGGTGTTGGGCAGGAGCGATATTGTCGGCAAACCGATGGCGGCGATGATGGTGCAGAAAATGGCGGGTGCCGACGCGACAGTCACCATTTGTCACAGTCGCACACGCGACCTGCCGGCCGTCACGCGGTTGGGAGATATTCTGATTGTGGCGATTGGGCGTCCGAAGTTCGTCACGGCGGACATGGTAAAGCCGGGAGCCGTGGTGATTGATGTTGGAATCAATCGTACCGACGCGGGACTGGTGGGCGACGTGGATTTCGACGCGGTAAAGGAGATTGCTTCGGCAATCACGCCAGTCCCTGGAGGCGTTGGGCCGTTGACGATTACCATGCTTTTGGGCAACACACTACGGGCGGCTAAATTGATAATTGATAATTGATGGTTGGTAGTTGGTAGTTGATAATTTCCTCTCCGAAACGTAAGAGGATAACACGACTCAAAAAACGGCTCGAACAAAACTAATTATCAATTATCAATTATCAACTGTTGTTTTGCGAATGAGGATAGATATGTTACGTCACATGTTAAAATCGAAGATTCACCGGGCCACGTTGACGGGGACGGAGTTGAATTATGAGGGGAGTATTGCCGTGGACAAGTTGCTTTTAGAAGCGGCGGACATGCTTCCGGGGGAGGAGGTTCACGTGTTGAATCTCAACAACGGGCAGCGTTTGGTGACGTACATCATCGAGGCACCGGCCGGTTCGGGCACCCTGATGCTTAATGGGCCGGCGGCACGGTTGGGGTATCCTGGGGACGTGGTGGTGTTGATTACGTATGCCGTCATGACGGACGACGAGGCGAAGACGTATCGGCCGACCATTGTGCATGTGGATGGGCAGAATCGTCGGAAAAGCGATTGCTAGTGTTCCGTCCATATTATAAATTATGGCAATGTCTACGGAGGGGTGGGCGTCCTCGCCCACCAAAAAGGCGTTAGCCTTTTCCTAAC
>JAUNBJ010000097.1 GCA_030535245.1 Planctomycetia bacterium | reverse complement strand
CAAACAGGCTGGCAAACAGGCTTGCAGACCGGAACACACGGCTTGCAGACCGGAGCCGGCTCGCACGCACACGAACAATTGGCTCTGCCGCACAGCCCACAGGCGAAGAGCTGCGCCGACAGCACGACACTCATAATGAGTGCAGAAAACACAATCCTTTTCATGAGAGTTTCTCCCTTTTAACTGGTTGTCAGTGCCGGTAACCGGTCCTTCGGCTTCCCACCATGACATCTGACTCAAAATTTCGTTAAACAAATACCTTTCGGAACCGAATCATCAAAATCGGATTTTCCCGAAAACCAAAAGTAATATCGGAGCTGGAAAAACCATTCTTAAGCAAATAATCCCCACAATCGGTACCTCCGGAATCGCTGATTTTTCCGATTTTTGGCAAACTTTAACGGTTGCGAAAAGTGTCCGGAAGGGAGCCGCCGGAGTTTTCGATACAAGCGTTAAAGTTTAACACGAGGCCGTTCCGTTTAGGTAAACTTTAGCGGTTGTAATTTTTTCGACTTTTTTGTAAAAATTTTTTTGTATGCCGATTCTCCGCATTCCATTCCTGGGAAAACCCCTTGCGAAAAGGGAGGGAAACCGTTATGATGAAGGGAGTCGCCGTCGGCAGGCCGTTTGAAAAACCGTTCCGAGGGGGGCTATAATAAAACAGGAACGCCCCTTGGAAAACCTGTTGGGGTTGGATATCGACTGCGAAAGCAGACCAAAACAGTGAAGGATCGTGGTTATGGAGTATCGATGCGGAGTGTGCGGAAGCGTGCTGCTTGTGGGCTGGCTGGTTTTTTCCGCAGCGGCGCAGGACGTGCCCGACAGGAACCCGCAAACCGCTGTGGGGGGGCGTTCCCCGGCGGCCAGAATTTACGCCAAATATGCCGATAGCGTGGTTTTCGTCACCGGAGTGAATGTCAAGCCGGAAAAGAAGGAATGGACCGAATTCATCCAGCCCAGGTCGGGAACGGCGGAGGACTGGACGGTGGGGACGGGATTCATCGTTCATCCAGACGGTTGGGTGCTTACCAACGCGCACTCCGTCATGCGGAGCGTTTCTCCGGTAGTGGAGCTGCGAAACGGTTCCCGGTACGACGCTCAGGTGCTTTGCGTTCGGGCGGAACAGGACCTGGCGTTGTTGAAAATCGACGCGGAAGAAACGCTTCGCGCGGTGAAATTCGAGACGAGCAAAGAGGTGTTTGTCGGCGACACGGTACTGACAATCGGTTGTCCGCACAGCCTGAAACATACGCTAACCTGGGGCATCCTCAGTGGAATCAACCGCAGCAGCCAGGTGGTGGACATTCCGGGGCTGACGCTGAAAGGGTTGCTCCAGACCGACGCTTCCATCAATCCGGGCAGTTCGGGAGGGCCGTGGTTCAATCTGCGGGGCCGGGTTATCGCAATGACCGTTTCCAAACGTGGGGATTCCGACAATATCGCTTTTGGCATTTCGATTGCCACGCTGCACGAGGTGCTTCCGGAAATGTTCGCATCGGTGCTCAAGACCCGTTTTCGGTTGGGATTCGAGGTGGTGCGGGACGACTCCGCCCCCTATCCGACACGTGTCATTTCCGTGGAAAGCGACGCCATGCGGGAAGCGGGGCTTCGTGTGGGAGACCGGATTTGTTCGGTGAACGGAACGGCGGTGGGGTCTCCGCTGGATTTTTATCGGGCGCTTTTGCCGCTGAAAAGTGGGGAGGAGGTTTCCCTCCAGTGGGTTCACCCGGAGGATTCTGCCCAGGCGGACGGGGAATCGGCCCCCTCAAAGGAAATGGAAGAAATCGCGCTGGAACCGGTAAATTTCCCGGAGCCAGACGAGGTGATTTGGGATCGCCTGCGGCTTTACGCGGTTGATTTGACGCCAGGGCAACGGAAAAAATACCTTTTGCGTACCGAGGAAGGGGTGTGGGTTACGGAACTGGACGCGAAGTTGTTCGGACACTCGAAGGTTTCTCCGAAAGAAGGGGACGTGCTGGTTCGGGTGAATTACATTCGGCCCCGAAACGTGGCGCATTTGGCGCAAATTCTGGAAAGGATTCCCCCGGAGACGCCGCTGGAGTTGGTTTTCATTCGTTCCACGGTCACGGACGGAAAACGGGAGTGGGTTCGTATCGACATTCCGAATTTTTTGAGGAAATCTGGAATAAAAGTGGAAAAAAAATAAAAAAGAGGAAAAAACATGTACGAAAGGAGGTTTGAAAAGGCACTAATAAGAATAGGAGTCATTTTGGAAAGCCGACCATTTCAGGGGAGAAAATCATGCGTTTGACACTTCGGGCGTTGTTGAACTGGATCAATCAGAACCTTTCCGCAGAGGATGCGGCCCTTATTGCGCAGAAGGTTTCGGGGAGCGAGTTCGCGACCAATCTGAAGAACCAGCTTTTGGAGGTGGTGAAGGTCCAACGGCTTCCGGCGCCTCCGATGTTGGACGGTACGCCGCTGGGAAATCCGAACACCACGGCGGAATATCTGGACAACGTGATGTCGGCCGAGCAGACGCCGGATTACGAGAAATTCTGCCTTCATTCCGACGTGGTGCTGGCGGAGGTGGCCAGTTGTCACCGGATTTTGAGTTCGGTGCTGGCCCAGCCGATTGAAGTGACGCCGACGATTCGTGCCAAGATGGGGTCGCTGTTCAGTCTTTATTATGGGATTCCCGACCCGCTTCAATTGGATACGGGAACCGATTTGGAGCAGCTTTCCACGGACGAGAACGCGTTTACCGATGTGGAGACGGCGCCTCAGGTTTCGGGAGGGGCGGTTTCGGCGGCGTGGAAGTATGTGCTTTTGGCGGCGGGGATGGTGCTTTTGGTGCTGGGCGGGTGGTTCATGGGGCGTTCCAGTCAGGCCCCCAATGCAGTGACGCCGCAGACGGTATCGCAGGTTCCGAAAGTGGAGGAAACGACCGAAACGGCGGAACCGGCGGGAGATTCGGAATCGGAGATTTCCACACCCGACGTGACGGCGACGGAGGAAAAAGCCGAGGAGCCGAAACCGGAAGAAAAGACAGGAGAACCGAAGCCGGAGGAGCCGAAGGCGGGGGACGTTACCGCACCGGCACCGGCGACGGAGGAACCGGCGGAAGATTTGGACGACAACCCGGAGGCGGACGACGAAACGGCGGACGATGCCGCATTGGAGGCGGAGGCGTCGGCATTGGAAGCCCCGGAAGACGAGCCGGAAACCCCGAAGGAGGGGGCTGGGCAGGCGGTGATTGGCGAGGTAACGTCGCCTGTTGGTCAGATTTTATTGACGCGTTCTGGTTCCGAGGACTGGAATTTGCTGAAACAGAAGGTGACGGAAAACGCTTCCTACGTGTCGTTTGAGACGTTCCAGCCGGTCCTTTCGCTGATGTACGAGATGAAGCTCCAGATGAAAGGGGCGTCGCAGTTGCGTTTGGGGCGTCTGGAAAAAACGCTTCCGGTAACGCTGGAATATGGTCGGTTTGTCCTTCAGACGGGGGACGAGGAAGATATGGGGAAGAAAATCACCGTGTTGTTTTCGGGGCTGAACGGGGTACGAATGACGTTGGCACCGGAAACCAAACTGGCGGTGGAGCTTTCGTTGGTGCGTATGGAGGGGGAGGATCCGGCGGAAACCCCGGTCGTTCAGGCGAATTTGTATCTGGTTACGGGGAAAATTCAGGTGCAGAATGGAGTGACGACGACACCGTACCTGGCGGAAGATCCGATGTTGATCTGCCTGGATTCTTCGCGGAAGCAGAGTCCGAAGGGAGAAGATTTATCGAGTTTGCCGGTCTGGATCGACAACAATTCGGCATCGGCGGCGGATCGCAAGAATGGGGCGAAGATTGTGGCATACCTGAAAAAGGAGATGGAGACGAAGAATTTACGTATTTGTTTCCACGAGCTGACAAGCGATGCGTCCCGTGAGGTGCAGCTTTTAGCGACGCGGAATTTGTGCCAGTTGATGGAACCGCAGTCGGTGGAAGCGTTTGTGGGGGCGTTGCGTAGCAAGGCTTCGACGAAGGTGAAGCGAGACAGTCGAGAGGAGTTGCGGACGGTAATCTATCGGAGTTCCGACCATGCAAAATGGGTGAAACGCGAGATGGACGACGATACGCTTTACCAGTCCTTATTGGATTGAGAGTGCTTTTCTGCCGGCGTTTGTCCGGCGAGCTTCGCGGTGGCAGGAACGCGGGGCGAGAGGTTTTTGTCCGGAAATGAAAAATAATCCGGGCGGGGCCGCTTGCATAATCCTGCAAAAAGAGGTATTATAGTTATTGTGTGGTTGCCTGGGGCATGGCTTCTTTGGGAGGCGTCCTCCAGGCGGCAGCATGGCACAGCACGTTCCTGCGGGCGACCGCGAACGAGAAAGTGAGTAGGGAAATGCAGATCAGTATTTCAGTGCGACATGGCAGCATCACCGATGAGAATCGGGAAAAGATTGAGGCGAAGATTGGAAAACTTCAGCGGTTTCTGGATCGTATCTCGGTTGTTGAGGTCACGGTGGATCTGGAGTCCCGGGAGAATCCTGCGGTGGACATCCGACTGACGACGGATCACAAAAAGAGTTTTGTGGCGCAGTCGCAGATTGGGGAATTGTTTGCGTCGTTGGACGACGGCATTCACAAGCTGGAGCAGCAGATCAAGAAATTCAAGGAAAAATTATACGACAAACGTCCGGAGTAATGCCGGTCGGTTGGTTGATCCAAGATAAATATAAAGCAAGATAATCACAAGACAGAACAGCGTTTAGATGAAGGAGTTTTCTGCATGAAGTTCGCGGAATTTATATGTAATGAATCCGTCAATGTTGCTTTGGAGGCGACAGACAAGGAATCGACCATACGTGAGATGGTTCAGTCTCTGGTGAATGCGGGTCAGGTAGCGAAGGACGATTACGAGAGTATCGTGCGTGCGGTTCTGAAGCGTGAGGAGCTGGGCAGTACGGGGATTGGTCGTTGTGTCGCGGTGCCGCACACGAAGCATCCGAACATGGGCAAGATGGTGGGCACGGTGGCGATCAGTCCGTCGGGCGTAGATTTTGACAGTCTGGACGGGCAGCCGGTGCATGTTTTATTCATGCTGATATCGCCTCCGGACCAGCCTGCGGAGCACCTTCGTGCGTTGGAGTTGATTGCCAAGCAGCTTCGAGACGACACGTTCCGTCGTTTCATGATGCAGGCAAAGACACAGGAAGCGGTAACTCAGTTACTGGAAGAAGCGGACAACAACATGTTCGCGATGTAAGTAGAGGGGTATTCCCGGCGGGTTGGAGAATCGAATCTGCCGGGGGTATTTTTCGTGGGGAGCTTTGGGCCGATTTCGGGAGATGGAGATTTCCGTTTTTTGGGGTTTGGAGTCTTCCTTTTGTGAAACGGTTGCGAGATTTATTTTTGAGAGGCAGTTGGACGCGGAGCGTTCGGGATAAACAGTCAGTGAGAAAATCGTGATAGAAACAGTTTCCGAGAACAAGAGCATGGAAAAAGTCGTGGTGTGCAACGAGAATGGACTGCACATACGTCCCGCTTCGATGATTGCTCAGTGTGCCAATCGTTTTCAATCCAAGATTGAGTTGGAGGCGAATGGGCATTGTGTGGACGCGAGGGCCATTTTCGATATTCTGTTGCTTGCGGCGACGAAGGGGACGTCCGTCACCATCACGGCTACGGGTGTGGATCACCGGGAGGCCGTTTGTGCCATGGCGGCCGTTTTTCGGGAGGGATTTCCCTACGAGCAGATTCCTGAAAAACTGGCTTGAGTCCGAAGGGGGCTTAAGGGAACCATATTCTTATGATCAGATTGCAGGGCATTGCGGTGTCTCCTGGTGTAGCCATCGGGAAGGCGTCGGTATTTAACAGTGAGGGGCACCAGATAACGGTATCTCACTGTTCGTCGGAGAAAGCTGCGGGGGAGGTATCGCGCCTTCGTGATGCGGTTCAGGCGGCCATGCAAGACATTTCTGAGAGTCGCGATTCGGTAGCCCAGTCGATGGGGAAGCAGTACGGGGCGATCTTCGAGGGGCATCTGGTCATGCTGCAAGACCAGAAGTTGTACGAGACGATGGAAAACGCGGTGATGAAGGATCATTTCACTGCGGAGTATGCGGTTTACAAGACGCTTCATGGGTATGCGCAGGTATTTCAGTCGATTCAGGACGCGTTCATGGCGGAGCGTGCGAACGACATTTTGGATTTGGAGAAGCGGATCCTGCGGATTTTGTTGAAGGAGAAGCGGCAGCTTCAGCAGTTTACCGAGCCGGTGGTGGTGTTTGCGCGGAACCTGACGCCGAGCGAAACCGCGTCGATGGACACGAAATTTGTTCAGGCGTTTGCGACGGAGCTGGGGGGGCCGACCAGTCATACGGCGATTGTGGCGGAAGCGTTGCGGATTCCGGCGGTCGTGGGGGTTGGGAATTTTCTGGAGCGGGTAAACGCGGGCGAAGTCGTGATTGTCGACGGCGACGCGGGGGTGGTGATTTTGAATCCCGATCAGGCGACGTTGAATCGTTATTGCCTGATTGAGATGCAGAAGAAGTCGTTGGACGTGCGGTTGGAATCCTTGCGGGATTTGCCGGCGTTGACAATCGACGGCACGCCGGTGCAGTTATTGGGGAACATCGAGTTTCCGCAGGAAGCGGATTCGTGCATGGAGAGTGGCGCCGAGGGGATTGGTCTGTACCGAACCGAGTTTTTGTATTTGAGTGGGAGCATTCCGGACGAGGAGGATCATTTTCACGCATACCGGCAGGTGATTGAGGCGATGAAGGGGAAGCCGGTCACGATACGTACGGTGGATTTGGGGGCGGACAAGTTGATTGAGCGTCCGGTATCCATGCGGAACACGAAAAAGACGGATCTTGGGTATTACATTGAGGAGGAGAAGAATCCCTGTTTGGGGCTTCGCAGCATTCGGTTATCGTTGAAGCGGATCGAGCTGTTTCGCAAGCAGCTTCGGGCGATTTTGCGGGCGGGGGTTTTTGGTCCGGTGAAGGTCATGTTCCCGTTGGTTTCGACGATTTCGGAGTGGCGGCAGGCGCACATGATTGTGGAGGACGTGAAGGAAGATTTGTCGGAGCGTGGGATTCCGTATGCGTCGGACGTGGATTTGGGGATCATGGTGGAGGTTCCGAGCGTGGTGTTGATGATCGAGCATTTCGCGAAGGAAGTGGATTTTTTCAGCATTGGCACGAACGACCTGACGCAGTACACTTTGGCGGTGGATCGCACGAACAAGGATGTATTTTACCTGTACAATTCGTGTGATCCGGTGATTTTGAAGTTATTGAGCATGACGATTCATGCGGCGACGCAGCATCGGCGGCCGGTCAGTTTGTGTGGGCAGATGAGCGGCAGTCCGTGGTGCACGATGTTGTTATTGGGTTTAGGGTTACGGACGTTGAGCGTATCACCGGGGGCGATACCGGAGATCAAGCGGGTTTGCCGTCGGGTGAATCTTGCGCAGTGCAAGGCGGTGGCGGCCCGTGCCCTTCAGATGGAGAAGGCGTCGGAGGTTCGGAATTACCTGTTGTCGGAGTATCGCAAGCTGTTCCCGGACCTGGACGTGGAAGTGAGCTGAGCTTTTGGGCGGGGGCGGAGCGTCCGGGTGGGCGTGGAGCGTTCCTGGGGTTAAACAAGACAAATACATTAAGTTTATCATAATCCAATTTCGTGTTTCGTATTCGTATTCGATTTCGTAAGGATGGAGACCTCCGATTCCTGGGGCACCGGGATTTGATGGAGAGTTTTTTTCGTTTGCTCCGGCGAGCGGAGGTGAAGCCGGCGTACAGTCAGGGTTTTCATCCGAAACCGAAGGTGAGTTTTCCGACGGCGCTTCCGTTGGGGGTCATTGGGGAAAACGAGGTATTGGAGATTGAGATGCCGGAGGCGACGGATGCGGAGTTGCTTCGGGCGAAATTACAGGCGCACACTCTTCCCCATTGGGACTTTCTTCAAGCGGAGGCGGTACCGGAGGGGGAGAAAAAGGCGAGGGTGAAGTCCTTTGCTTATGCTTTTGCAATACCCTTGGAGCGTCGGGAGGCGGTTCGGGGGAAGATTGTGGAAGTGCTCGCACAAACCTCCATTCCTTTTCAACGGGTGGGTCGGGAGAAGACGGTTGACATATGCAAATCGTTGCTTTCGCTTGCGTTGGATGGGGATGGGGCCTTACGGTTCACATTGCGTGGGGATTTGAACGACGGCTGCGGCCCGAGGGATATTCTGGCGCTTTTGGACATTGCGGACTTGGAAACATGCGGGAGCGTGTTGGTCCGAAAGAACGTATACCTTTTTTAATGGAAAGAGCCATGAAACAGGAAATGCTGATCAACGTATCGCAGCCGGAAGAATGCCGGATCGCGATGGTTGAGGATGGGGTGCTGGAGGAATTGTACATTGATCGTACCAGCCTGGACAGTTACGTTGGAAATATTTACAAGGGCGTGGTGGTGAATCTGGAGCCGAGCATCCAGGCCGCGTTTGTGGATTTTGGGGTGGGGAAGAACGGTTTTTTGCACATTAGCGATGTGGAGCCGCAATATTTCCGTCAGGGGGGGATTCGTCCGGAGGATTGTTACGAGAGCAGTCGCAGCCTGCATGTGGGGGCACGTCCGCGGATCAAGCCTCCGATTCAGGACATTCTGAGGAAGGGGGACGAGATTCTGGTGCAGGTCATTAAGGACGGCATTGGGATGAAGGGGCCGACGCTTTCGACGTACATCAGCATTCCGGGGCGGTATCTGGTATTGATGCCGTCGTTGGGGCGAGTGGGGATTTCGCGGAAGATTGAGGACGAGGCGGCGCGGAAGCGTTTGCGTCGGATCATGCAGGGGATTCATCCTCCGAAGGGGTTGGGTTTCATTGTACGGACGGCGGGGGTGGATCGACCGCGTGCGGATTTGGCACGGGATTTATCGTATTTGCTGACGTTGTGGAAGTTCATTGTGAATCGTGCGTGCATGTTCCCCGGCCCGGTGACGTTGTACGAGGAGAGCGACATTCTGATTCGCACGATACGGGACATCTGTTCGGAGAACATTTCGTCGATCATTATTGACGAGGAGGGGGCATACAATCGGGTTCACGATTTCCTGGAGCAGGTGATGCCGAATTACGTGAACTGTTTGAAGTTGTACGACGGTGCGGAGCCATTGTTCCATCGTTTTCGTCTGGACGGGGAGATCCGAAAGATTCATCAGCGGGTGGTTCCGTTGGCGGAGGGGGGTTCGATCGTGATTGACCAGGCGGAGGCGTTGGTCGCGATTGACGTGAACAGTGGGAACTTCCGTACGGACGATTCGGCGGAGGAGACGGCGTACCAGATGAATTTGAACGCGGCGCGGGAGATTGCGCGGCAGCTTCGGTTACGGGATTTGGGCGGCGTGATTGTGAACGACTTTATCGACATGCGGAAAGAGAAGCATCGTCGTGGGGTGGAGCGTGCGTTGAAGGAGGCGGTAGCGCGGGATCGTGCGAGGACGAAGATTTTGCGAACGAGTCCGTTTGGATTGATCGAGATGACGCGTCAACGGATTCGGCCGAGCGTGAAGCGGAGCGTTTTTCAGGAGTGTCCGTACTGCAAGGGGACGGGCGTTTTGAAGTCGGTGGAGAGCATGGTTTTAGACGTGTTGCGTCTTTTGCAGTTGGCGGGCCAGCGGAGTGACGTGGCGACGGTGGAGTTGTTTGTGCAGTCGGACGTGGCGGACGTGTTGAACAACGAGAAGCAGGATCGTCTTGCGGGGATCGAGAAAGAGGAGAACATTCGGATTACGGTGCGTGGCAAGAACAACGTATCGCCGGATTATCTGGACATATCGTGTCGGAATCGGAAGAACGAACCGGTGGCATTCAACGAGAAGTGACGTTGGGTTCCCGAAAGAGGGAAAAGGAGGAGTCATGTTTTCAGGGATCGTGGAAGCGATGGGCATTGTCGAGGAGATTGCGATGGAGGCGAACGGGCCGGGGTGTCGGCTGACGGTTCGTGAGCCAAAGATCGCTTCGGAGAGTGCCGTGGCGGACAGCGTGGCGATCAACGGGTGCTGCCTGACGGTGGTGGCTCGGACGGACGAGACGCTTTCGTTTGACGTGGGGCCGGAGAGTTTGGCGCGGACGAATTTAGGTTCCCGGGAGGTTGGCGATTTCGTGAACATGGAGCGTGCGTTGGCCGTGGGGGATCGTCTGGGCGGTCATATCGTGTCGGGGCATATCGATGGTACGGGGACGCTTATCGAGAAGAAAGACGACAAGGATTGGTCGTTTTACAAGTTCCGCATCACGCACTCCATTGCCCGACAGATGGTGGAGAAAGGTTCGATCGCGATCGACGGGGTAAGTTTGACGGTGGTGGAGAGCGAGCCGGATTATTTCACGGTCGCGTTGATCCCCTTTACGTTGGCGGTAACGACGTTGGGCAAGATGAACGTGGGCGACCGGGTGAATTTGGAGACGGACATTCTGGCAAAATACGTGCAGCGTTTGGTAGAAAGCGAAGCGTGGACGCCGGAATCCGCAGAGTGAGTCGTACGTCATTTCCTGAAAGAGAGTTATGCAAGATCAGACCCTGAAATTTCTTTTGCAACGGTTCCAGGAGGCGGGGATCACGCCGCGTCATCAACTGGGGCAGAACTTTCTGATGGACATGAACCTTCAGAAATTATTGGTCCGCCGGGCAGACATTCAGCCGACCGATATTATTCTGGAGGTAGGAACGGGAACGGGCGGGGTGACGGTGCAGATGGTGCCGTTGGCCCGACATGTGGTGACGGTGGAGTTGGACCCGCAGCTTTATCAGTTGGCAGGGGAGGAGTTGTTTGACTGCGAGAATGTCACGATGTTGAACATGGACATTTTGCGGAACAAAAACGCGTTCAATCCTGCCGTGATGGAGGTGATCGACCGTTTACGGGCGGAGAATCCTGATTCGGACTGGAAGTTGGTGGCGAATTTGCCGTACAGTGTAGCGACGCCGATCCTGTCGAATTTGCTGGCACTTCCCAGGCCGCCCCGTTCCATGACGGTGACGATACAGAAGGAAGTGGCGGATCGTCTGGTGGCCGAGCCGGGGTCGAAGGATTATGGCGGCTTGAGTTTATGGTTTCAGTGTCAGGCGGACACGGAGATTGTGCGGGTCTTGCCGCCGGGGGTTTTTCTTCCGCCGCCGAAGGTCTATTCCGCGATCGTGCATGTGGCGTTAAACGAGGAGAAGCGGTCGGCGGTGGGGGATTTGGGCCGATTTCACGATTTTTTGCGGGTGATGTTTCTGCATCGTCGGAAGTTTTTGCGAAGTGAGCTTGTGGCGGCGTTCAAGGGGCGAGCGGACAAAGCGCGGGTGGATACGGTTTTACAGGAGTTGGAGTTATCGCCGGAGTTGCGGGCCGAGCAGTTGGACGTGGCCACGATGTTGGCGTTGTGCGAGAAAATGAATCAGACGGTGTAAACGATGTTGGGATCGCGTCAGCATGCACGTCGGGCGTTGGAGGCGTATTTGCGTCAGGAGGGGGTGACGTATCAGGGGGGCGAGGTCTGGTGTCGGAATGCGGCGCCGGAGCTGGGGGATCTTTCCACGCCGGATTTGGTTCTGGAGCGTCCGGGCGGGGTATGGCTGTGGGACGTGAAGGGGCGGAAGTTTCCATCGGGAGTAAAGAAGCCGCAATACTGGCGGAACTGGGTTGGTCAGGAGGATTTGGTGGCGTTGGCGCGTTGGGAGGCGCGGTTGGGGGGACGTGGTTTTTTTGTCTTTGCTTATGAGATATTCCTGAATCAGGCTCCGGTATTGGAGGAGCATCTTTTTGCGTTTCAGGGGAAAGAGTACGCGTTTATTGCCATTTCGTTGGGGGATTATGCGAGTCATTGTCGGCATTTGTCGGCACGGTGGCAGACGGTTACGATGTCGGTGAAGGCGTTTCGGGAGTTGGCCCGACCGCTTGACGAACTGTTGAATTGAGTTGTGAACGTAGGAGTAGTCTCCCATCCCAAAATAATGGGTGGACGGGGACGTCCACCCTCCGAAAATGTGTGATAAGAGGTCTAATATGAAAAACTTTCTTTTTTTAGGGATTTTTGCTGTGTCCATCCTGGTTTTCGCGGAAGAAGCGGGGGCGGAAAAGCATCGTTTTTCGATGACGTGCAAGGTCGATTGTGTCCAGAATCTTTTTAGCACGGAGGAGGGGCGAAACGAGGCGATCGAATGGTTTCGGCGGCACCGTATCGAGAAATTGTATCTGGAATCGTACCGGCATGGCGTTTCGGTCGATTCGTCCGTTTTGGAAGAGGCGAAAAAGGCTTTTGAGGCGGCCGGTTTGGAGGTGGGAGGATGTATCACCCCCACGCAGATGAGCCGGAGGAAATCGACGCAGTGGGGGGTCGTCACCTGTTTTACCGATCCGGAGGGGCTGCGGTTTTTGAAGGAGACGGTAGAGCGGACGGCACGGATTTTCGACACGATTATTCTCGATGATTTTCTTTTTCATGCCTGCACCTGCGAAGGTTGCGACGCGATTCGGGCGGGGCGTTCGTGGGAGGTTTTTCGGCGGGAGTATATGCTGGAAGTTTCGCGGAAGTGGATTCTGGAGCCTGCGCGGGCGGTGAATCCGAAATGCCAGATCATTATCAAATATCCCTGCTGGTACGAAGGGTATCCTCAACGTGGCTATGACGTGGTGCGGCAGACGGCTCTTTTCGGTATTGGCTGGGCGGGGACGGAAACTCGTGAGGAAGGGCCGCCGACCCAGGCGTCCTGGCTTCAGGGATGGCTGAACGATGTGGATGAGGGGGTGTGCGGAGGGTGCTGGTACGATCCGTTGGGAACCCGGCCCGAAACGTTTGTGGAACAGGCACGGCAGAGCATTTTGGGGGGGACGCGAGAGTCCCTGCTGCACTGCTACGATTACCTGGCCACGACCGATCCGGGAATCGCGATCCACCGTGGCGACGAGGGGGTGAAATTTGGCCGTGCCGACGCAGAAGCGTTTCGTCAGGAGGCGGAGTTGCTTCAAAAACTGGCTGATTTTCTGGCAGGAATGGAACCCTATGGCGTTCTGGTTCCGAAAAAGCCGAACGAAACGCCCACGCAAAATCTCCGCTATCCCGGCTATGTCGGAATGTTGGGGATTCCCGCGTTGCCATCGATGAAGCTGAAAGAAACGCCGTCGTTTTACCTGACGCTTCACGCACTTCACTACGAGAATCTCGAAAACTATCTGGAGCAGGCGATGGCGGAAAAGAGGCCGTTTGCCGTGACGTACAACCTTTTTCGGGAACTCCCTGCGACGGTGCAGCAGAAAATCCTCGGAAATGGCTCGCTGCCGGAAAAAATGGGGGAAAAGACCGCCTGCGTGCCGTTGGAGGGGGGAAGAATGGTGGTTTACTCCCGGAATTATAAGGAGTTGATGGATTTGCCGCCGGAAACGCTGCACACACTTCGTAACACACTTTTGCGTCCGCTTGGGTTTTCGCTGGAAGCGCCGGGGAGCGTTTCGCTTCATCTGTTTCGGGCGGAAGATGGGAATGCGGAGGTGTTGGAAAATTTCCGTAACGAACCGGTGACCGTCACGCTCACCTGCCACGATGTGCAGCCGCGACAGATCGTTCTTGCGCTTCCCCGAAACGACTGTGCGGAAATTCTTTCGCACGAACGAAATGCGTGGAAAATCCGCCTGCAACCACGTTCGATGGTTCTTTTGTCAACGTATCCTATCCTGCGGGACAGCACACGACAAGGAGGCAGCCGCTAGTGCTTTGTCACGAAAATAAATATTAATAAAAGCGAACGCAGTGAGCGT
>JAUNBJ010000096.1:2611-13772 GCA_030535245.1 Planctomycetia bacterium | reverse complement strand
AACTTTTAGTGCGCTCACTACGTTCGCTATGTTATTAGTGTTTATTTTCTTTTTGCACTATTTATAACATGGATGCAGCGCTAGCGTCTGTACCTGTACCGCGAGCGTTTGCTTTCGTGGAGCTGGTAATAGTATATTACGTCTTTCCTTTTTTGTCAACGTTCACGAAATGCGGAAATTTTTTAAAAATTTTTAATTTTTTTGTTGCAAAAACGCCCGACCGGGAATATAATGGGGGAAAATCCTCAGAGAAAATCAGATCACGTAAAACTGGGAAAACAACATGAACGCGAAATTTTGGAAAGTTTTGGGATGGGTCTGCTGCCTGACGTTGCCGTGCGTTGCGGAAACCATTACGGGGAGTCGGACGATTTCCGGCGACTATACGCCGTCGGATAACTACATGATTGTCGGAACCGCAACCACTTCGGGGGAGGTCCATATCACCGGCGGTACGACCACGCTTTCCAGCGGCACGGAGGTGGCATTCCGTGATCAATTGGCGGGCTTGCTGATTACCAACGGAACCGTCACGGTCTCGAACGCCAGGATCACCACGACCACGAATGGCGTTTATGCGAACGCTCCAGCGGGGAGTTCCGCGACGCTGATTATCAACGACGGCGGCTATGTCTATTCTGCGGGGTATCCGGGAATTGCTGCGGATTTTGGAACGACGGGCACCCTGCTTCTCAATTCGGGGGGAACGTTTGAGTCCAGCAAGTCCTTTTACTGTGCGGGCCATGGGGTTGGAACGGTGAACCTGAACGGCGGGTTGCTGAAAATCAACGCAAACGGACTTCATATCGGTCGCGATTATGAATCCAACATCGGCGGCTCCTGTGAGGGATATTTCAACATGACCAGCGGAACGCTGGATGTAGGAACGTATTGCATTATCGGTCGGAACAATTTGGACGATTCGACCCACACGAATATCGGCGAATTTAACATGAGCGGCGGAACTGCCACGATTGGTTCGACGTTCAACCTTGCGGTGAATGCAAAAAACGTGCGTCACGATCTGATTCGGGGGATCGCCAACATCGGAAACGGCACGGAAATCGCGAAATTGACGGTTCAGTCCCATTTCAATATTGGAAATGGCGAGGGAAGCACTCGTCTGGGGAGTAGTCCGGCAGACGGCACGTTGAATGTTTATAACAACGCGGAGATTCATACCGGTCTTGACGTGGCGGCAGGAACAACGGCGAAGGCGGCATTCTTTGGGATTGGCAGCACCTCGTCGCTGAATCTGTATGGTGGTTCGCTGACGGCCCATGGAACGTTGGGAGCCGCAAACGCAGGAACCATCAACCTGGCGGGGGGGACGTTGACTTTCGCGGACACCGTGACGTCCGTTTCCAACCAGGGGACGCTCAACGCCAAATCCGGCACGCTGACCGCAACGCAGCTTACCAATACCGGAACGGTGAATTTCAACGGTTCCGGAGCGACGATGAACGCGGTGCTTCTGGAAACCGGCACGACGAACATTTCCAGCGGGGAGAACGTTTTCAATCAATACGTCCAGGTGGGTAACGCCACCACGGCGGGGACGCTGAACATCACCGGCGGTACGACCACGCTTCTCGGCGGATACACGACCAACTTCCGTGGCGACAAAGCGGGCCTGCTGGTTTACAATGGAAAAGTAACCCTTACCAACACCACGCTGAATACGGGGGATGAATCCGCCATTTTTGTGGACGCTCCGGCAGGCTGCACTGCGGAACTGGTCATCGGCAAGGGGGCGGTCGTCACGAGCAACGCGCCGCACCCCAGTGCCGGTGCGGAGGCGGGAACCACCGGAACCATTACGATTGACGGCGGTTCGTTCACCACGACGGAATCGATGTACATCGGTGGAAACGGGATCGGTTATCTGAATGTCAACAGCGGTTTCCTTCAGGTGAAGGGGCTTCAGGTCGCGCGGGATTACCATGGGAATGGAAATTCTGCCAGTGGCAACTGCGAAGGGTATGTCAATATTACTGGCGGCGAGGTGAAGGCCACCAGCTACATCATCATTTCCCATGGGAATCTGGCGGGTTCCACGCATCCGACATATGCCGAGCTCAACATGTCTGGCGATGCGAAACTAACTTCGGGAAGCTATTTCTGTCTGGCGGCCAATTATGATAATTATTCCGACAAGTCGATGGTTCAGGGGGTTGCGAACTTCCGTGACCAGAGCACGCTTGCGGTGGGAACGCAACTGGGAATCGGAAATGGGGAAAATCAGACCAGGATCGTGACGGGAGGAACCGCTACGTTCAACGTTTATGACAACGCGACGATTACCGTGAACGGTTACACGGGAATCAATAGCGCCAGTGAACTGAACCTGTACGGTGGCTCGCTACAGGCCAATGGGAATGCGGCGAACATCTCTTTGGAAAACGCGGGGAAAATTCAGCTATCCGGTGGGGACCTGATGGTTGCCAAAAATTTGAAGAACTCCGGCAGCATTCAGTTTGTCAACGGTTTGAGAGGTTTTGGTTCCCTCACGGTCGGCGGCAATCTGGAGAATGCGGGAACCCTCCTTGTAAGCTCCGGCAGCGGCCTGGGGCTGGTCGAGGGTTACGATGTGACCGACGGGGTTACGGTAATGAACGTGACGGGAACGGTGACGGAGGGGACGATTACGACCGACGGTTCCATCGCTTCCGCGAAGTTTTCAGGAGGGAATTTGGTCGTCAAACTGGCCGGGAGCGAAGGTTCACTCAACGCGGTAAGCGGCAACCTGACCCTGACGACCCCGACCACGGCGGGATTCGTGAGTTTGACGGGATTCACCGGGAGCGACCCGTTCAACGTGCGTTTGACGTTCGACGGAATCGATTCTGCGGCGGAACAGGCAGCGTTACAGGCACTTTTGGTCGCCGATCTGAAACTGGGCGACGACTCCCTCGTGGACGTGGAATTGGGCGACGCGGTGAACGAGCTGAACGTTACCGGACTGCGGGCCGATCTTTTGACGGCAAACACCCTGTCGTGGAACTTCCTGGCCGAAGCGTATCGGGATATGAACGTGGCGTTGAGCGGCATCGGTATGCAGCAGGTTCCGGAGCCGTCCGCGATTTTGTTGATTCTCGGCATGCTTCTGGGAATGGCAGGTTTGCGGAAACGAAACCGATAACCGGCAAAGGCCGCTTCTAAAATCCGGGCTATCAGGGGGGGCGTAAGTCCCCCTTGTTTTTCAGGTGCCCGACGTTCGTATTCTTTCGTTTCTGGAGACACCGTTCCATTCCGGGAAGCAGTGCTGGGAAAGGCCGAGCGAATGGAGAATCTTGCCGGTCATAAACGCGACCAGATCGTCGAGCGTTTGGGGGGCGTGGTAGAATGCGGGCATGGCGGGCAAGATTTGGGCCTTGGCCAGAAGCAGGGTTCGCATGTTGTCCACATCCACCAGCGTCAGGGGGGTTTCTCGCGGCACCAGAATCAACCGGCGATTCTCTTTAAGCGTCACCGCCGCAGCCCGCTGGAGCAGGTTGGCTGAAATCCCATGCGCCAGGCAGCCCAGCGTGTTCATCGAACAGGGAACGACGACCATGGCGTCGAGGGGGAAACTCCCGCTGGCCACTGGCGCGAACAGGTCGTCGGTGTCGAACCACCTGACCTGGGGGAAATCGGTCGGGGAGAGTCCGCACTCATGTTTCAGGACAGCCTCCCCCGCATGGCTGGAAACGGCGAACAGGTCGTGTCCGTCGGCAGCCAAACGCCGCAAAAGTGCCGCGGCATACACGCTCCCCGACGCTCCGGTAATGCCTACTAAAATTTTCATGTGTTTTTCTGAATATCGGCCAGGGTACTCAAAAACGTGGAACGCGAAATGGTCCAAACCGGGTCGTTTTCGGTGTACAGGTTGGCATGATTGACAATGACCTGATACATCAGTTTGAACAGACGCCTCGGAACGCCGACGGACTGGAACGAATTTACCAGAAAATCCCGTCCGACATCCGCGTCGAAGAAATCTTCCAGCGGCGTTACGGGGTTCCCCGGCGGGACGCAACCGGCGATTCGCGTGTTGGCCAAATCGTAAAGCGATTGCCCCGTCCACTGGAACGACGCCACGAGATTCTGCTTGTCGAGCCGTGCCCGCTGGCGAAATTCCTCATTCTCACGCAGCACGAACCCGTTCAACTCGCCAGGTAACAGCAACTTGAACCCCATGCCGGAATGTTTCAGCAGTTTGTTATCGAGAATCGGCCAGATGAATTCTTTCATCCGCTCCGGCACGCCGTTGATCTGATACGGTTCGTCCACACGATCCACCAGTACCAGAACGCCGGGGAAACCGAGCGTGGCTAAAATGGACTGGAATTTGGAGAGCAGGGAATACCGTGCGTCGCTGGAATCCCCCAACGGCAGGGGCTGGTCGGCCAGTTTTTTGGCAGGGAACCGAGCCAGAATCTGCCGCAGCATCTGGCGGTTGTGCTCCAGGGGCCGCATACTTTTACGCAGAATGCCCGCCTTCCATACGCAGTACACAAAGCGGACGACCCACCATCCCCAACCAGCCGCCAGTGCCAGCCAAAACCACAGACTGGTCAGCACGGAACCTGCGGAAAATTTCAGCCCCATGGTCAACACCAGCGGCAACAAGAGCGTTACCAGGATTCCAAACGCCAGGGGAAATCCGGTGCTGAACGTTCGGAAACGAAGCAGGCGAGCCAGTTTTTTCCAACGGTCGGGCCGGTTTTCGTCGCTGGACTGATCGTACAGCATGGCCAAAAGCATGAGGTCTCGCGACTGCGGCGCCGACAACTTTTTTACCGACAAATCCTCCACCCCCAGCACCGCCGGATGACGGGATTGCTCTACTTTCAGAACGCGATCCACCAACTGCGTCGTCCCAAGCGACAAAATGGCGTCGATGTGATCCCGAACCTGCCAGCTCTGGAACATCCTGTCGGGATTTTTCCGCCAGCTTTTTTCGCGAAAACGGTCGATGAACGGATTGAAATCGTCGTAAGGGATTACAAACACGCGTCCGTCCGGGTGCTCCGAGTTGTACGCTGCCAGGCGGCGTACCATCTGCAACCGCATGGCCGTTTTGCCGGAACCCTTTTCCCCAAAAACCACCGACGTGGCCGGCTCCTCCGGCTTGCCGAAAATCTTGTCCCACGCCGGATGAAACGCGTGGTCGATCCCGTACCCCTTGAAAATCGGGTCGGTGGACGCTTCCTCGTCGGCAAACGGGTTCTCGGAAATTCCATAATGTTCCAGAAATTGGCGAATATTCATCGTTCCATCCTTTGTGGATAAATAAAGGGCCTCCCAAAAATCGGAACCTCAGATTCCGTCCGGGAATACAATTTCAATCGTTTGATCCTTGGGATCTTTTTTCTTTGGCTGCGTTGCGGTTTCCGGAAGGGTCGGGTCGATACTGTATAACGACGGGTCGAATTCCTCGTCCGGGGACTGTCTGCGGACTTCCGGAGGCAAAACGCCGTTCCGCCGGAGGAATAACGGATTCCACGGATTCAAACGCGTCCGCTCCGCACGCCCCAGGTAATTTTCATCCGGATCGTCTTTGTGTGGACGGAAAAACAGGCTCCGCGGATCGCCGTTCACCCGGCAATAATACACCGAACCGTCGCACATGCCGCAAACCAGCCCCTCGCCATCGTGCGTCAGCTCCGGGGAGGAACCGTTTTGCGTGATGGGGTCAAACTCGAAATCCTGCGGCTGCGTCCACCAGACCGCCTGATTGTCGGAAACCTCCACGACAGCCACCGTGCGGGAAAACGGGTCGGTAATCTCCACGTCCGTTATCGGTTCCATGCCGGGAAAAACCGATTCCTCGTGATGAATGGTCAGGTAGTTCGTCCGCCCTTCGGCATACGTCATGTTGCTAACCGGCGACAAAAAGACCGGCGGCATTTCGTCGATCAGTTTCTGATTCGTCGGATGCTCCCAGGTTTCCTGCAAGTCAAACCGTTTGTACAGCTTATCGTAAACCGGATAGCCATCCCGATCCTTGAAGTACGGCAGGATCAGCACCCGCCAACTTACGGTCGGCTCGCCACGGTCGTTGGTGAACCACGCCGGAGGAAAACTCCCGTGCATCTCCCGATACCCACGCAGCGCTTTCAAAATTTTAGCCATGTTGTCGACCGATTCGTCGATTCGCGGCGATGGAAGCGTGGCCTGCACGTAACCGTAATACCCCTGTATCCCCAAAACGACAAGCAGAAGCAAAAGGGTCAAACGACGCAAAAGGACTCCCGGACTTAATTGCTGGATCCGCTTGCGACGGCGGTGTGCCTTGACTTTCAAAATCTGCTCGATCGGCACGTCGTCCACCCGGCTGCGTGTGCCATGCCTTTTGGCGCGACGGTGCTCCGTCACCTTCCACGACTGCATCAACGGCACGTCGTCGTAACGGTGACGAACCTTCTTTTCCTCCTGTTCCGACAGCTCCGGTCGTTCTTCCTTTCCGGGGGTTTCTTCTTCCATAAATAATCCCTAAAATCCAAACGTTACTCCGGACGAATCCGGAAAAAAATCGTGTAAAGCACCGGCACGACGAACAGGGTCAGCACCGTGGCAAAAATCAAACCAAACATGACCGACGTTGCCATGGAGTCGAAAAGCGGATCCCGCAACAGCGGAATCATGCCGACCACGACCGTCATGGCCGCGACCACCACCGGCCGCATTCGCTCCACCGAAGCGTCCAGCACCGCCTGATACGGGGCATCCCCCTTCTGCATCTCCTCGTCAATCTGATCCATCAACACCACACCGTTGCGGACAATCATCCCCAGCAAACTCATCACCCCCAAAAGGGCCATGAAACCAAACGGCTTACCAAACGCCAGAAGCCCAAACGTGATTCCAATCATCGCCAACGGGAACGTCAACGCGATAATCAGCGGTTGTCGCCAGTTGTTGAACAGCAACACCACAATGATCGCCATCAGCACCAGCGTCAGGGGAAGCTGCCCCAACACCGCGTGGGTCGCCTTTTCCGACTGCTCCAACTGCCCTCCCCATTCCAGCGTGTACCCGGAGGGGAGCGGAATCGCCTCCATCTCCTGGCGAACGGTGGCAAGCAGCTGCGTCCACTGGCAGTCCAACGCGTCGGCCCCCACCGTCATGGCTGGCAGCCGGTTGCGACGGTGAATCTCCCCATCCTCCCAAACCAGCGGAATATCCGTCACGAGCGACCCCAGCGACGCGTTCTTCGGCAAAATTCCCCATACCGGAACGTTCTGGATATTGGTAATGTCGTTTCGCTCCGATTTCAAACCGCGAACGATGATCGGCAGGTTCTTCTCCCCGTCCGTATACACCGCCACCGGAATCCCCGTCGTCGCCCAATGCAGCGACAGGATCATGTTCGATCGCGTCAACCCCGCCCGTTGCCCCCGCGTCTGCGAAAAGTCCGGATTGACCGCGGCAATCTTCTGTTGCCAGTCGTTGCCGACGTTTTTCGCATACCGGCATTTCCGGAAAATCTCCTCCGCCTGCGTTGCCAACGATCTCAGCACCGCTTTGTCCGGCCCGCGAAACCGTGCTTCCACATCGTATCGGGATGGCGGCCCCATGGCGAATCGCTGCGCACGCGTTCGTGCCTGCGGGAACCGGTTTTGCAGCCAAAGCTCCGTCGGCTCCAACAGTTTGTCCACGTCGGAAAGCGTCGCGACGTTGACGACCAACTGACCATAACTGGCACACGGAAACGTCGGCTCGTACGGTAGGTAGAACCGCGGCGGCCCACCCCCCACGTACGTGGCCACGCTGACCACCCCTTCCTGTTTTGCCAGGTAATTTTCAATCTCCCGCGTGTCCCGCTCCACGGCGTAAATCGACGCCCCCTGCGGCAGCCAGTAATCCACCATGAACTGCTTCCTTTGGGCACGTGGGAAGAAAATCTGCTCCACATGCCGAAATTCCAGAATGGCGACGCTCAGCAAGGCCAGAATCAGGCAAATCGCGAACGTCCGATGACGCAGCGTCCAGTCCAACGCGTGCCGATACGCCCGATACACCGGCCCCCCGTGCGGGTCTTGATGCCCGGCGTCGGACGGAACACGCACAAACATGTAATAAACCACCGGCGTCTGAAGCATGGCGACAAACCAACTGATCCCCAACGATACGCCCACCACCAGGAACAGACTGCCACAATATTCCCCCGTAATGTCCGGCGACATGTAAATCGGCAGGAACGCCAGCATTCCGACCAGCGTCGCCCCCAAAAGCTGCCACGCGGCCCGCCGCGCCCCCTCGACACACGCTTCGGCACGCTCCATTCCCCGCTGCATCCGCACCAGAATCAAATCGCCCACCACCACCGCGTCGTCCACCAGAATGCCCAACGCCACGATAAACGCCCCCAACGACGTCCGCTGAAGCACCACCCCCATCGGAGCCAGCGTACACATCGTCGCCAAAATGACGATCAACAGGCTGCTGGTAATCAGGATTCCACTCCGCCAGCCCATCGCAATCATCACGACAATCGTCACGATAATGACCGCCTCGTACAGGTTCTTCATGAACGCCTTCACCGCAACGTTCACGTTGTCCGGCTGGTAGCTGATCACCTCCAGCGTATACCCCACCGGAAAGCGATCCATGATCTCTTTCGATTTTGCCCGGACTTTTTCACCCATGCGAATCACGTTGCCGTTCGGCTGCGGGGAGATCGCAATCGAAATGGCCGGGCAGCCGTTAAACCGGCAAATTTCCCTCGGCGGATCCTGCGTCGCACGACGTACCGTCGCAATGTCTTTCAGCCGAATCTGCCGCGTCAGCCCCCCCACCGACGTGCTCGCCGCCTTGCCGATGAGACCCTTCATCGCACCGCTGGCCGCCAGGTTCTCCGTCGAGTTCTGAAGCATTTCGTTCACCGCTCCGGCAATCGACGCCGAAACCACCAACTCCCCAATCTCCTCCACCGACTGGAATTTGCCCATCGGGGAAATGCGAAGGACTTCCCCCGAAACGTTCATCTCCCCGGCATCCATCGACAAATTCTGCCGGGCAAGCGCCGTCAAAATCAACACCGGAGGCACCGAAAGCTCCGCCATCCGCGACCGCGAAAGCTCCACCTCGATACACTCTTTCTGAACCCCCCAAAGCTCGATTCGCCCCACTTCGTCGATGAGTCCCAGCTCCCGCTGAAGCTCCCGCGCCCGGTCGTAATGCTCCCCCGGTGGATACCCGTCGGCACACAACGCCAGCACAATTCCGTAAACCTCCCCAAAGTCGTCCTTCACCATCGGCGGCAACGCCTCCGGCGGCAGCTCCATCTGAATCTCCGACAGCTTGTACCGCAAATCCTTCCACGCGTTGTCCAGTTTTTGACCACGAAAAGTGGGCGTCATATCCACATACACCACCGACATGCCGGGCCGCGAGAACGAACGAATGGCGTCCACCCCCTTCAACCGACGCACCGCCCGCTCCACGATATCCGTGACGTTCTCCTCCACCTCCTCCGCGTTGGCTCCCGGATACAGCGTGACGACCAATGCCGTTTTGATCGTAAATTCCGGGTCTTCCAGACGTCCCAGAGTCAGATACGACCCCATTCCGCCGACGACCAACAGCGTCACGCAGAAACCGACGACCACCCGATGATGTACCGCAAATTGTGGAAGCATAATGTTCCTAAACCCTTGAGGCCCAACTACCAACCATTAACCATTAATTATCAATTATTTCAGCCGGACTTTCTGCCCTTCTTTCAGGAAACGCGCCCCGGCCCCGACAATCCGATCTCCCGGCGACAAACCGGTTATCTCCACCCCGTCGTTTCGCACCCGTACCACCGTCACGGGCTGCTTGACCACCGTATGGGTTGCGGAGTCCAACTTCCACACGATTGTTTCCCGCGTTCCCGAAAATTTATCTTTTTCGTCGTCTGCACGCACTGCGTCCCCGTCCGCCAGCACGGCCGCCAACGGCACCACACAGGGTTTGTCCCGACGCGTTACCCCAATGACCAGCGACGCCGCCATGCCCGGATGAATCACCACGTCCGCCGGCGCGTCCACCCAAACTTCCAGGGGATACCCCTGACGCCCCGCCTGCTGCGCCTGCCCGATTTCTTTTAACTCCGCTGGAAACGGACGCCCCGGATACGTCTCGAACTCGCACGTGTAACGCACAAAATCCCGCTGCCGCACCAAAAGTTGTTCTGGAATCGTGACTTCCACCTGAATCCGGCTCACGTCCGTAAACGCTAAAACCGGAATGGCCATCGCCACGTTCTCCCCCGCTTCCACGTATTTCTGCGAAACGTAACCGTCCGACGGCGCCAAAAGCACCGTGTCGGAAAGTGCGTTTTTCGCTTCCTGAAGCTGGATGTTCAACCCGGCAATCTTCGCTTCCATCGCCTTGATTTCCTCGGATCGTGCCCCTGCACGTCCCTTTTCCAGCTGCTTTTCCGCCGCATCTCGGGAGGCCTGGGCACTGTCCCGCGCCATTTTCGCCTGATCGTACTGGGCCTGCGACGCGCTGCCCGATTTGAGCAACTCCGAAAAACGTTTCTCGTTCTTGTCCGCCGTCTCAAACTGCGACGTTGCCGCCGCAAGCGCCGCCTCAAGCGCCGCAATATCCTCCTGACGCGCCCCCGTTTTCATCATCGAAAGGGCTGCGTTCGCTTCCACCAACCCCGCTTCCACACGCCGGACCACCAACGCGTAATCCCTGGGATCGAGCTTCGCCAACACCTCGCCCTTAGAAACATGCTTCCCAATTTCCACATCAAAATCCACCAAATGCCCCGGAACGCGGAACGATTGCTTGACCGTTTTCCCCTCTTTCGCAAACCCGGTATAGACGCACTCCTCCAACGGCGATTCCGTCCCCACTTCCACCAGCTCCACCAGCGGTACGCGAAGCTGGATGCTCTCGGAGGTATCTTCCGGAATTACCACGGAACGCCCCCCAAACCGCCACAAAAGACCCAGCAACAACGCCGTCACGAAGAACGTCGCCAATACCGAAAGGTGTTTTTTCGATTTCTTTTCCATGGAACAGACTCTCTGACAAAAACGATACGTTGTTTTCCTGCCCCATTGTACCGACTGAGAACAAAAAGACAAGCCCATCCATTATATTTCTTTAAAAAGAAAAAAGCAAGAGGAATTTTGGATGAGCGAGCGGTGGGGAAATTGATAATTGACAATTGATA
>JAUNBJ010000096.1:0-2601 GCA_030535245.1 Planctomycetia bacterium | reverse complement strand
AACCATTAACCATTAACCATTAATTGAACTCCGTTTTCCGGATAAAGGCGTATTGCCGCGACATCTTTGCGAATCTGTTCCGCCAGCTGCTCTGGGGTGTCAAACGGCATTAAACCGCGTATGCGTGCCAGGAAATCGAGCTTCATCTCACGGTCGTACAGATTGCCGTGGAAATCCAGAAGATGGGCTTCCACCTTGCGGGCCTGCTCGTGGAACGTGACGTTCGGGCCGATAAACAACGCGGCGGAATACGTCTCGTCTCCCACCAACGCACGGCAGGCATATACCCCGTCGGCCGGCAGGA
Source organism: Planctomycetia bacterium (assembly GCA_030535245.1). Taxonomy (GTDB): domain Bacteria; phylum Planctomycetota; class Planctomycetia; order Pirellulales; family Thermoguttaceae; genus RGIG3701. Next base: position 2,297 of record JAUNBJ010000096.1, on the reverse strand, counting down.
GGGTGTCGATCCCCTCCAAATTTGCGGTCGGGAAATGGAGGGTACGACCACGCGCCATGCCATGAACCACCGTACCGCGAATACGATACGGACGTGCGAGCATACGCCGGGCGTCGGCGACGTTGCCCGCCTGCAAAAGTTTGCGTATCCGGGAGCTGGAAACGACCGTGCCGTCCAGAAACACCGAATCGATCGTTTCCATCTCCATTCCTCTGGCGACACAATATTGGCGGAGTAGGGCGTTGTCCCCTTCGCGTCCTTTGCCGAAATGGAAATTATTCCCCTCCACCACGCACTTCGCGTCGAGCGTTCCGCACAAAATCCGCTGGAAAAAGGTTTCCGCCGTCCAATCCAGAATCGTGCGTGTCGTCGGGCAAACCACCACCAAATCCACGCCGCACGCCTCCAGAAGCCGGACTTTGCGACGCGTCCATGTCAGCCGTTCGGGGGCCTTGTCGGGGAACAGAATCCGCGCAGGGTGCGGGTCGAACGTAAACGCGACGGTGGGGAGACCGTGACTTTTCAGTTTCCGAACCAGGGATGCGTGGCCGATGTGAACGCCGTCAAAATTCCCGATGGTAACGGCACCGCCGCGAAACGCTTCGGGAATCGGCTCCAGCGTGTTCCAAACCGCCATCATTTCACCTCGTGCACGACGATCGTGTTGTGGTTCGCCTCCGGGGTCGTGCCGGCAAACAGCACCACCCGTTCCCCCGCCTCCAGGTATTTTTCCTCACAGAATTTACGCAGCACGTACTCCATGATCTTCCACGGGTCGGTAATCTCTGCCGGCAAAAGCATGGGGATCACCCCCCAGTACAGCGTCATGCGGCGGACGGTCTCCTCCGAATGCGAAAGCCCCAGAATCGGCACCGGGCAGCGGTTTGCAGAAAGGCACAGGGCCGTTCCACCCGACGCGGTGACGGCGATGATGAATTTCGCATCGACATGCTCTGCCAGCTCGCAGACCGAGTGGGCCGTCGCCTCCAAAACCGGGTCAAACGTGGACGACATCGGGGGGGCGTCGTAATTTTGGGAGTTCAACACCGATTCCGTTCCCAGTGCAACCCGGTGCATCATGTTGACGGTCTCGACCGGCCACTCTCCAACGGCGCTTTCGCCCGACAACATGCAGGCGTCGGCCCCGTCCAGAATGGCGTTGGCCACGTCCGTTACTTCGGCCCGCGTGGGGAAATTGTTGTGCGTCATGCTTTCCAGCATCTGCGTGGCGACGATAACTGGCTTGCGATACTTGTGACACAACCGAATAATCTCCTTTTGCAGCACCGGAACCGTTGCAATGTCCGTCTCCACCCCCAAATCTCCACGCGCCACCATCACCGCATCCGACGCCTCCACGATTTCCAGAAGATTGTCCACCGCTTCCGGTTTCTCGATTTTCGCCACGACCTGCGTTACGCCGCCGTTTTCACGAATCCATTCCTTCAACGCCTCAATCTCAAAACCATGCCGAACAAAACTCAACCCCAGAAAATTCACGCCATTTTTCGCCGCCCATGCCGCGTTGACCCGATCCACCTCCAACATGGCCGGAATGCTGAGCTTTACCCCCGGCAGGTTCACCCCCTGACGACTGCGAACGGTTCCACCCTCCAAGACCTGGCAGGCGGCCCACTGGTTTTCCGGTGACTTGTGCGTCACCCGCAGCTCCACCGTGCCGTCGGCCAGCACGATCCGATCCCCCACCGCCAACTCCGCCACCAACGGTTCGTACGTGCAGGTCAATTCCGGCACCCCGTCGGCACCCACGTTCGCTTTTTCGCCCGGAATAAAACGGACGATGCTCCCTTTCTCAAACGTCCATTCCTCCTCCGGAAGCACGCCAAGCCGGATTTTCGGGCCGCCCAAATCCATCAAAACGCCCACCTCAATCCCGATTGCCGCCGCCGCTTCCCGGACGTTGCGCAACATTTCCGCAAACTTCTCGCACGTCCCATGTGCCGCGTTGATTCGGAAAATATCGACTCCCGCCTGAATCAGGCTTCGCAGCATCTCCGGACGGTTCGACGCAGGGCCGAGCGTGGCGACAATTTTCGTGCGGCTTGGACGTTCAAAAAGGGCAGCGGCATGTGCAGTCATGTTTCCTCCAAATTTCAGGTAAACAAGAGAATCTCTCAAAATATCTTCGATTTTATGACGAATGACAGTTTTCGCAAGGGGTAGGGATAATGTAAAATCTCTCATTGGGGCCTACGGAAGCGGTTTTTAGCAGTTACCGAATGTTATTTTGGGAAAAATAGGCGAAAATTTTACAGGTTCTCCTTGCAATATTGGGG
>JAUNBJ010000095.1 GCA_030535245.1 Planctomycetia bacterium | reverse complement strand
CGCCCGAATTAAACTAAAACCAATTTACCCTAATTTATAATAAGGACGGAACACTGGTGCTGTGTCCAAAAAATAAATAATATTCGTCTAAAAGTTTTCGGAGGGGTGGGCGTCCCCGCCCACCCATTAGGGCGTAAGCCCTAACAAAAGGTTAGGAAAAGGCTAACGCCTTTTTTGGTGGGCGAGGACGCCCACCCCTCCGTAGACATTGCCATAATTTATAAGAGGGACGAAACACTAGGGCGTTGCCCCAGGCTATTGAATTTGCCCCGTTGGGGCATGAGAGGAGGCCAGAAGCGAAAGCGCCTGCCTCCCGACGCCATTGGCAACCGGCGGTAGCCGTAGTCGCTCCCGGTCGTACCGGGCGGCCTGAAGGCCGACGCTAACGCTCGAACAAAAAAATTATCAATTATCAATTATCAATTGTTAAAAATTAGGGGGTTCTCGTCTTTCCGTCCGCCCTTCCCAAAAGGTCGATTTTCGGATATACTATCGTATTGGTAGAAATGAAATGATTTTGTGTTTTAGATTTAAGAATGAACCATCATCCTCCGCAACGGCTTGTCGAAAATAAAAGGAACAGAGAGAAACTGTTTTCATGGAGTTTTCTGGGACTGTTGATCACGCAGTTCACGGTGGCGTTGAATGACAATATCTTCCGCTGGCTGATTGTGCCGATTGGCAAAGCCCGCCTGAGCGTTTATTTCATGGAGCACAACGGGCTGCCGATGAAAGAGGCGTACGACAAGGGGGCGGCGTTGGCGTTGACTCTTGGCGGGATGGTGTTTCTGTTGCCGTTTATTCTGTTTTCGGGGTATGGTGGTTACTGTTCCGACCGGTTCAGCAAACGGACGGTAATGATTTGGTGCAAAGTCGCGGAAATCGTCATCATGGCGGTGGGGGTGCTGTGCATTTACATTGGCAATCCGTGGTTGTTGTTTATCGTGCTGTTTGCCATGGGGATGCAGAGTGCGTTTTACAGTCCGGCCAAGTACAGTGTGATTCCGGAGATCGTTTCCGAGGAAAACATTGCCAGGGCGAACGGGTACATTGGGTTAACCACCATGGCGGCGATCATTCTGGGGACGGTCGTTGGCGGAGCGTTGTATAATATCACGACGCTTCCCGATATGGAGGGGGTTGCCAGGGGGCTAAAGTACATGGCCAGCCATCCGGGGCAGTATCAGCTCTGGATTTCGGCGGCGGTGCTGGTGGGCGTAGCGATTTTCGGGCTTTGTTCTGCGTTTTTGATACGCAAACTCCAGTCCGCAGACCGGGAGCGGCGGTTCCGTTTCAACTCGTTGGGGCAGAGTTTGTGCGATTTGGGGTGTCTTTGGACGCAAAAAACGCTTTTGGCGGCGGCGATGTTCAGTGCGTTTTACTGGGGATTGGCGTCGTTGGCCCAGACGAACATCGATAAATTTGCTCTGCCGGAGATTGTCGGAGCGAACGGGCAGCCGCATGTCAGCACGCTGTTGGGGGTTTTGAGCATTGGAATTGGGGCGGGAAGTTTCATTGCGGGTTTCCTGTCGCATGGTAAAGTCAACCTTCGTCCGGTGCCGTTCGCGGCGATGGGGGTTGGAATCAGTAGTCTGCTATTATGCCTGACGCCGCCTGGAAATGGGTGTGTTTCGTCAATGGCGTTTTATTACGCGGGCATCACATTGTGTCTGTTAGGGGTCACGGCGGGGATGTACGATATTCCGATGCTGGCCTATTTGCAGGAACAGAGCAAGCCTTCGGAGAGGGGGCGTGTCATCGCGGGGAGCAATTTTTTGAGCTTCTCGTCGATGTTCCTCGGCTCGGCGTCCTTCGGGATTTTCGCCTGGCTGGGGCTTACGCCTCGCGGAATCTGGATGGTTGCGGGACTTGCGACCCTTTGCGTCGCGACCCTTTTGTTCCGGCTTGTGTATTCAAGATTTTTTTCGGAGCAAACCTCCCGGTTCGATCATGCGTAAGATTTTTTATCCGGTTTTGAAGATTATTTCCTGGGTTTTGGTGGTGCTGTATTTACGGCTTTTCTACCGGATTCGGGTCGAGGGAGCGGAGAATGTTCCCCAAGAAGGACCGATGGTGATTTTTTCCAATCACCTCAGTTATCTGGACGGTTTTTTAATGCTGTTCTGGACGCCCATAGGAAAACGAACCCTGTGGGTGTTGTACTGGTCGATTTTTGGGAAGCCTCCGATCCTTCACGCATTGTCGATTATTTATCATGGAATTGCGGTCGCGCCGGGCAAACAGGCCCTGCGAGCCATCCGTGAAGCCCGCGAGGTACTCCGGCGGGGCGAGGTCGTCGGAATTTTTCCAGAGGGGGGAATCCAGCGTCATCATGTGATTCTGCCGTTCCGTCCGGGCATGGAGCATATCCTTCGCGGAATGCCGGAAGTACCTGCCGTGCCGATGTACATTGGCGGACTTCACGGGAGTATTTTCAGTTTTAAGGACACCAGATTTTTTTGGAAATGGCCGGAGCGTTTCTCGTGGAGAGCGATTCTTCACCTGAAATTCCGGAGGAAAATAACGATTCAATTCGGGAAACCGATTTACGATCTGTGCCATCAGGACGTCCGTGCCGCCCAGCGTGCCATGTACGACCTGGAACACGATTATATCAGAGACAGCATTATGAAAAACGGTTCGGACTCGGACAATTTTAATATCGATTGGTGCCCCGCGCGGGCAGTGGTGCGGCAGTGGAAGAAGGTTTTGCGCAACGAGCTGGTGATTGCCGACTCGACGGGGATGGAACTAACCGGTTCCAACGCGTTGGTGCGTGCCCTGATTTTGCGGCGGCTTATGCGGAATCATATTCTGGACAAGGGGGAGGAAAATATCGGCCTGCTGATTCCACCGAGCGTTCCGGGGGTGCTCCTGAACGTGGCGACGGTGCTGGATCAGCGTGTGGCGGTGAATCTGAACTACACGGTGAGTCCGGAAATCATGAACACGTGCATTCACAAAGCGGATATCCGGCATGTGATTACCAGTCGTAAAGTCATGGCAAAATTCAACTTCGATCTGGATTGTGACGTGGTGTATCTGGAAGATTACATCGGAAAGGTCACGCTCTGGGACAAGCTGGTTTGCTGGACTCAGGCGAAGCTCCTGCCGCTTGGGGCGTTGTACCGGAGTCTGGGGCTGGACAAGATGAACCCGGACGACACGATGACGATCATTTTCACATCCGGCTCGACGGGGGTTCCGAAAGGGGTCATGCTTTCGCACAAGAACATCGGGGGAAACATTGCGTGTTATTCCGATTTTTTCCACGTCGGCAAGGAGTCGGGCGACACGGCGATCGGGATTCTCCCCTTCTTCCATTCGTTCGGTTACACCGGCACGCTCTGGACGGTTTTGGCTCGCGGGATGAAGGGGTATTACCACTATTCGCCGCTGGACTACCGTGCCATTGGAAAACTGTGCGAGAAATATCGTCCCACCATGCTGGTCGGTACGCCGACGTTCCTGCGACTGTATGCACGGAACCTGAAACGGGAACATCTGTCGAACACGAACCTGGTCATTTCCGGTGCGGAGAAGTGTCCGGTTCCGTTGATGGACGAATACGAAAACAAGTTCGGAATCCGCCCAATCCAGGGATACGGGATTACCGAAACGGCACCGGTGGTGTCGGCAAACATCCCCAAATCGCGTCATTTTTCCGGTTTGGAGCCGGACCCCAAAGACGATTCCATCGGTTTCCCCATGCCCGGCGTCAGCGTGCAGGTGCGGAATCTGGAAACGGGTGAACCGTGTAAGACGGGCGAGGTGGGAATGCTTTACGTCGCCGGAATCAGTATCATGAAAGGATACTACAAAGAACCCGAAAAGACCGCCGAGGTTTTGAAAGATGGCTGGTACGAGACGGGGGATTTGGTCTATCAGGACGAAGATAACTTCCTGTTCATCGCAGGGCGACTCTCACGGTTTGCGAAGATCGGCGGCGAAATGGTTCCACACGAAGGAATCGAGGAGGCAATCAACAAAGTGCTGGGCAACAGCGCGGAAGCGGACGTTCGGCTCTGCGTTTCCTCCGTTCCAGACGAGCGGAAAGGGGAGAAAATCGTGGTGCTTTACACCGAACTTCCCATGGAGCCGTCCGAAATCAACGCGAAACTGCTGGAGCAGAAATACCCGAACCTCTGGATACCGTCCGTCGACGCATACTACCAGGTAGATCGGATTCCGCTCTTGGGTACCGGAAAACTCGACCTGTTCGCCATTCACGAAATGGCAAAGGAGAAAACAAGCGATAATTAATGGTTAATGGTAAATGGTTAATGGTTAATTATTTCGATTCCATCTTTTTTTGTGAAGGGATAAGCAACCTCTTACTCCAAGAAAAACGTACAACCATTAACCATTAACCATTAATTAGGGGGTTTGACGAGGATGCTACAATGCGGTGGTTATTTTCCAGACCAGGTTTTTTTAAGGAGTAAAAAATGGCGGAAGAAAAAAAGTTTTACATTTGTGACGTTTGTGGAAATCAGGTGGAGTTGGTTCACGACGGTGGTGGCGAGTTGGTCTGCTGTGGTCAGGCAATGACGCTGCTGGACAAGTCGTCGGAAGGTGCGATGAACGAAAAACACGAACTGCTCGTGGAGGAGATTCCGGGAGGAATGCGGGTTTCGGTTGGCAATCCGACGCGTCATGTCATGACTCCGGCCCACTTTATCCAGTGGATTGAGTGCTGGGTGGGCAAGCATGTTTTCCGCAAGTCGCTGGAACCGACCGACGAGCCGGTGGTGGAGTTCCAGATCGAGGAAATTGCGAAAGCCGAAGGGGACAAGCCCCGTTTCCGAGCGTACTGCAACCTGCATGGAATACGGTACTGTCCCTGTTGTGAGAAATAAAGATGGATGTTAAGTACGCAATTCCGGATCGCTTCCTGTTTCGTTTTTCGTTGCCGTGTCTTTTTTTGAAAGAGACGGCGGGGTGGAGCGACCTGCCTGAAAAGTACCGGCTGGCCGGGCTGGAAGGGATGGAAGGGAAGTCTTCCGGAAAGGCGTCGCCGTTGGAGGTTCGTGCGGCGTGGAGTGCGGAGGGGCTGATTTTTCAGTTCCGGGCGACGGGCAAAAAACGCTCGCCGTGGTGCAATCCGAACCGTCCCGACGAAAGCGACCGGGTGGAATTGTGGCTGGATACGCGGAATGTGCGGAACGTTCACCGGGCGACGCGGTACTGTCACCGGTTTGTCTGTTTGCCGACCGGTGGGGGGAAGGATGGCGACGATGCGGTGATTTTGCCGCTGCCAATCAACCGTGCCAAACAGCAGACGGCGGATTTGCCGAACGGTTCCGTGCGGATCGTGTCGAAGATTTACAGGGATGGGTATGCGATGAACGTTTTTTTCACGGCCGCTTCGCTGACCGGTTGGGACACGGCGGATTTTCGTGAATTGGGTTTTGCGTGGATGGTTTCCGACCACGAGTTGGGCGTACGTACGCTGACGGCGGGGGAACCGTTTCCCTACATGGAGGATCCGTCGTTGTGGTACGTCCTTTCGCTTCAGGATTGACAGAAATATTTGGCAGGGAAAAATATTTGGCAGGGAAAAGAAAAAAGAATCATGCTTCAGGAATACACCCTTGAGATACGCGTCCGATACCCGGAGTGCGACCCGGAAGGGATCGTGCATCACTCGCGGTATTTTGTCTATTTTGAGATGGCCCGAACGGAGCTTTATCGTGCCAACGGTGGGAGTTATGCACAGATGGAGGCGGCGGGCAAATTTTTTGTCGTGGCGTCGGCGGACTGCAAGTACCTGCGTCCGGCGAAGTACGACGAGCTGATTCAGGTCACGGTACGGATTCAGAAAGTGACGCGGGTGAAGATCGTCCATGAATACGAGATTCACCGGGGCAAAACGCTTTTGGCGGTGGCGCATGTGACGTTGGCGATGGTGGACCGTGAGGGAAAGGTCGTTCTGATTCCTGACGAGTTCCGTCCCGACATGTGAGGTAGAAGATTCCCGGAAAGGCATCCATGTTCGACAATCTGATCATTCGCGCGTCGGCAGGTTCGGGGAAAACGTACCGGCTGAGTCACCGTTATTTGGGGCTGGTGGCGGGGGGCGTCCCGGTGGAGACGATTCTGGCATCCACGTTTTCCAACAAGGCGGCGGGGGAAATTCGCAATCGGGTGTTGCTTTTGGCGGCGGAGATTTGCGAGGACGCGAAAAAGCGGGAAGAATTTTGCCAGAATGTGGGCATTTCGTTGGAGCGGGCGGAGTCGTTTGGGATTTTGCGGAATCTGGTGAATCACCTTCATCGAATGCGGGTGCAGACGCTGGACAGTTTCTTCACGCGGCTGGCGTTATGTTTTTCTTACGAAATGGGTTTGGAGCCGGGCTGGGCGATTCTGGAAGATTCCCAGCGAGAGACGTTGGCGTGGGGGGCGTTGCGACGCACGTTTGCCGACGATACGGAGGTGATTTTACGGATTCTGCGGGGTCTGTTTCCGGGGGAGACGACGCAGGGGGTGGCGTCGCAGGTGTATCGAAACATTCAGGGGATGGTTTCCTGGATTCGGGAGGTGGATCGTGCTGCGTGGGAGCGGGTTCTGTCGATTCGGGTGACGCGGTACGACGGTTGGCTGGACGAGCCGGACCTTGTGGGAAATATCGGCATTCTGGAGCAGGCGGCGTTTCAGGAGCGTGGACAGGGAAAGCCTCGAAAGATGTTTTTAAACGCGTTGGAGAAAGCGGCGTCGCTGGCAAAGGCGGACGATTGGCCGGGGTTGTTGAGCGAAACGTTGATTTCCCACGCGTTTGACGATCCGGTGCGGTACGGGCGGATGGAGATTTCGGACATGCGTCTGGTTCACGCGCTGCGGGCGTTGGGGCGGCATGCGCGGTGTCTGTTTTTGCGTCAGATTCAGGAGCAGACCCGCTCGACGTACGAGATTTTACGCACGTTTGCCTTGGAACTGGACCTTCTCAAACGTCAGAAAAAGGGGTTGGAGTATGCCGACATCACGTGGGTGGTTTCGGAGTATGTGCGGGAGCACCCTGCGCCGGAAGATTTTTTCTGGCGGCTGGACGCTCCGATCCGGCACCTGCTTCTGGACGAATTTCAGGACACGTCGCTCGACCAATGGCGTATTCTGGAACCGTTGGGAAGGCGATGTGTGTCGGGGGAAGGGGCGTCGTTTTTTTGCGTCGGCGACGTGAAGCAGGCGATTTATCGGTGGCGTAACGGACGCGAGGAGATTTTTGGGCATGTGGCCAACACGTTTCCGAACCTGAAAGCGGAGGACAGCAACAAGAGCTGGCGTTCGGCGAAAGAGATCATCCACTGCGTGAACCGACTGTTCGGCAAGACGGACGAGGAGGGGAGCCTTCCGGTGGAGGAGCTGCTCGACCCGGTGCGGCTGCGAGCGTGGCGGGAGTGGGCGTTTCAGGAACACACGACCGGGCGTTTGGCGTATCCGGGGTATTGGGAGCTTTGCGTGTCGCCACGGGAAGCCGACGCGGCGGATTCCGAAGGGGGGGAAACGGAAAGTGCGGTGTTGGCGTATGCGGCGCAGAAGATCGCGGAGTTGTACGATCGGGTGGGGAATCATTCCATTGGTGTGCTTTTACGGAGCAACGAAAAGCTGGGGCAACTGGTCGCGGCCCTGCGGAAGTTGGGGGTTCCGGCCAGCGAGGAGGGAAAAATCACGCTGGACATTTCACCGTCGGTGCGGATCTTGCTTTCCCTTTTGCGGCTTGTGGAACATCCCGGCGATTCGGTATCGCATTTCCATGTGGCCCATTCGCCGTTGGTGGAACGGTTTCCGGTGCTTGCGTGGCACGACCCGTGGGAGCCGCGACCGGTTCGGGAATCGGCGTGGGACGCGCTTTCGGCGTTTCTTTCGCAGTTTCGTGAACAGATTCAGGCCCAGGGGTTTGCCGCCGTGCTGGAACCGACGGCCCGTTTTTTGATGGGGAAAACGACGCCCGACGACGCGCGGCGTTTGGAGCAACTTATCGAAAAAGCGGGGGAATACGACGTCCATCCGGGGCCGCGAATCCAGGATTTCGTCCAATTTATTCTGTCGGAAAAGATCAGCGACCCGTCGTCGGCCAAGGTTTCGGTCACGTCGATTCACCAGTCGAAGGGGCTGCAATACGACTGTGTGGTGTTGCCGGAGCTGAATTTCGGGCTGGGGGGGAGGCCGCCGCAGTTCGTGTTGAAATATCCGGACAACGACGTGCTTCAGCCGCCGGAGTGGGTGGTGCGCTGGGTGAACGACAAGGCACGGGACACGCTCCCCGAAGCGTGCGGCCCCATGCGGGAGGCGATGGAGCAGAATCTGGTGGAGCGAACGAAAGAGTCGTTCTGCATGTTGTATGTCGCCATGACGCGGGCGATTTACGGGCTATACCTGATTGTTCCGCCCGCCATGCGGAAGGACAAGGCGCATTCGCTGGTGCTGGGTCGGCTGGCAGGGGTTACGAAGGTGGAAGAAAACCAGCTTCTTCTTTCGGAGGGGGATGCCGCATGGTATCTTCATACAGGGCGTCCCCTTCCAGACGACGCGGAACGAACCCCAACGGTGCTGCGGGAGCAGATTCCCCCCGCCTGGCAGGGAGGGGCGTCGCGGAGCCTGATTCGCCGTTCGCCGTCGAACGTGGAGGAAAACGGGCTGGTTTCGCTTGAGCGGAAGCTGAATTTCCGACGTTCCAACACCCTGAACGGCACGGTGCTGCACAAATGGTATGAGCGTATCATCTGGTACGAAAACAGCATCCCTTCGGACGAGGAGCTGCTCGCTTTGGCACGTCCCTACGGTCTGCCGGAAACGGCGTGCGCTATTTTGCTGACGGAATTTCGCCAGTCGCTGAAAAAGTCGCGGGTTCGAGCGGTATTCAGCTGGACGCAGTACCTGCCGATATTGGAGAAGCGAATCGTGGAAGCGGGGATTCTTTCCAGAGAGCGTCTCCCCCGAACGGCTGAGGAGAGTACGCCGGAGGGAATCCGCTGGGAAGTTCATCGGGAGAAGGAGCTGGCGGTGCGGAATGCGTCGGAGCTGTTTTTGGGAACGGTGGATCGGCTGGTGCTTTTGCGGGACGATGCACAGGTTTACTGGGCCGACTGTATTGATTTTAAGACGACGCGTAAAGCGCCGCGGTCGCATATGGCCGAGCTGATCGAAAAGCACGCTCCGCAGTTGGTGGACTACCGCAACATGCTGGCGGCGCATTATTGTATGCCATTGGAACAGGTGACGGCCCGGCTGGTGTTTTCCATGCTGGGAATCGTGGAAGAAGTGGAATGACAGAAGGTTCCTGAAAGGAAAGAGATGAACGAACGTATTGAACGAGATTCCATGGGGGAAGTGTGTCTGCCGGAAATGGCGTATTACGGTGCTCAGACGCAGCGGGCCATTCTCAATTTTCCGATCAGCGGGCGTCCGCTTCCGGAACGGATGATTCGGGCGATGGGGCTGGTCAAATGGGCGGCAGCGTCGGCGAACCGGGATTTGGGACTGCTGGGCAAAACGCTTTCGGAGCAGGAAATCGACGCGATTCTGGCGGCCGCGCTGGAGGTGGCGGACGGCGAGTTTGCCGATCAGTTTCCGATCGACGTCTATCAGACCGGTTCGGGAACGTCCAGCAACATGAACGTCAACGAGGTGATCGCCAACCGTGCGATGGAGCTTTCCGGCGGCAACCGTTTTGAGATCACGAAAAAAATCCACCCGAACGATCACGTCAACATGGGGCAGAGCACGAACGACACGTTTCCCACGGCAATTCACGTGGCGGTGGGGACGGCGATTCAGCGGGAGCTGGTTCCGGCCCTGCTGGAGGCGGTTACGGTGTTGGACGCGAAAGCCGAGGCGTGGGGGGAGGTGCTGAAAATCGGGCGGACGCATCTGGCCGACGCGACGCCGATGACGCTGGGGCAGGAATTTAGCGGTTTTGCCCGGCAAATGCAGTTGGCGTTGGGCGCGGCGCAAGATGCCCGCAATGCGTTGCACGAGTTGCCGGTGGGGGGAACGGCGGTGGGAACGGGAATCAATACCCATCCGAAGTTCGCGTCGCTGGTCTGCAAATACCTGGCGGAGGAGACGCAGATTCCGTTCACCGAGGCGGCGAATCATTTCGAGGCAAACGCCCAGCGAGATGGGCTGGTTCGGTGTCACGCCCTGCTCAAGTCGGTGGCGGCGACGCTGATGAATATCGCGAACAACATTCGCTGGCTGGGGAGCGGGCCGCGGTGTGGGTATCATGAAATCACGCTGCCCGATTTGCAGCCGGGAAGCTCGATCATGCCGGGGAAGGTGAATCCGGTGCTGTGCGAGAGCCTGATTCAGGTGGCGGCCCGCGTGATTGGCAACGACGCGACGGTCACGACCTGCGGCATTGTCGGCGGCCAGTTTCAGCTGAATATTTCCATGCCGCTGCTGTCGTCGGTGACGCTGGAGAGTGTGGAGATTTTGTCGAACGGCCTGAATCTGTTCACGAAAAACTGTCTGGCCGGCCTTCAGGCGAATCGCGAACAGTGCGAAAAGGGGGTGGAGCAGAGCCTGTCGATGGTAACGTCGCTCAATCCGCTGATCGGATACGAAAAAGCGGCGAAGCTGGCTAAGGAAGCGTTCCGTACCGGCAAAACGATTCGGGAACTTTGCCGGGAGCAAAAAATCCTGCCGGAGGAGGTGCTGACGCGAGCACTTGACCCGATGCGGATGACCCGACCGCTTGAGGATTAGGTAAGCTGGCGAAACTTATACTGTGTCGTCGCGTTCGCTAATTTTTGTTTTTCCCGCATACGATAACATTAGGGAATGCAAATTTGTGGAGGGGAGGAGAGACTTCCACGGATTGGGAAATTTGGCGAAAAGGATTCTTTACATGACACGGTTGCTGGGTCGGAGTGTTGGGTCGTATTGTTTTTTCATTTTTTTTGGGATAACGGTTTTTGGGGGGCTGATTTTTGCGGAAGCGCAAACGTTGCCAACCGTGGAGGTTTCTGACAGAGCCTCCGCCTCCGCGACCGAGCCGGGAATCCAGGTGGCCAACCTGGTTCAGGTGGAAGGGGAACATCCGCTGGCCGCCCCGATTCGCTGGGCCAAGGCGGGTGTTGTGAAAATGGGCGAAGAAATCCAGGATTATTCCTGTGTTCTGGTCAAACGTGAAAAAATCGACGGTGTTCTGGGCAAAGAGGAAGTTCTGTTCGTGAAAATCCGTCACGAGCCGTTCAGTGTGTATCTGAAATACCTCAAACCGCGTCGATTTCGTGGCCGCGAAGCGATTTACGTAGAGGGGCAAAACGGGGGGAACATCCTGGCCCACGGTACCGGATTTGAAGCGATTTTGGGGACCCTCACGCTGGCTCCCGACAGTCCGCAGGCGATGAACGGTAACCTGCATCCCATCACCGACATGGGCATCATCAATCTGGCCAAACGTCTGGAGGAAACCGGCTCGGAGCAGTTGCATCGTAATTCCTTTTCGGTCAACTACAGCGACTGCAAACTGAACGGGGTCGATTGTGTTCGTTTGGAAATTGTCAACAGCGAACGGCTGAAAGGCGATCCGTTCCACAAAGCCCACATTTTCGTAGATACCACGCGGAACATTCCCATCCGCTATGCTGCGTGGGGTTGGAGTGAGTGTCTGGATGGGGAGCTGCCGTTGTTGGAGGAATACACCTACCTCGACCTGAAGATAAACCAGAAGTTTACGGATTGCGATTTCGAAACCACCAATCCGGAGTACCGTTACCGAAACAAAAAGAAATAAACAACCCTCTTTTGGAAAGACGCCGGGGAAGCGAAACGGTATCGTGGAATTGATGGAAGGCCACAAGCCCCATTGAGGGGTTTTGTGGTTTCTTTTTTGGGGGAATTGCCCTGGCTTCTATAATAACTGCGACGTCGGGATTTACATCGCCAATTCAGTCCCGTTTGTATTGTTGTTATTTTTTCATGGAAGGAAAGAAAAATGAAGAAAAGTCTGCTGATGCTGTCGTTTGCCTTGGGAGTTGCGCTGCTTTGGAATACGGTCGCGCAGGCCACCGAGGAAAAAGTCAACGCCGAGCCGATTTCGGTCGTGGCAGTGGAAAAAGTCCACGAAACGGAAGCGGGCGAAGCGGGTGAAGCGATTCAGACCGTGCCCGGAGAGGTTACCGAAACGGTCTGCTGCCCCGACCCGTGCGCTCCCGTCATGACGCAGTGCTGCTATGAGCCGTGCTGCCGTCCGCGTTGCTGTGGCTGGCGTGCTCGTCGCATGGCTCGCTGGGGCTGCTGCAATTACGGTTACGGTCATCACCATCACCATCACCATGCGCATTACTATCCGACGACCACCGATTGCGGTTGCCGTTAATCACGAATCGGGGTCGTTTGGCGTCGTGGTTTTCTGCGGGCGAAACGACCCCACTTGTTTTTTGCGGGGGAAGGCGTTATATTCCAGGGAGGTGGCCTTTTATCTCTGTTTTTATAAGGAATATCGCATGACACGCCCTTTGAGCAAAGTGGCTCCCCAATGGTGGGATTACACGACCCTGGACCGCGAAATTATCGACGACGCGGCGAAACTGACGGAAGAAACCCTGTTCCAGCTCTCCCGGCCCGGTTTTACGGTGCATTATTACGAAACGCTGGAGGAATTTTATCTGGCCGAGGCGCTGGAGTACATCGAAGCGTGGAAAATGGCGACGCCGGACAATCCGGTCGGAATCTGCGGCCCTATCGGCCCCACGGAACAGCTTCCCCTGGTCGCACGCATGGTCAACGCGTTGGAAATCAACCTGAAAGATGCCCACTTCTGGGGGATGGACGAATGGGTCGATAACGGCCAGCCGGTCGGGATCGATCACCCGTTGTCGTTCTACAAAGCCGATTACGAACTCTGTTTCGGGAGAATCGACGAAAAACTTCGGATGCCGCTGGAAAATATCCACTTCCCGTCCGGCGACCTGGCAGCATACACGAAAACCTACGACGAAATTCGTTGTCTCGTCATGCAGGGAGGGCAGGGGGATACCAAACATTGGGCGTTCAACGACCCGGTTCGCCGTGAAGGAAAGTACCAGGACGCCCCCCCCACTCCGGAGGAATACCGTCAAAAATCAGCCCGCGTGACGGAATTGCACCCGATAACCATCCTCCAGAATGCCCGCACCAGCGGCGGCGGGTATGTCGCCAACGTACCGCAGTATGCCTGCACGGTCGGCCCGGTGGAAACGTGGAAATCGGATCGCGTCAGTATCTGGCAGGCCGGAATGCACGATAATCCGTTTGGAATGCGGCTTTCGGCGTGGATGATATCGCGGAAAATCCCCGACACGGCGGTTCCCATGTCCCTTTTGGCCGACCATCCGAACGTACATTTCCACTACTACCGGCCCGCCATCAAAACCGTCGCGGCGGAAATGCACTGAGTCTTTTGGAATTGATAATTGATAATCAACAATTGATAATTGATGATTATTTCTGTTCCCCCGTTAGCGTCGGCCTTTAGGCCGCCCGGTACGACCGGGAGCGACTACGGCTACCGCCGGTTGCTACATCTCCGGGAGGCAGGCGCTTTCGCTTCTGGCCTCCCTTCGTGCCCCAACGGGGCAAATTCAATAGCCTGGGGCAACGCCCTAGTGCTGTGTCCTTCTTATAAATTGTGGCAATGTCTACGGAGGGGTGGGCGTCCTCGCCCACCAAAAAAGGCGTTAGCCTTTTCCTAACCTTTTGTTAGGGCTTACGCCCTAATGGGTGGGCGGGGACGCCCACCCCTCCGAAAACTTTTAGACGAATATTATTTATTTTTTGGACACAACACTAGGGGGATAGGAAAAGACGTTATTCCACCCATGCCCCAACGGGGCAATTTCAATAGCCTGGGGCAACGCCCTAGGGGAATAGGGGAATGGTCATGCGCTTCCAGCCCTTGGGAAGGAACCCTTTTGAAAAAGAGGTTCCTCCCCAAACCCCTCCTCCCAAAA
>JAUNBJ010000224.1 GCA_030535245.1 Planctomycetia bacterium | reverse complement strand
TTTCAGAAAAGCCTTGTTTTATAGAGGTTTCCCGCTCTGGTTCTATACCTGTCTTCTCCGTTTTTCGGGCATGAAATCAATCACGCCCTTTTTTGTTTCTTGATGTACCCTCTTGCATGGAGTGGCACTCAATGGCAATCATGTTCCGTGTTTTACGGGGTCAAATCGACCTGCTTCCAAAACGTGCAACGCCATTCCTTGCGGTGCTGGTGAACATTTTGGTGAACGTCTCTTATTCAATATATTTTCATATAAGCCGTTTTTTAATCAAAGTGGTGAACATTTTGGTGAACAAATTGGCGATTTTGTCCCGTGTTTTTAAGGGTTTTCTCGCGGAATATACGTAATTTTGGTGAACACTTTTGCCTCGCTTTTGTGGTGCTTTTTGAGAGTTTGCCGGTACGGCTTTCAAATCGTGGTGGCTCAGACGGGTTGCGAAATCCGGGTAAAAAGAAAATCCGCAACCACCAACCGGTGCCTCTGGGTTGATGATTGCGGACTGCCCGCGAAAGAATCAGGCGGCTTGCGTCATGCCGCTTTGGTATCGTCCGTTCCCGATTCGTTGGGGGTCACTCCTGGCTCCTCGGTCGGCGTGTCGGGGAACATTTTGATGGAATCCAGCCCGCGTTGTATGCGTCCTTCGTGCATAATCTGGTAGTGCTTCATGCTCACCTGCGTGCTGTGGTCGGTGCAGAGTTCGTAAAGGGCGGGGTCGATGCCCATTTCGAACATGTCGGAGCAGTACGAGCGGCGGAGGTTGTACGGTTCCCCAACCTCGACGTTGGCGCGAATAAACGCCTTTTTCGCGACGATTCCGATGTTCGTCGTGCGAACCATGCCGGGGTAGAGAACGTCGGTCGGTTGCGGGTCGGGGAGCGAATCGTGGTAGTCCCGCAGTGCCCGTTCCACGATGGGGTGCAGGGGCTGAACCCAGCGGGTTCCCTTGCCGTGGCGGACGTTCTTTTGGCCGTGGATGAGGATGCGGCAGGGGGTTCCGTTGTGGCTCCAAGCAATGTCGCCCCACGTCAGCTTTATCATGTCGGACGTGCCGCGAAGCCCGCAAAACCTCAACAAAGCAACCGTCACACGGGTTTTTAGATTGGGTTCCGCCTGAATTACCCGGACGCAATCCTCGACCGAGATGTACTGCCAACGACTCGGTACGACCGGGAGCGAATGGGGCGGGCGTGGAACTATTTCACTTACGCAGCATGGCCGCGACGAAGGACAGCCCTACCATCCAGCGTGCGGAAACGGAATACCAGGCCTGGTTGACGGCGGTTTTGTCGGGCATTGAGATTGCGGGAGCGGAGATGATTGAATGAACCGTTGGCAGCGAAACCATTTCAAGCTGATGACCTTATTGGAGTGGCGGGAAGACCGTCTTTCCAATGCGGTGGAACGTCTGCTTTTGCGGGGTGGTCGGAAGTACCGGAAAGCGGATTATGTTCCGACGGTTCGGCAGATGGTTCAGCAGATGGAGCCACTGAACCCGATGATTCGCAATTTGGTTCAGGTTGCGGGAATCGTGGGGGCGACCGAGGCGGTTGTGAAAAGTAACTACGACCTGCGGACGAAGTGGAAAAGCTACTTCCGGCATGGTTCCTTACCCGACCGAGTGACGTTGGATATGATTGTCAATTATTTGGAAACGGTGGGTGTCGATCGGGGTGCGTTGGCGGCACAGATGGAAGCCCACACACGGCGGATGTCGGATACCATTGCACGATTGGCGGAGAAGAAAATCCGGCAGAATGTGGTGGAGGCGACTTCGCAGAAGTGGACGCTGAAGCGGTCGATGGATCAAATGCAGCGTACGTTTGACGGGCTGAAAAGGAAGGATGTGGAAAGCGTCATGCCGAACGTCGCCACGGTTGTGCGGACGGAATCCATGACCATTTTACACGCCTCGTCATGGCACAGCAGCCAGAATACTCCCGCCTTGCAATCCCTGTTGTGGGGATTCGAGTATTGGGCGGCTGGCGATGCCCGAACCCGTCCGACCCACGACGCGCAGGATGGAGTGACGGCGGAAGTCGATTCCCCCTTTTGGAACCACTGGTACCCGCCGAACGGTTACAACTGTCGCTGCAGCGCCATTCCACTTTACGACGAACCGACGACGAAAAAAACGCCGCGTTGGGATTTGCAGCCGGATAAGGGTTTTGACTTTAACCCTGGCAAAAATGGCCCATTTTTTACGCCCGTGCCGCGAAACAATACGATTCCCGCACCCAAACAGGAGCGGCATTTTGCGAAGAAGGAACCCCCCACAGCCCCGGAACCTGTTCGGGAACCTGCCCCCGTTTCGGCACCTGTTTTTTACACCCCCACCGTTCCGCAGCCAGTTCCCGTGGTAACCGTTTCGGCCTCCGACACGCTGGCAACGTCCCCGGTTTCCATGCCCGTGGA
>JAUNBJ010000094.1 GCA_030535245.1 Planctomycetia bacterium | reverse complement strand
AATTTGTGACCAAGCCTTCGCAGGGAAGGTTTTTAGAAGGTGCCAATTATCAATTGCTGAAACAACGTTAGTGTTCCGTCACGAAAATAAATCCTTGTAGTCATAGTAAAAAGTTTTGGGAGGTGGTGGCTGGGGAGGAACCGCTTTTTCAAAAGGGTTCCTCCCCAGAGGCTGGAAGTGTGATAGAACAAGGGAGGCCAGAAGCGCAAGCGCCTGCCTCCCGGAGATGTAGCAACCGGCGGAAGCCGTAGTCGCTCCCGGTCGTACCGGGCTTCAAAAAACTTTTAGTGCGCTCACTGCGTTCGCTATATTTATTTGCTCACTGCGTTCGCTATATTTGTTTAATGTTTATTTTTTATACTATTATAACATGGACGAATCGTTAGAAATCGCGAAGTCCCTTGAAATCGAGCGTGGCGAAGTAATCGTCCACCGTCTCCGCACGCCGAATTTCCACCACGGAGCCATCCTCACGAAGCAATAACTCGGCGGAACGGAGTTTACCGTTGTACTGAAATCCCATGGCATGTCCGTGGGCACCCGCGTCGTGGATCACCACCAAGTCGCCCGGTTCCAGTTTCGGCAACATGCGGTTAATGGCAAATTTATCGTTATTCTCACACAGCGAGCCGGTCACGTCGTACATCGTGTCTTGCGGCAGGTTTTCTTTTCCCGGAACGGTAATGTGGTGGTACGCTCCGTACAGGGCGGGCCGCATGAGGTTGGCCATGCAGGCGTCCAGACCAACGTATTTTTTGTACGTGTCCTTGATATGCCGCACCGTGGCGACCAGCCAACCGTAGGGGCCGGTGATCATCCGCCCACATTCCAGATACAACTTGATTTTCTCCAGCCCAAACGGAGCCAGCAGGCAGCCGTACGCTTCGTGAATCCCCTGTCCGACCCGCTCAAGATCCACTGGCTGCTGGTCGAGTTGGTACGGAATGCCGATTCCGCCGCCGATATTGATAAATTCCAGCGAAATGCCGAGCTGCTCTTTCAACGCCACCGCCAACGCGAACAGGATTTCCGCCGTGTCGATGAAATATTGCGGATTCAATTCGTTCGACGCAACCATCGCATGCAGCCCAAAACGCCGCACCCCCTTCTCCAACAACAGGCGATACCCCTCGAAAAGCTGCTCCCGGGTAAATCCGTATTTCGCCTCCTCCGGTTTACCAATGATGGCATTCCCCCCCTTCAGCGGGCCAGGATTGTAACGCAAACAGACCCGTTCCGGCAACCCGGCGACTTTTTCAAGAAACGGAATGTGCGTCACGTCGTCGAGATTGATGATGGCTCCCAGTTCCTTCGCCTTGACAAATTCCTCGGCAGGCGTGTCGTTCGACGTAAACATGATGTCGTCGCCCGAAAGCCCAACCCGCTCGGAAAGGAGCAGCTCCGCAAGCGACGAGCAATCGGCACCGAACCCCTCCTCTTTCAGAATCTTCATCAGGTACGGGTTGGGGCACGCTTTCACGGCGAAAAATTCCCGAAATCCGGGATTCCTGCCGAAAGCCTGTGTCACGCGGCGGGCGTTTTGACGAATCGCCTTTTCATCGTACAGGTGAAACGGGGTGGGAAAACGACGCGTCAGCTCCTGAAGCTCGGCCAGGGAAAGCGGAAAGGTTTTTTCAGACATTATTCTTTATGTAATAAATACCACGGGAATTGAAAAAGGCCCACGACCCAACGACCCTGTTATTATACCTCCCGTCCATTTTTTCGCAAGGATAGCGGGAGGGGGCATTCTGGAGGTAATTTCCAGTAAAATCGGCAAAATAAAGAAGGCTGGTGAACAGAGGCAACTTTTCCAGTTGAAGAATTTTTAACTTTTATTGAGAATTTTAGGGTTATAACTGTTGTAACGGGGGTAAGATTGCCGATTATTCTGGTAAGCAGGCTTTCGGTGGATAATTGTAGAGGTCTGCTACAGGATTTAAGATGGAGGAGAACCTCGTGAGACATATCAGAAAACTGCGTTTCCGACGGCGATGGGGAGCATTCCTTGCGGCATCCCTGCTTTTTGTAATGACTACAGGGGGGTACGCTCAAGTCCCCTATGCCAACAGCTCTACGGAAGTTTACTACGACGGCCAGGTGATCTCGGACGTTCCGCTGGCAGACGTTGCAGCCACAGACGTTCCGGCAGCGGCCCCCTCAACGGCAGCCGTTTCGCCCGCTCCGGCAGAAGTTCCCGACAGCGTGATTACCGGTGCGGTTCCGCAATCGGCGACCGTTCCGGCTCCTGCGGTCACTCCGAATTATCCGCAGCCAACCGTTACGTTGCACGACCACCAGGCGGGCGGAACGGAATATGGCGTGACGGCCACTCCTGGCGGTCGCACCACCTCCCCCGGCTACCCGCGGGAGCGTTGGGACGGTACGGTTCCGCATGCGTCGCACTCGGCGGAGCTTCGGCATGAAAACCCGAAAACCCGTGACGAGACGGTTCCGGAACGTGTCGGGCAGCGTCCCCCGCTGGCCCCCTATGATCAGCAGGAGAATTACTCCTACTTCACCCAGACGAGCACCTCCAACAGTACGGTGTGCCAACACTGCGGCGAAGGTTACGGAAATCCCTACATGTGGCTTATCGACGCCAAAGTCAAGGTGTATCACCGCCAGCGGCAGGAAGATACCGCGGAAGTCCTTACCGACTATGCCGATTCTGCCATCGCCCAGATCATTGATGGTAACACCAATTTCAGAATCGGTACCGGTCTGGATTTGGGAATCACCCGCTATTTGGGCCGGAATTCCTTCAACTACGACATTTGGGGAACCTTCCGATTCGACGGTCTGTACAACTGGAACGAAACGGAAAACTTCACCGCCTACGGTCAGTTTGAATCCATTTACGGGATCGCCGGCCTGAACAGCTTTTCCTACACCGTTACCGAAAATGGCACGGAAAATCAGTACCTTTCCCTTTGCCAGGTCGCCAATCGAAAATGCACCTCCCACATGAATATGGGAGAGATCATGTTCAAGTTTGCCGAACGTGGACGCCCCGATCCGCTCGTCATCAGCCCGAACGGACGCTGGACGCGGCAATGCCAGGGTGGGCTTCGCTACTCGCATACCGCTGGATTCCGATTCACCGCGTTTGACGACTCGATTTACTGGAACGGCACGGGATACCAGTACCTGTACGATGCGGAAAACGAAACATACACCGCCACCGGGTTGGTCGATTACACCGCCAAAGTGGACATCGAATGCCAGAACCGGCTCGTGGGACTTTCCCTCGGTGGTGAAATGGTCGACAAACACTGCATCTGGAGTTGGGGTTTCAACTGGCGGTTCACCCCGTTGATCAACTTCAGCGAAAGCACCTTTGAATACGCCAGCACCTCCGGAGCCTACCAGCGGATCATTGAGGACAAAACGGACGTTGGTTATCAGGTGGAACTGGGCATCTTCGCCCGAATAAAGATTCGCCCGCACCTGATCCTGAGCATGGGTTATGACCTCAACTTCATCGGAAACCTGGTTGTGGCCGGCAACAACACCGCATTGGGCGTCAACGGCGAAATCAACATCGACAACCGCGAGTACCTGCTGTTCCAGGGGTTCACCATCGGAACGACCTGGGTCTGGTAAACCCAACACGTGCCTCCATCGCGGGGCAGGCTTCGGGGAATTTTCTCCGAGGTCTGTCCCGTTCCTGTGAATTGATAATTGATAATTACTGGTTGGTCGTTGCTGGTTGGTAGTTGGTAGTGATTCTTCCCTTCAAAAAACGGCCCGAACAAAAGCCATTAACCATTAATAAATTATCAATTATCAATTGTCAATTATTTTCGCTTTTTCCGCAACTTCTGGGTCTTGGGTTTTCGCGTTGGGCGTCTGGGGGACGTGTCGAGTTTTTTGTAGGGCATTTCGCGTTTGGTACGTCCGTACGAGGGGATTTCCGGGGCCTCGGTCGGTGCCATGCCTGCCAGCTCGAACTGGATTTCTCGCTTGTCGGCGTTGATGTTGGAGACTTTAACCTTTACTGCCATGCCGAGTTGGTACTGATTTTGAGCATGGAAACCGGAAAGTTTCTGGGCGGTGCCGTCGAAATGGTACTGGTCGCGTGGCAGCGTCTGGAGCGAAACCAGCCCCTGCAAGGGGTAATCGTCGCACCGGATAAAGAATCCGTGCCGCGTCACCCCGACGATGTGTGCTGCCAGCTCCGTTTCCCCTTTTTGCTGGAAGAAATGGATCATTTTGACACGCGTCAGTTCGTTTTCCGCATCCTCGGAGTTCTGTTCGGTGAACGACAGGTGCCGTCCTTCGTCGTAAATTTTACGGAAATTCCGCTTCGGGTTTTTGCCGACGATGAAATCTTCGATCTGCCGATGGATCGTCAGGTCGGCATACCGGCGAATCGGAGAGGTGAAATGGCAGTAACAGTCGCTGGCCAGTGCGAAATGCCCTTCCTCCTCTGGCGAATACTCGGCCCGCTGCATGGCCCGCAACACCGCCTGGTTGACGGGGAATTCGTCGGCCGTGCCTCGCGATTTTTCCAGCACTTTTTGAAGCTCGAATCGGTCGGCGGAACTCTCCATGGAAATCCCGATTTCGTCGAGAAAATCCCCCAACGCGTCGAGTTTGGCCAACGCCGGCGGTTTGTGAACCCGACGCATGAGGTTGGATTGGGCATCCATGAGCGTCTGTGCCACCGCCTCGTTCGCGGAAACCATAAATTCCTCGATCATCTGGTGGCTTTCGGTGTTTTCCTCCCGCCGCACCCCGGTGACGTTGCCGTCCACGTCGAGTGTCAGGCGGATTTCCGGCAGATTGATCATCAGCATCCCCCGCGCGTACCGCCGTGCCCGCAGATTCCTCGCCAGTGCCCGGAACCGTTCCAGCACGTCGCGGACTTCCGCCGGAAGCTCGGTCGTGTCCCCGTCGAAAAAGCGATCCACCTGCTCGTAATTCAAGCGGCAGTTGCTCTGGATCAGCGAATCGCAGATTTCCACATCCACGCACAGCCCATTGGGGGCGAAGGTCTGGAACACCGTCTTGGTCACGCGAGCCACCTCCGGCTGCAAGCTGGCAAGCCCGTTCGATAGCGCCTCCGGAAGCATGGGAATCACCTTGTCCGGCAAATACGTACTGTTGCCCCGGTCGTACGCCTCCTTGTCGATTCGCGTATCCGGACGCACAAAAAACGAAACGTCGGCGATATGCACCCCCAACTTCACGTTCCCGTTTGGAAGATTCTCGATCGAAATCGCGTCGTCGAAATCCCGTGCGTCGGCCGGGTCAATCGTGATCACGTACAACCCCGACAGATCCCGCCGATGTCCCAGCTCCCGATTCGGGTCGGACTCCCACCGCTGGTATTCCTCTACCACGTGTCGCGCTTCCTGAACCACATCGTCCGGAAAATCGTCTTGCAAACCGTACTGCCGCATGATGGCCTTCGTTTCGGTTTTCATGTCGCCACGCGGCCCCAGAATTTCGGTAATCACTGCTTCCCCGGCCCGCCACGCACTCGGAAAACGGATCATGTCAATGACGACTTTGTCCCCTTCCCGAACCCGGTTGGCCGTCGCGTCGCCGACGTGAATCTCATCCGAGAAAATCTTACCGTCCACCTCGACCCAGCCGTCGGCATGACGTTCGTGAAACGTGCCGACAAAGGTATGGCTGGCTCGCTCCACAATGCGGTCGATCGCCCCCGAACGCCCCCGATCCCGACGCCCCCGACGCCTTCCATGCGACGTGTTACGGTCGAGAATCACCGACACAAAATCCCCCGTCGCCGCATCCATCGCCTTCCCCGGCGGAATGTAAATATCGTCGCTTTCCTCCGCCATCGTCTCCGGCGTAGGATTCACGTTCGTCTCGCTGACAAACCCATACCCCTCCGGCAACCGCTTGAAATACCCCACGACCTGTCCCCCCTGCTTGAGCGTTTCCGCCACGGGATAAATAATATGCTGGGCACCGTACGTGACCATTCCTTCCCGACGCATTTTCTGAATCAGCTTCTTGAATGCCGGAAAATCTTCCTTCAAAAGACCAATCTGCTGCGCCAACGTCGTCGCCTTCACCGGGCTGTACTGGGGACGCGACATCCATCGCAAAATCGCTTCACGCGTTTCCTGTTCAATCATTGTAACTCCTCAAATGTAAAGTAGAAATCTTTTCTTTCCATCATTTTAACGAATTTCCCCGCGAAAAACCAGAACCCCAGGGAAAATTTCCCGTGAAAGTACGAATCTGCCGTTTCCCCGAATGCCGGGGGTTGACACTTCCGCGTTTGTCGTGGTAAAATAATGTTCGTTCCTTTTGGGCCATTTTACTTTCTTTTGAAGGACTTTTTCATGAAAATTCTCGTGACCGGCGGGGCCGGATATATCGGAAGCGTGACCGTCGAAAAACTGATCGAGGCGGGCTTCGAGGTGGTAGTTTTTGACAACCTTTATCAGGGACACAGGGCGGCAGTTCACCCCAAAGCGGCGTTTGTCCATGGGGATCTTTCCAACCGCAAGGCCATCGACCGCGTGATCGAGGAACATCAGCCGGTGGCGACCATGCACTTTGCGTCGCATACGCTGGTGGGGGAGTCGGTTCAGAAACCGTTCCTGTATCTGGGCGAAAACGTCACCAACGCCGGGAATCTGCTGGCCAGTATGCTGGAACATGGCGTGAAAAATTTCATCCTTTCCAGCACCGCCAACCTGTTCGACGACCCGGAACGGATCCCGATTGCCGAAACGGAGCGGATCGTTCCCGGCAGCCCCTACGGAGAGTCCAAGGCGATCATCGAACGGATGCTGTACTGGCTTGATCGCTATCAGGATTTCCGCTACGTGGCCCTGCGTTATTTCAATGCGGCGGGGGCTACGGAGGAGCGGGGCGAAGACCATCACCCGGAATGCCATCTGATTCCGCTGGTCTTGCAGGTGGCTCTCGGACAACGTGAAAACATCCGGATTTTCGGCGATCACTACGACACGCCCGACGGCACCTGCGTTCGGGACTACATCCACATTGCCGACCTTGCCCAGGCCCATATTCTCGGACTCCAGGCGATTCTCGACGGAGGCGCCAGCCGGAAATACAACCTGGGGAACGGCTGCGGCTATTCCGTCAAAGAGGTCATCGAAACGGCACGCGAAGTGACGGGCCATCCGATTCCCGCCATCGTGGACGCTCCCCGTGCCGGGGATCCTGCCACCCTGATCGCCGGAAGCGACAAAATCCGTGAAGATTTGGGCTGGAACCCGCAATTCGGTTCGCTGAAATCCATCATCCAGTCGGCGTGGAACTGGCACGTGAAGCACCCACGCGGATACGAAGGATGAAGTCCATGCGAATGCGGAGCCAGGGAGACTTGGCCCCCATTCGTACCATACCATGCCCCCCTTTCTTTCACCCCCCCATGAGGTCGCCATGAAATTGCAATGGATTTTCCCCGCCCTGTTGTTGTGTTGCTCCGTAGTTGGGGCGGACGATGGTTTTTACCAAACGCGCCGTGGAATCCCGAACAGCCTGTATTACTTCGAGAAAAACATCACCGGGAACCGGTACGTTTTTTGCGTTGGAAGTGAAATCCTCACGACAAACCATCGTTATACGCGGCAGATATTGGACGAAGTGATTCGGAAGTTCCCGGACACGCGTCCATCGGAAATCTCCCGCATTCGCCAGCCCGGTGGGTCGCGGTTTGCTCAGTATTGGGTCGGCTGGGGCCAGCCGGTTTTTGGGGAGGTGATTTGCAGCGGGCACCTGGCGATTCTGGAGTTCGCTCCGGACGACGTGGGGATCGACGAGGAGCATCTGCGAACCACCTTTGAGGGGCTTCTGCGGCAGATTCACCGGTATCGCAAAACACACAGCATCCTTGTTGTTTACACGTTGCGTCCAGATTTTTGGGAGGATTACAAAAAAGGCAAAACGCCGGACTATATTCGGATTTGTGAGGAAATCGCGGCGCACTACGACGTTCCCTCGCTGAATTTGGCCAAGTACGCTTCGGAGAAAATCCTGGCCGGGGCGGTGAAAGTGGAGGATTTTGGAGAGGGGTGCGTTCACCTGAACCCCACTGCCCACAAGGTCTATGGCGAAGCGGTAAATGCGTTCATGGCGAAGCTGCTGGAGACGCCCGTACCGGAAAATCCGTCGCCATATCCGCTTCCGGAGAAAATTCATCCGAAAACGAACGACAACGGTCGGATCGTGGCGTACGATTGGAGTGCGTTTTCCGACGGCTGGAAAACCGGAATGGAAAGCCCCTGTCGCCCGTTCCGCTCGGTGCTGCAAACCGAAAAACCGGGGGAAACGCTGACGTTGCCTTTCCGTGGCACGGCGGTTGGTATCATCGGTGTGGCGGCTTTGGATGCGGCGGATTTGGAATATCGGCTCGACGATGGCGCGTGGAAAAAAGTTCCGTCGATGAAGGCGAACGAACCGCAAATGGCCTTCTTCGTGCTGGAGGAGTTCCTGGACGATACGGCCCATCTGTTCACGCTGCGAACGGCGTCGGCAGGAACGGCACGCATCGGGGGGATTTTGCTCAACGGCACTGCGCCCAACCCGCTGGAAGGATTGACGCGTCTGGAGCAGATCGACAAAATCTACGCCGGCATGGATCCCATCGTTTATACCCCCGACGCCGACCGGTTCCAGTATCTTCCTGAAACGATGAAACGGTTGAAAAACGGCCCGGAAATTCGCATGGTGCTTTTGGGCGACAGCATCATCGGCAACACGATGGGTTCCCAGTTCAACCTCCTTCTGGCTCGCGATTACCCGAATTGCAAGATCACCGCGATCGGCTCCACGCGTAGCTCCACCGGCTGCTGGTATTACAAGGAAGAAAACCGCATCGAGGATTACGTGTTGCGTCACGAGCCGGATCTGCTTATCATCGGCGGCATTTCCAACCGCGATGCCGAATCGGTGCGCAGCGTCGTGCGTCAGGTGCGTGCCCGCCGACCGAATCAGGAAATCCTGATCCTTACGCCGGTGTTTGGTGCGGTGTCGAACGATGCACATATCAAGCGATGGACGTATGAAATCGACACGACGACCGACAATCTCCGCTACGGCCTGTACCGGGTAGCGAAGGAAGAAAAGTGCGCGTTTTTCGACATGACCGGGCCGTGGTGGAAGTACATCCAGGACAGCGGCAAAACCCCCGGTTGGTTTTATGGCGACGCGGTACATGCCAACGGGCGGGGCTGCCAGATCATCGGACGGTTGCTGGAGATTTATTTCCGGGAGAACGCGAAGTGATTCCGTTTTTCCGGAAGCGTACTTTGGAGCCGGATTTTCCGCCGGAGCTTTTGACGGAGGATGGCCCGCTGGGGCGACGTGGGGAGACGTTGGCGTGCTGGTTTTTGACCTGTCGCGAGCATTTGACGTTGCAGGCCCGGAATGCCGTGGTTCGCCTTTCCCCGACGAATCGGCGGATTGCGGGGGAGTTGGATTTGATATTGCGGGACGAGCGTCGTGGGGAGCTGGTGTTTGTGGAGGTTCGGACACGGGATGCGGTTTCGGAGCGGTTTGGCACTCCGGCGGATTCGGTGGATCGTGCCAAGCGTGTGCGTGTTTGCCATGCGGCGCGGATGTGGATGAAGCAGAACGCGGTTCCCGATACGCAGCCGGTGCGGTTTGACGTAATATCCATCGTCTGGCCGCCAGGGTGTCCCCCCGAACTGGAGCACTGGCCCCGTGCGTTTGGCTGGACGAAATAACACCGCAGAGGCTGGAAGTGCGATCGTTTCGACAACGAAGCTTCCAACCTTTTCCCCCTTGAAGGATGCGGGGAAATACGGTATGATGGGGGAAGCGTGTTTTTCCACCCCTGAAATTTCTAGTTTGAATAGAGGAGTTCGTGATGAAACTGAGTGATCTGTCCCGGCGGGACTGGTTGAAAAATGTCGGTGTTGGGCTTGGGGCCGTGGCGATTACGGGAACGGCAAATGCCGATTTCGTGACGAAAAAGAACGCCCCTCCCGGAGTGCCGTTTGATGGGAAAAACGCCTTGCCATGTAAGCTGGCGGATGGGAAGGTAACGCGGCCTGCGCTGGAAATCCCCCAGATTTCGGAAACCGACGTATTGGTCGTTGGTGCGGGGCCGGCGGGCTGCACGGCGGCCATTGCGGCGGCACGGGCGGGCGTGAAGGTGACGCTGGTCGAGCGTTACAATCATTTCGGCGGGCTGGCCACCGGGGGGCTTGTGCTGACCATTCTGGGGCACTGGACCACCCAAAACGGTGAAAAGGTTCAGGTGATTCAGGGGCTTGGCGAGGAATACATGAAGCGGCTGGAGCAGATGCCGACCGGTATTTTCCGCCGAAACAAGGGCCAAAATCCGGAAATCGACGCGGAGTCTTACAAGTACCTGCTGGTCGAGATGATCACCTCGGAAAACATCGACGTTTACCTGCATTCGTGGGCGTTGGATGCGATCGTGGACGATTCGCCGAACGCGAAAACCGGTTTTCCGGTGGTGAAGGGG
Source organism: Planctomycetia bacterium (assembly GCA_030535245.1). GTDB lineage: Bacteria > Planctomycetota > Planctomycetia > Pirellulales > Thermoguttaceae > RGIG3701. The sequence continues at coordinate 3,561 of JAUNBJ010000094.1, read as the reverse complement.
GTCGTGATTCAGACCAAAACCGGCCCGCAGGCGATTTTGGCGAAGCAGATCATCGACACGACCGGCGACGGGGACGTGTTCGCGACATGTGGTGCGGCGTACGAACGGCGGACGTATCATATCGGTCTGCCCTGCCGGTTGGGGAATCTGGACAAAGTTAAAAAAGTAGAAGGCGTGAAACCTCCGCGTGGTTTGGGGGGTGCGACGCCGGTAGCGGGGGTGAACTGGGTGAACATGGGAGGGCCGGACGGAGATGGCGTGGATGTGAAAACGTTGTCGAAGCTGGAGCTGAACCATCGCAAGCAGATTTGGAAGCAATATCTGGCAATCCGCAACACGCCGGGATACGAGCAGGTGGTGCTTTTGGAGACGGCACCGCAGATTGGGGTTCGGATTACGCGGGTGCTGACGGGGACGGAAACGCTGACGTTGGCCAACGCGAAGGCGGGCAAGACGTACGACGATTGCGTCGGTATTGGCGGTGCGTGGGGAGGCGATCATATCGGCTGGCAGGTGCCGTACGGGGCGCTGATTTCCAAGAACGTCGAGAACATCCTGACGGCCGGACGCAGCGTTTGTGCCGCACCGGATATGTCGGATTTGGTACGCGTGATTCCCGATTGCTGGATGACCGGCCATGCGGCGGGATGCGCAGCGGCGGTTGCGGTGAAATCGAACTGCACGTCGCGGGAGGTGAACGTACCGGAAGTGCGTCGTCTGCTGTTGGAGCAGAAGGCGTATCTGGGATAATCCGCAGCACCACGAAGGACTACAGGGGTCGGCGAATGGAAAACACGCCGGCCCTTTTCTTTCCAACCCAGAGAAGCCCCAGCGACAGAAGCAGCCACGCGGCAGGTTCCGGGACGTAGGTTCGTCCAGAAATACCGCTGGCCGTCAGGTTGGTGCCGCCGTTTTCATAGTTGCTGAAGTCGAATGCGAAAAGGGTCGCGCTGGGGTCAAACAGCAGGAATTCCACACTGTTTGCGGTGGAGCCGGCTTGGGCGGAATACGGGTCGCTCTCGTTGATCCAGTCGAGGAACGCGTCACGATCCAGCAGATTGTCGAATTCCAACTCCATCGCGTACGTCATTCCTGCGGATTGAACGTTAACCCATCCTTGTGAGGTGGCGTCAAAATTCAGTTTTCCCGATTCGTCGATGATGTAATCGGCCAATGCGTCCTGAGCGAATTTCAGGTTCAGCGTTCCGGTTCCGCTGCCGGAAACATGGAATAGGGGGGATATCGTCCAATCGGTGGTATCGATGGTGTTGCCGCCTGTCAGGGTGAAGATATTGTATCCGTTGGCGTGATCGAACGATTGCATGGAGACGATTCCGTTATCGGAAAGCCCGACGGTATACTTTCCGGTAAATGATGCCGACTTAGCGGAGAGGGTTCCGAAACCGTTTTTTCCGGCGTAGAAATTGACGGATCCGTTGGAGTTTCCGGCATCCAAATCGCCCGTGATGCTCACTTCACCGCCATGGATATTCAGTTCGCCGTACCCCTTGTGTGATCCGGAGTTTCCCACGGAGAACGACGACTGGGAGGTCACTTTCCCACCATACACGTTCAGGATTCCACCGACGGTATTATTTTCAGTCTGATAACCGAGATCAATATATTTTGCAAGCACCTCGCCACCATAGAGATTGTACGTGCCCGACCCGGTGTGTCCGATGGTGAGCCAACCCATTCCGCCCGTCGCGTCCGCCTTTCCACCATACTGGTTATAAATGACCGACAGAACCAGAATCATTGTTTGCCAAACAGAAGTAGGAGGAGGTCTCTACCGTTCCACCGTATTGGGTGAAGGAACCACTCCCTCCGCTGTTTCCGACGTTGAACGTGGAACTTTGAATCGTCCCCTTGTGAATTACAAAAGCACCGTTGATACTCATGCTGGTGGACGTGGAGCCAAGAGTACCATCGGTCATGGTGTATTTTCCATGGTCCAGGTTCAGGTACGAGGTTTCCACCACACCTCCCGACTGAAAAATATTTCCCGTGAGGGAGACCACGATGGATAATGAAGTAAGGGTTCCGGAAGTGAGGTTTAACGTCCCCGAACCGGCCCCTGAATTTGTGCCAACGTAAAGTGTCTTGGAAGTCGTCAGCGAGCCATTCTTCAGATTCAGCGTTCCGGTGGTACCGGTGACCGTACCGACAGATACCGGGATGGAGAGGGTCAGGTTCGCGTCGTTTTGGATATTCATCGTGCCGGAACCGGTGGAGTACGTGGTATTGTTAAAGTCGGATTTCACTGCATTTCCAATAGAAAGCTGGGTAATGTCCAACGTTCCCCCCTCGTAGTTGAACGTGCCGTCGCCAGCATTTCCGACGTAAAGGGTTTGCGTGGTCAACGTTCCACCTTTCATGGTCCACTGGGAGGTTCCTGCGAATCCAACGACCGTGTTGCTGGTGGTGGAAAGGGTACCACCTGTCTGGGTCACATTTCCGATGGAACCGGTATTGGTAGCGGAGAGTATCGCTTTGGTAACGGTCAAAGTGGCGTTGTCGGCAATGGAAAGCGTTCCCGTACCACTATTGCCGATTTCCAGAGAGGAGGTACGCATGGTACCGTGGTTTTTCAGATTCAGGGTTCCTATGGAACTGGAACCTTTCCCAACAGAGGTGTTTCCCGCAATGTCAAGCATGGTAGCGGTGGGAACGGTTTCGCTGGAAACCTCCACCAGACCGGTTCCACTGACGCCGATTTGCAGGGAATTGTTGGATTTCATCGTTCCACCGTAGACGTATAACGAACCGTTGGAGTTGGTTCCATTTTCGGTGCCCAAATCGATTTTCCCTGCCGTGGCGCTCCCGGCGTTCATGACGTAAATTCCGGTACCACTATGCCCGATGGTGATCCATCCGGTTCCGGCAGTCGACACGACCGTTCCTCCATTTTGCGTGAATTTGCCCCACGCCTGGGCGTTTTGATTTCCAAGAGCAAAATAGTAATTCGCGGTGAGGTCTCCACCATTGAAAACAACTTCTCCCTTACCGGAAGCGCCAATGTCCACTTGACTTTGGAGGGTAAAGGTTCCGCCGTGGATGGTCAGTTTACTAACGTTGGTATAATCGCTGCTTCTCCCAACGACAAGCGAACCCCCAGTCACGTTGAAGGATCCCCCTGTCTGGTTGTATTGGGTATTCCCGGAAAGATACAGTCCACTTGTCGAGGTGGCAGTACCGGACGTTTGCGTCAAAAGCCCTTTATCGGAAGCGGCGTTGCCAGAAAACGGTGCGGTACCGGAAACCCAGTTGGTTCCAGCGTTTATGTCGCCCGAAGCATCCGTAACCCACACGTCGTCGGCCCACATGGAAGCGGTGGGAACCAGGAGGGCAAGTAACGTTACGACAGCAAATTTATTCATGGAAATCTCCTTATCATCTTTCAAAGAACATCTTACTTTTTTCTATTATGCATGGATTTTATAAAAATGCAAGAATATTTTCAGAAAAAAACTAAAAAAAAGGAACTAGTGCTGTGTCCAAAAAAAAAATAACATTAGCCTAAAAGTTTTCGGAGGGGTGGGCGTCCCCGCCCACCCATTA
>JAUNBJ010000223.1 GCA_030535245.1 Planctomycetia bacterium | reverse complement strand
TAGGAAAAGGCTAACGCCTTTTTTGGTGGGCGAGGACGCCCACCCCTCCGTAGATGTTGCCATAATTTATAAGAGGGACGCAACACTAGTGTTCCGTCCCGAAAATAAATCTTTGTAAACATAGTAAAAAGTTTTGGGAGGTGGGGTCTGGGGAGGAACCGCTTTTTCAAAAGGGTTCCTCCCCAGAGGTTGGAAGCGCAATAGTTAGAACTACCGCGCTTCCAACCTTTTGAGAGGAAACATTTTTGAAAAATTGTTTCCTCTCAAACTCTCCTTCAAAAAACTTTCAGTGCGCTCACTACGTTCGCTATATTGTTTATTTTCTTTTTATAATATGGACACAGCACTAGCCCCCGAACCATGAACCTTTGATACTGTGACTATTTACAAATTACGGAAATGTGGTAGAATGCTATTTTCGGTATTTTTGTGCATGGGGACCTACCATGGATAAATCATTGGCGGCGGCGCAGGCTTTGGAAGCGGAGATTGTGGAACGGCTGAAGGAATGTCAGGCGGTTCTGCAATATTCGTTTAAAAACGTGTCGCTTCTGGTGGCGGCATTGACGCATACGTCCCGTGCCACGTATCGGCTGGCATCGAACGAACGGCTGGAATTTCTGGGAGACGCCATTTTGGGGGCGATCATTGTCGATCTGCTGTACCATCGGTGCGAGGCGGCCATGGAAGGGGAAATGACGCAACTCAAGTCGGTCATCGTCAGCCGTGCGGCATGCACACGGATTTCACGCGATTTGAATCTGGAAAAATACCTGTTTCTGGGGAAGGGAATGGAGAAACGAGGGGTTCCCCCGTCGCTTTTGGCCAACATGCAGGAATCGATCATCGGGGCGATCTACCTGGACGGTGGACTCGACGCGGCAAAGGGGTACGTGCTTCGCGTGTTTGCCGACGAGGTGAACGCAGTAATCGGCGGCGAGCTGGGGAAAAATTACAAAATGTTGCTCCAGCAAGCGATTCAAAGATCGGAGCACAAGGTGCCGCGGTACGTGATTTTGGAGCAGAGGGGGCCGGATCACAGCAAATGTTTCCGGGTTCAGGTACAGGTGGGGGCGAAGCGGTACCACAGCGCGTGGGGAAAAAGCAAAAAAGAGGCCGAGCAGCACGCGGCGCAAAACGCATTATGCGAGCTGGAAGGGAAATTACCGGTCTATCCGGCAGACGATTGAAACCGATTCCGAACAAAAAATCATGAAAAAAGCCATTGCACTCCTTTCCGGCGGTTACGACAGCATGTTGGCCATCCGAATCATGCAAAAACAGGGATTCGAGGTGGAGGGGCTGAACGTGATCACCCCGTTTTGCGACACTTCCAAAGACGCTTTGGAGGCGGCGGAGATGTTGGGGATTTCGTGCCATTGCGAAAAGACCGACGCCACGTACATGGAGATCGTGCGGAATCCGAAGTACGGTTATGGCAAGGGGGTGAATCCATGCCTGGACTGCCATTTATTCATGATTCGCATGGCGAAAAAGCGGCTGGAGGAAACCGGGGCGGACATCGTGATTACGGGCGAGGTGTTGGGGCAGCGTCCCAAGAGCCAGCAGCGGCACCATCTGGAAATGCTGGAATACCATTGCGGTCTGGAGGGGAAGCTGGTGCGTCCGATTTGTGCCCGGCAGCTCCCCCCCACGCAGGCGGAGCTTTCGGGGCTGGTGGATCGGGAGCAGCTTTACGGGCTGACCGGACGGGGCCGAACGCCGCTTCACCAGTTGGGTCGGGATTTGGGGATTACGGCGGCCCCCACGCGTTCCATGGCGGGGTGCTGCCTGACGGAGAAAACGTTTGCGCCGCGGGTTTTGGATTTACTGAAACACGAAAACGACAAGACGGAAATGTGGGAGTACACGATCCTCCGTTTTGGTCGGCACATACGCTTCAACGAGACGACCCGAGCGGTTTTAGGACGTCGGGAGAGCGACTGCGACCAGCTTCATAATGCGTTTTGGGAGCATGGCCGAAAGCGGGACGACGTGGTGTACTGGGAGCCGGAATCGTACATGGGGCCGAGCGTTTTGCTGGTTGGCGACGTGACGCCTGAATCGCTTGATTTTGCACGGGGGCTACAGGTGTTTTACTCGAAAAATGCCGTGCCGGGAAACATCCTGCTCCATAAATATTATCGGGACACCGAAACCATCGAACCGTTTGAACCTGACGATTCCTTCAACGAAAAGTGGTTCCGCACACTGTAGAGGCAACTTCCAGGAATATTCGTCCTCCGAATCCCTTTATCCATTGAACGGATTGCTAAAAATCTTCCAGGAAAACCTGCACGTTTATTTGTACCCATCCGTTCTCTTTTTCCTTTTTGGAAATCATCGCATAAAGTGACTTTCCCGCATCCATAAGGGAACCGCTGCACAAATCTCTGATTTTGTCGGGGAGGGTTCCGTGAAAGTC
>JAUNBJ010000222.1 GCA_030535245.1 Planctomycetia bacterium | reverse complement strand
ACGCCCACCCCTCCGTAGATATTGCCATAATTTATAAGAGGGACGGAACACTAGTTCTTACAGTTTCGTCCAGATGATCAACGTCAGCCCGGCCAGGAAGCAAAGGAACATCGCCGCGAGAATTTTCCCCGTTCCCGTGGGAGCCGCCTTGAACTCACGCCAGATAAACACCCCCCAGATGGCCGCAATGAGCGTCGCCCCCTGCCCCAGTCCATACGAAACGGCCGGGGAAGCTACGCCCGCCGCAACGACGTTCAACGTCATGCCGACAGCCCAGATCGCACCGCCAACGATTCCCCACAGGTGGTCACGGCACGTGCCTCGGAAATACGCACCGCAGGCGACCGGCTCCCCGACAATCGGACGCCTCATCAGGATCGGCAGCACCAAAAACGTGCTGAGAAGCACCCCCAACGCAAACACGGTGTTGGCAGTGTAAGGGGTCAGAAGTCCCGCCTGGAGCACCGCTCCTTCGCGTGAAAGCGTGGCGGCGGTCAGGGGGAGCGTTTCGTCGCCGCAGGTCACTTTCGCCAGCGAGTTGGCCACGAAATAGTAAAACAGCGACATCAGGATTCCACAGGCGACCGCCAGTACAATCCCTTTCTTTTTTCCAGAACCGGCCTGCTCGCCAACAGGGAGTTTCCCATAGGCTGCTGCGTTCAAAAGAATGGCTACCGTCACCAACCCCACGCCGCTGAACAGCAGGGCCGCGTTTCCGGACTGGTCGGCCATGTAGTTCAAAAGCACCCCCAACACCAACGCCAACCCAATCCCCACAGGAAACGCCACCGACATGCCGGCAATCGCAATGGCGGCGACCAGCAGGATATTGGCAATATTGAACACAACCCCTCCGGCCAGCGCCCATCCCCATGCTTCCGGGGACGCCTGAGCCAGATCGGAACAAAAACCACGTCCAAGCGTTCCGTGACTTCCAAGCGTAAAAGCAAACGCCAGCGACATCAAAAGCACCCCCAGCACGTAATCCCAGTAAAACAACTCGAATCGCCAGGTTTTTCCGGCAGCTTTTTGGGTATTTCCCCACGACCCCCAGCAAAGCATGGTGACAACGCAAAACAGAACAGCAACGGTGTAATTTTCCAGCAGAAACATCGAACCCTCCATACAAAAGGAAAGCAGGCAATGGGGCGTTCCCCCTCCAACCACAAAGTATAACACACCTCCCCGCCGCTCGGTAGGGAGACCTGATAATGGTTAATTGATAATTGGTGATTGATAATTGGTGATTGGTGATTGCAGGGCGATGCTTCACTTCAGTTTACGGTTCCCTTATTAACCATTAACCAATATTCCATTAACCATTAATTTTAGTGCCATTCCTTGACGGGAATTTTCGGGAGCGTAAAATGGAAGATGTTGTTTGGGAGAATTACTACCTTGAGGAAAAAAGAATGGACTATTGCAAAATCATTCCGTGCCTGGACGTCAAAGACGGGCGGTTGGTCAAAGGGGTTAATTTCGTCGCGTTAAAAGAAGTGGGCGATCCGGCGGAAAACGCTGCGGCCTACGACGCTGCCGGGGCGGACGAGCTGGTGTTTCTGGACATCACTGCAACGGTCGAGAACCGTAAGACACTCATCGACGCCGTGAAACGAACGGTCGAACGAATCCATATTCCCCTGACCGTCGGCGGCGGCATTCGTTCCACCGACGACATTCAGGCTATGTTGGATATCGGCGTTTCCAAACTGTCGATGAACTCGGCGGCCGTTCGGAATCCCCAACTGGTGGCCGACGCTGCGAAACGGTTTGGCTCAGACAAAATCACGGTGGCTATCGATACGCGAGTCAACGCAAACATGCCGTCGGGATTTGAAGTGGTCGTCCGCGGCGGAACGGAAGGGGCCGGGCTGGATGCCGTGGCGTGGGCCAAACGTTGCGAGGAACTGGGCGCCGGAGCAATCCTGCCCACAAGCATGGACACGGACGGCAAGCAGACCGGGTACGATTTGCCCATGACCCGCGCGATTGCCGATGCGGTGAAGTTACCGGTGATTGCATCGGGCGGCGCGGGCAAGCTGGAACATCTGTACGACGCAGTAAACGAAGGACACGCGTCGGCGGTGTTGGTGGCGTCGATTGCGCACTTTGGCATTTTCACCATTCAGGAAATGAAAACCTATCTGGCCGGTAAAGGCATCCCGGTACGCATGTAGTGCTGTGTCCAAAAAATAAATAACATTAGTCTAAAAGTTTTCGGAGGGGTGGGCGTCCCCGCCCACCCATTAGGGCGTAAGCCCTAACAAAAGGTTAGGAAAAGGCTAACGCCTTTTTTGGTGGGCGAGGACGCCCACCCCTCCGTAGACATTGCCATAATTTATAAGAGGGACGAAACAGTAGTGCTGCATCCATATTATAAATAATACAAAAAGAAAATAAACAATATAGCGAACGTAGTGAGCGCACTGAAAGTTTTTT
>JAUNBJ010000093.1 GCA_030535245.1 Planctomycetia bacterium | reverse complement strand
CCACGGAGGTTCTGACCGGCACGCTCGTTTACTCCGGTTCGGGGAAGAACGCAGGCGAATACACGATTTCGGCCAACGGTTTGGATGCCGTGAACTACGCAATTTCCTACGTTTCTGGAACGTTGACGGTGGAGAAAAAAGCGTTGACCGTGACGGTGAACGACGCGTGCATTACCTACGGCGAGACGCCGAACCATACCGTTTCGTATGCCGGTTTTGTCGGTACCGATTCCACGGAGGTTCTGACCGGCACGCTCGTTTACTCCGGTTACACGCCGGGGGACCGTGTGGGCGAATACACCATTTCGGCCAGAGGTTTAGACGCTACGAATTATTCGTTTGACTACGTTTCCGGAACGCTGACGGTGAATCAGGCGACGCAGACCGTTGCGGTGGAAATACGGGCGGTGGTCGTGCCGACGGCAAAAGGGCACGTGGCGACAGACACGATTTCGGAATCGACGACGCAGTTAAACGAGTGGGATTCTTATGGTGTGGAATTTTGGACCGAGGCGTGCGACACGCTTTTGGCGGGGCAGACGATTCGCGTTTCGGTGGAGTACGACGCGCTTTTGTTCGAATGTTCCGAAGTGGTGGACGTGGGGGAAGGAATCGTATCGGAGATGGAAATTACCGATACGGAAAGTGGTTTGAAGTTGCTGACCCTGTCGCTGACGCCCCAGGAAGACCTGGAGGTATCCGGAGCGAACCGGTACGTTGGCGCGATTACGTTTGTCCCCTCCACGGCGACCGAGGCGGGCATGAGCACGCTGACGGGAAGCACGGGAGTTTCCATAAACGGTCTGGAACTGGAGACGGAAGTGGCGGCCGTTCCGTATGACGGGAATCGGGATGGCATTATCGACGTGTCGGATTTGATTCTTTTTGCCAAGACGTTTGGAAAGAGCACCGCGCGGGGCGACGATGTTGCCAAGACGGATTACAACGGCGATGGGGTGGTGGACGTGTCGGATTTAATTCTTTTCGCGAAAAATTTTGGGAAGTCGAATAGCAAGGGGTCGGCGATTATTTTGCCGCAAACGCAGGAAGTGGCGACGACCGAACCGCAGGCGGACGAGACGCTGGCGGATACGGCTGTGGAAGTGGCGGTACCGACGACGTGGGAAATCTTGCCTGCGGAGGATACGTCGGTGCGTGGGGTTGCGTTGCGGGAGAGCGATTCTGTCGCAACGTGGGAAGCCGTTCCCCAGGTGAAGGTGCGGGTTTTGACCGCTACGGTAGTGGACGAGATTTTAGAGGACGACGATTGGGATTTTGGCCAGTCGGCCAAGTCGGACGATTGGCTGGAGACACTCTGCGTGTCGTTGTGTGCCGATTAAAAATCGGGTCGCGATCTTAATTCTGGCGAAGTGTGGTACGTGTAAGGGGGCCTCTACTCCTTGCCAAGGGGGGGAATTCCTGATATGATGTATGTTTTGTAAAGCCCCATGGGGAAGCGTCGTCCGCAGGATGGTGTGGAATCTGTTTGGGGTGGATTATTTTTAATCATATAAGGGACAAGGAACCTGCCATGACACCTAGAGAGGAAGATGATTTTTTCAAAGACAGTACGATGTCTTTTGGAGAGCATTTAGAGGAGCTTCGACTCTGCCTGTTTCGGGCGTTGGCGGGGCTGGTGGTTGGATTTCTGATTGGTTTGGCATTGGGCGGACATGTGGTGGAGGTGATTCAAACGCCGCTGCGTGGGGCTTTATCGAAATACTATCAGGGACGCTCGCGAACAACGATCGAGAAGCATTTGACGGAGTTTGAGGGGCGTGGATACGGAACGGACGTGGCGATGCTCCCGCAGCAACGTCGTCTGACGGCGGAAAAGTTGCTGGTGAATCCGGCGGAGCTGGCGATTGCGCTGGGGCTTGATCCGACGAAACTTCCCGAAAAGTCGCCGTTCCGGGAGGAGTTTAAGGAGGAGGTTCCTCCGGAACAGATTTCGCAGGAAGAAGCGCATTGGAGCGTGGCGGACTATTTTTCGTTTGAGAAATGGGGCACGTGGGTGAGCGAGATGTTCGCGGAGAAGGGGGTGGACGTTACGGAAAACGTGGCGGAAACGGTCAAAGACGAGAAAAACGCGGCGGTCGGGAAGTCCACGGAGTTGATTTCGGTATATGTTTGGCGACCGGTGGCGGACGACCCCCGAACGCAGGTGAAGAACTTTGCGGTTCAGGAAACGTTTATGATTTACATCAAAGCGTCGCTTTTGGCGGGGGTGCTTTTGGCAAGTCCGTGGATATTCTGGCAGATTTGGAGTTTTGTGGCGGCGGGGCTGTACCCACACGAGAAGCGATACGTACACATTTTCCTGCCGTTTAGTCTGGGACTGTTTTTGGGTGGGGCGTTTTTGGCGTTTTTCTTCGTGTTCCAGCCGGTATTGGAGTTTTTGTTCAGTTTCAACAATTGGATGGGAATCGAGCCGGACCCGCGAATCAGCGAGTGGTTGAATTTCTTTTTGATTCTGCCGATTGGGTTTGGGATTAGTTTCCAGTTACCGTTGGTGATGTTGTTTCTGGAGCGGATCGGTCTTTTCAGCGTGAAGATGTACACTGGATACTGGCGGATTTCGATTTTGGCAATATTTTTCATTTCGATGATTTTGACGCCTGCGGATCCGACAAGCATGGTATTGATGGCGGTTCCATTATCGTTTTTATACATAGGTGGGATTCTCCTCTGCAAACTCATGCCACGCCGGAAAAACCCGTATGCGTTTGAACCACAAGCGTAGGGAATAATTGGTTAATGGTTAATGGTTAATAGTGTTATTCGTACCGTTTTCTTGAAGTAAGAGATTACTCTACCCTCCACAAAAAAGGATGGAATCGAAATAATTAACCATTTACCATTAATTATCAATTGCCAAAGGGGTTTTGGTGCAATAAAATAAAATAAATTAAAGCAAAATGATGACAATAATCCGAATCATAGGTTCCATGCGATTTGCGGTGGGGATACTGTTGCTGCTGGCGGTGGTGCTGGCGTGGGCGACGGTGCTGGACAGTCGGTATGGCAGTGAGGCGTCGGCGTTTGCGGTGTATCATGCGTGGTGGTTCCTGGGGCTGTGCGGGCTTTTGGGGGGGAGCGTTTTGGCCAGTGCGCTTTTGCGATTTCCATGGAAGAAACACCAGATTGGTTTTGTGGTGACGCACCTGGGGATTTTGGTGTTGATGGCGGGTTGTGTGTTGACGTTTTGGCGGGGGCAGGACGGGTCGTTGGGGCTTTTCGAGGGGGCGAGCGGCGACACGGCGTTCTTGAAAACGTTGCATTTTGAAGTGACGGATGGGGAGCGGGTGGACGAGATTCCATTTCGGCCGGGGCCGTTTTCGTGGCGGAATTATGCGGACAGTTCCATGAAGGTGGAGCCGTCGCAGCGACTTTCGGCATTTCCGTGGAATGGGATTCCATCGGATCGGAAGCGTCCGGAGTGGTCGGTGGGGAATGGCGTGACGGTGCGGGTAGAGGATTACGTCCGTGGCACGGTACAGCCGGTGTCGAAGGAACCGACGTTGGTGATTTGGGGGCCGCTTGAGAAGGGGGGCAAGGCGGAGACGTACGCGTTGGTGCCGTCGCGGATGGATCAGCGGATTCATGCTCCGAGCGGGGAAGCGGTGGTTTTCTGGCGGACGGAGAGTGCGGCGGAGATGGCGTTTTTCCAGAACGGAACGCCCGATTTTATAAATCCGACGCAGGCCCAGCTGGTATTGGGTCTGGAGGGGAAAATATACCGTATGCCGTTGAATGCCCTGCCGTTTGGGGAAGCGAAGGGGGTAGAGGGGACGGACTGGACGGTGACGCTTTCGCGTGTGGAGCCGGAAATCTGTATGGTGAAGCTGACCGTAGCGAACGGGAAAACGGGGAAAAACGCGACGCTTACGCTGGTGGCCGACGCGCCGGAGTTGAGCGTGCAGGGTCGGGCGGAGAACGTATTCGCGTCGTTATGGGTGCCGACGGAGAAGCTGGAGTATGTTTCGCCGAATGGGAAACCGCTTCCGGTGGAGGACGATGCAGAGCGCATGAAGCCGATGTTGGAGAGGATGCACAAGCTGATTTCAGGGCCGCGTGTGGAGATACTGGAGCAGGGGGGGCAGTACGCGACGCGGTTCTGGAAGGCGCCGAAATTGTGTCGCGTGTTTCCGGTGAAGGTGGGGAAACCCTTTATGGTAATGCCAGGTTTAAGGATGGTGATACGGTCGGGGGAGGCGGAGGATTTTCCGGGCTACGCGGTGGTTCCGATGCCGATTTCGGGGAAGCACCATGCGCAAGGGGGTTCGGTGTTTGTCCGACTGACGGCGACGGTGGATGGCGTGGCGACGACCGGTTGGATTCGCGCGGCGGACATGGTCGTGGGGGGAACGCCGGAAATGCCGGACGACCCGACGGAGGTACTTTGGGCGCAGGGCAAAGAGCGGACGGTAAAAATCATGTTGAAACCGGATCGGGTGGCGTTGGGATTCCGTTTGCGTCTGGATAAATTCAATCGACGTTTAGACCCCGGCACGGCGACGGCGGCGCGGTATTCCAGTACCGTTTCGCTTTTGGACGGGGAGGGAAACGTTTTGCGGGAGAATATCGTGGTGAATCTGAACCAGCCGGTCGATTTTCAGGACACGAAAACGGGCCGGGTGTGGCGGGTGTTTCAGACGTCCTTTCGGGGGCCGATTCCGCCGAACGATCCGGTCTTTACGCAGGTCGTTTTGCCGGGCGACATGCGGGAGCAGCTTTACGTATCGTGGTTTACGGTGAACGACGCGCCGGGCCGGGGTTTGTTGTATTTCGGGTGCCTGCTGATGGTGCTGGGGATTGGCATTTTGTACTCAATGAAGGCGTATTTTTTCAAATGAAACGTGGGCTGATGATGCTTTTGCTGCTGCTTGGCAGCATGACGGCGTGGGGAGAAACGTGGGATTTCACGGCGTGGGAGACGCTTCCGGTGTTTTATCAGGGGCGGGTGATGCCGTTGGACGCGTTTGCCCGTTTGGAGGTTTTGCAGGTCTGCGGACGGGAGAATCCACGGGTGGAAGGGCGGAAGTATCGTCCGGCGGAGATTCTCTTTTCGTGGATGGTGGAGCCGGCAAAATGGGAAAATGTCCCGTTTCTGCCGCTGGAAAACGAGGCGTTGCGCAAGCAGATGGGATTGCCGGTGTTTGACGCCGGGGGCCGGAGGTTGGCGAAGGTTTCCCCGGACGACGCGGTGAAGTTTTTCACGTCGGAAACCTACGCGCATTTTGCCGACACGATGGAAAAGGCGAGGCAGACGACGGGGGATTATCCTGCGGAATACCGGGAACAGGTCGAGGCGGTGAAGCAGCTGGAATCGCAGCTTTTGACGTTCCGTGCCCTGACGTTCGACCCACGGACGGCGGGGGGGAATCGGACGGCGTATCTGGAGCGTTTTACGTCGGTCATGCAGCTTTGGAGTATGCAGTTGGCGCCGAAGGTTACGCGGATTCCGTTGGTGGACGCAGCAGAGGTGGAATCGCTTTCGCAGGGGGTTCGGGAAATCGGCCAGTGGATGTGGGAGAACGAGAAATCCCCGGAAAAGGTGACGCTTTCGCTTTTGGAGGAGCGGACGTATCGGCTGGCGGACGCTGCGGCAGTGCTTTCGGAACAGGTCGCCCACTACGCAGCGCGGCTGGCGAACACGTCGAGGCCCGAACGGATAACGGAGGAGGAGTGGCAGCATTTGCAGAACCAGACGCGGGTACTGTCGTTGCAGATGAAGAAGCTGTCGCTGGGGACGAAGGAGCTGGTCGAGGCGATCTATCAGGATGGGGCGACGTTGTACGTTTTGCCGTCGTTGGAGGCTGCGCCGTTGGATGCGTGGCGGGACGAGTCGGTGGAAACGCACCCGTGGCGGAGTTTGAACCAGTTGGTGTACGGTCGGGCCGACGCGGGATTCCCTGCCGGGGTTCAGCCGCTTTTGGAGCGATCGCGGCAGGCGTTCGAGAAGATGTCGCGAAGCTGGAAAGAGGATAATGCGGCGGGGTTCACGGTGGCGTCGCAGACGCTGAAAACGACGTTTGGGGAGATTGCAAAGAAAACGGCCTCCCGGCGGGAAACCCTGCTTCCGGAGGAACGTCGCGACGCAGAAATCCTGAACGCCACGGCTTACCCGACGTTGGCGGTGCAGCAGCGGCTTGATGCGGAGGTGTTTTATTATCGACTTTCGCCGTTCCTGTGGGCGTGGGTGTTGCCGTTTGTGGCGACGGTCTTTTTGCTTTTCGCGGGGCTGTTTCCCCAGTCGCTTGTCACGCTGCGGAAGGTTCTGGAGGCGGTGGGGTTGCTCCTTCTGTCGGGCGGAATCCTGTTCAATACGGCGGGGCTTTTGCTGCGGGCGTGGATCATGGGACGCGCTCCGGTGACGAACATGTTTGAAACGATCGTGTTTGTCTCCTGGACGGCGGGGGTCATGGGGCTTTGGCTGGCGTTGCGTTCGGTGCTCCATGCGCCGCTTTCTTACGGCTGGCGGGCGACACGGATCGGTTCCGCTTCGGGGCCTGCGGACGACGTGGATACGCAGACGATTTCGTGGTGCCTGCTGCCGGCGCGGATGTTGCTGGCCGGTGCGGTTTTCTGGGTTCTGACGCTTGCCGGGTTCGGGCTGGGCGAAGGGTACAGTGTCCTTTCCCTGACGCCGCGTGTGGCGGTGGGGGGTGTTTGGCCGTCGCTTTCGGACTGGACGGTGTGGCTTTCGGGGATTTTCGTGCTTGGCATTCTGGTAGTGATTGTGCCGCGGGTGCTGCTGGCTCCGGTGGCGGCGCTGTGCGTGCTTCCCAAACTCCCCCGACGGACGGGCGGGGATTCGCAGCGGGTCTGGTTCGCGCTGGCCACGGCGATCGTGGTGTTTGTGATTTCCTACACGGCGTGGGCATGCACGTCGATGTTCAACGCCAACCTGCGGAACCTGATGCCGATTTTGCGGGACAATTACTGGCTTTCGGTGCACGTGATTACCATCGTGGCCAGTTATGGGGCGGGGATGCTGGCATGGATTTTGGCCGATTTTTCGCTGCTGGTCTCGCTGTTTGGCAGGTATCCGATCGTGGAGGGACGGCCATCGCCCCCCGCCATTTGCCGGACGCTTTCCGAGCTGATTTATCGCTGTATGCAGGTGGCGGTGTTGCTTTTGGTGGTCGGCACGATCCTGGGAGGATTGTGGGCCGACGTGTCGTGGGGACGTTTTTGGAGCTGGGATCGGAAAGAGGTCTGGGCGTTGATTTCGCTGTTTGTATACCTGTTGATTCTCCATGGGCGTTACGTTCGGCTTTTGGGCGAGTTCACCCTTTCCGTAGGGGCGATCTGCGGTGCGTTGACGATCCTCATGGCATGGTATGGGGTGAATTACGTGATTGGCAGCTCCCTGCACGGTTATGGCGCAGGAACGGGGTCGCTGGCAGGATTTTTGGGAATTTCAGGAATCCATCTGCTGCTGACCACCTTTGCCGTGACGCGATACGTTTGGGAAACCCGCCGGCAGAGTGTCCGGACTTAAACTGCTCTTGGCATGGAGAGCAAAATCGGGTATAGTGGCTGAAGTTTTATTCACAAAGAGTTTTCCTCATCAGCTTGAGCCATGCGTTACATCTCCATTTTTTTGATACTGCTTCCTTGGATTTGCGGTTGCGGAACGGCGAAAATGAGCAACACGTCGCGTACGGCGACCGAACAGCTTCTTTTGTCCGACGCCATGGATCGCGCGGTGTCGCAGGCGGATTTTTCTGCACTTTCCGGGAAAAACATCTTCATCGACTCCACGCCCATCGAATCGTTTACCGATCACAAATACTTGCTCAGCCTCGTACGGCAGCACGCGTTTGCCAGCGGTTGTCGGATCGTGGAGAAAAAAGAGGATGCGGAATTTATCGTGGAATTACGGGCAGGCGTGATGGGAACGGACCAGCACGATACGCTCATCGGAGTGACGGAAATGACGCTTCCCACCATCGGTGGTTATGGAGGAACGTCGATCCCGGAAATTGCCATGGCCAAAAAGACGCTCCAGAAAGCGGTGGTGAAAATCGGTATTTTCGCTTATACGAACACCTCGCACCGACCGGTCTGGCAGTCGGGGAACCTGGTGGCCGAGAGCCGGGCGAAAAATCGCTGGCTGTTCGGTATGGGACCGTATCAGACAGGGGAAATCTACACGCGGGTGGTGTTCGACGGTTCCGAAGTCAACATTCCCCTGGTGCAAACAGGGGAAAAGGAATCGGTGCCATTGGGCGAACAGGTCTTTTTCGAGGTTCCAGAAGAAGACAAAGAATCGGAAGAAGAAGTGGCCCAGGCCGACGAAAAGAAGCCGGAAACGACCGACGTGGCCACGAACGACGCCCCGGCCGGCAAGCTGGAGGAAGCAACCCCCTCAGCAGCCGTGGGAGCGCAGGCAAACGTTCCCCCAACGCCCCTGCCTACCCCCAAAGTCAACGCCCTTTCCCCGCCACCTGTCCCGTAAAGTCCGCGTTCAAAAACGACCGTTCCCCCCCCGCGAAAGCCCGTTCATCACGCCCTTTTATCGACCTTCACCACTCCGCCGATTCATGGCAGCTGGCGGAATATCGCCCCCTATGAATCCCCACCTCACTGCTGCAACAAAACCGCCTGCCCGTCGTCCCGATTACCTAAATAATAATGCGTGACGGAGTTAATGCTGTAGGAAACCCGTTGGACAGAGCCATCGCAAAAAGCCATCCCAAACACCCCCGCATGGGAGCTGCCAAAAGATATCGAATTATGATACTGACTGCGATCCTGTATGGGAATCGTGCTCGTGTATCGCAGCGTGTCGCAGTCCGCACCCGTGTAAAGTGGCTCGTTGTCGGCACCGTTGGTTGAGTCATTCCGATCGGTGTAGTAATTCTCCGGCTGCAAGTATTTTTCTCCAATCAGGTACGTGTTGCTGGTTCCATCGTAAATCGACGCATTGGAAATGGCACTCAAACCCGAAACCACTCCTTTGGAAACCAACCCAGAAGTCCAGGTCTGATTCTTAATCGCAGGAAGAATGTCACTCGTTAACGAATACCCCTGCCGTTCATCGTTATTATTGCAACAATTCCCGGCATAATCCGTTTTGGGTGACAGTCGAACGGAACTGTCGCCGTTCCCTGACACGCCACGACACGGGTACAGAATCGCCGCACGACGCGAAGGACAGTTAAAAAGCGGCACCGTTACCGCCAACCGCTGCTTCACCCCCTCTTTTTGCGTCGTCGTCGCTTCCGCAAATTTCTGGTCGGCCCCCAGCTGGAACAGGGCGTTCTGTTCCAAATAAGGGAGCAGACTAAACGCCCACCCCCCCGGCTGCAACGAACCAAAACCACAGTCGGGATCCCCCACCCAGTTGTCGTCCCACCCACCCGAAGGATAGTAACCATGGGTCGCTTCATGATTCAGGCTGGCTAACGCCATCTGACGCAAATGATTGCTACACTGCATCTGACGCGCCGCCTCCCGCGCCTGCTGCACCGCCGGTAACAACAACCCCACCAACATCCCAATAATCGCTATCACCACCAACAACTCCACCAACGTAAAGGCCGGGTGCGGCCGGCACACTACGGCTTCCGGCCCCGGGTGCGGGGCGGCACATAACGGCTGCCGCCGGTTGCAATCGCTCCGGGAGGCAGTCGCTTTGCTCCTGGCCTCCCTGCCCCGGGTGCGGGGCGGCACATTACGGCTGCCGCCGGTTGCCAGTGGCATCGTGAGGCAGGCGCTAACGCTTCTGGCCTCCCTTACTTTCAGAACGGCTTCCAGCCCGGCTACGCCTACGATTATTGAGTTGGTACGACCGGGAGCGACTACAGCTACCGCCGATTGCAACATCGTCGGGGAACAGACGCCCCCCTTGCCCCGTGATAAGAATGCGACGAATAACTCCACCTTTGCAAACCATGCACAAAAATCTTTCCGAGAATTTGACTTCATTTTCATATCCTTAATACCTCTCAAATTATGGCAAGGCGACGGCTTTACCATCATTTCTGGCTCCTAAATTCGCCCACGTGTTGATGTCTATGCTGTAGCTGATTCGCTGAACCGAACCATCCCCCAAAACAACCCCGACCGCTCCAGAATGGGCACTTCCCATGTTGTCCGATTGGGACATGTACTGCGAACGATCCTGAAATGGTGGCCTCCACGTGGCTACAATCCGCAAAACCCCCCAGTCCGCCCCCGAATAGGCACACTTGTTGTCAGAAGAAGATGTGGCCGTTTCATATACCTCCGGATCCACATACTTTTCACCCAGCAAAATAGTGTTGGACGTCCCATCCCGAACCATGCTTTGCGTGACCTGACTCAAGGTGAACATCATCCCCTTCGAACTCGAGTGCGTGTCCCAGAGATTCTGAATGCACGTCGCATACGATTGGTTAAGGCTTTTGTCATGAACCTGATTCGTCCCCATGTTGCCTGCATAGTCAATCTTGCACGCCCCACCGGAGATGCTGTTGCTGTTTTTCTGGGAACCAAGATTCTCGTATAGCTTCGCACTCCTCCGCGATGGACAAAACCAAATGGGAAGAACCACAGCAGACCGTTGGGCCGCTCCCGCCTTTTGTGTGGCCGTCTCCGTCCCCGGATCGCCATCGGCTCCTAACTGGAAAAGTGCGTTCTGCTCCAAATACGGTAGCAGCGAATACGCCCAACCACCCATCTGCTTATTGCTCATCCCCGCATCCGGATCCCCCGTCCAACATGCCCACCAACCCCCAGATGGATAGTGCCGATGCATTGCCTCAAAATTCAACGTCGCCAGACCCAACTGCTTCAAGTGATTGCTGCACTGCATCTGACGCGCCGCCTCCCGCGCCTGCTGCACCGCCGGTAACAATAACCCCACCAACATCCCAATAATCGCTATCACCACCAACAACTCCACCAACGTAAACCCGCAACGTGCGGGGGCGACTACGGCTTCCGCCGGTTGCAACCGCTCCGGGAGGCAGGCGCTAACGCTTCTGGCCTCCCTCTCTTTCAGAACGGCCTCTGGCCCCGGGTGCGGGGCAGCACATAACGGCTGCCGCCGGTTGCAACATCGCCGGGAGGCAGGCGCTTTGCTCCTGGCCTCCCTTACTTTCAGAACGGCCTCTGGCCCGGCTACGCCTACGATTATTGAGTTCGTACGACCGGGAGCGACTACGGCTGCCGCCAGTTGCAACATCGTCGTGAGACAGTCGCTTCGCTTCTGGCCCCCCTTACAACGTGATAAGAATGCGACGAATAATTTCACCAGTATCCCCCTTTGTTTCATGATATTCCCCCCATTCTCCCTGTCGGCCATGATTGCATTTCCTTACTGCGGCAACGCTACGCTCTTTCCATCCGCCTTGTTCCCCAGACAGTGAAAAACTTCCGAGGAAACACTGTACGGCAGACGTTGCACCGAGCCGTCGCATAGGGTAATCCCAAACGCACCCGCATGGGCACTGCCAAAAACTTCCCCACAGGCAGGATACCCCGATCGATCCTGCTTGGGATGTCGGTACGTACTCTCCGTAAAGTTGTTCCCCGTATAATAACCCCCATACGTGCTCCGAAGCGACTTGTGATGATTCTCTCCGCAATATTCCGCACAGTCTTCCCCCCAAATGTAACTCCCCTCATACACATACGTGGTGTAAAACTGCGTGTCCAACCCCTTTTCCCCAAAAAGAATCGTGTTGGAAAGACCGTCCCGAATCTGCCCGATCGCCACTTTGGAAAACTGATAAATCACCCCCGTATAATCCTGGCTCAAATTCATCCAACGGTTCTCCTTACGCATCGTTACAATGTCGGCAACCGGCGTTTTCATATTGGAATAATAACCGCTCCCCCCCGCATAAGCCCCACAATTCGCCGCATAATCCCCCTTGGCAGACAGGGTCGGCTGCGTCGAGTTTGATAACGTGTAGCCCGCCGTGGTTACCACCGTCACCGGACGACGCGAAGGACAGTAAAAGACCGAAAGCGGAGTCTCCAACACAATCGTACCATTCTTCTTGGCTGTGTCCGTTGGACTCTCCGGTACCTGACCATCCCCCGGTAACTGGAAAAGTGCGTTTTGCTCCAAAGCCGGCAGCAACGTAAAATGCCAGTTCCCCGGCTGCCCCCAACTCATCCCCGCATCCGGATCCCCCATCCACGTATGCCCCCAACCCGCTGAGGGCAACGTCCGTACGGAACTCTCCACATTCAACGCCGCCAGCCCCAATTGACGTAAGTGATTGCTACACTGCATCTGACGCGCCGCCTCCCGCGCCTGCTGCACCGCCGGTAACAACAACCCCACCAACATCCCAATAATCGCTATCACCACCAACAACTCCACCAACGTAAAGGCCGGGTGCGGCCGGCACACTACGGCTTCCGGCCCCGGGTGCGGGGCGGCACATAACGGCTGCCGCCGGTTGCAATCGCTCCGGGAGGCAGTCGCTTTGCTCCTGGCCTCCCTGCCCCGGGTGCGGGGCGGCACATTACGGCTACCGCCGATTGCCAGTGGCGTCGTGAGGCAGTCGCTAACGCTCCTGGCCTCCCTGCCCCGGGTGCGGGGCAGCACATTACGGCTGCCGCCGGTTGCCAGTGGCGTCGTGAGGCAGTCGCTAACGCTCCTGGCCTCCCTCTCTTTCAGAACGGCTTCCAGCCCGGCTACGCCTACGATTATTGAGTTGGTACGACCGGGAGCGACTACAGCTACCGCCGATTGCAACATCGTCGGGGGACAGACGCCCCCCTTACAACGTGATAGGAATGCGACGAATAACTTCAAAATAAAGGCATGTCTTTTCATATCCCCCCCTGTTTTCCTCAAACGTTTTCAAATTCCCCTTTTTCAGAGGGATGGCAGCTGACAGGGTGCTTTGGGGAGGGAGAGCACTCTTGCTCTCCAGAACTACCCCCCCTGCGGGCGTACCCCTTCAGGAGGGAAATCATCCTCAAACCTGGAAACCTTTCTGCCGATATTTCCGAAATCCAAGGAGGATTCCTCCCAAAAGGAGAAGTCCCCATGTGGCCGGTTCGGGAACCTCCTGCCCGCTGAGCCGGAAATTGTCAAACCCGGCGTAGGCCCCCGTTCCTGTCGAGAAAAGTTGTGCCTGAAGCGCAGCGTCCCAATCTTCTATACGAAACGAATACGTCAAATTGTCGATGGAAAGCGTCAATTTCATCGCATTTTCTTCCTCCACCCAGTCCGATTCCAGCATGATCTGATGTTTCAGCACATCGCCCGGAAGGAAAAGCTCGTTTCCCGAAGTCCCGGTAAACATTACGTCGTCATTCACCCAAAACGTCATGTCCAAGTTGTCCCACGCAATCCCCCACGAGTTTCCCAGACTGGTTCCCTGCTGGAAAATGGAAAACCAGGCGTCGTCCGAAAAAATCTTGATTCCGGCGGACGTTCCCTCCAGACTTTTCATCGAATCCCGATCGACGCTGATGGTGAAATCGGCCTGCGACGCGATCGGATGTAACGTCGCGTTGGCCGTGGCATCTCCCTGCATTTGCAAAACGCCGTACCCTTGCGTGACATCGCCGGAAGTCTGCCATCCCGAAATCGTGTTGCCGTCGAACGTGTCGTGCAACGTGGCACTGGAGACCGGAACCGTCGTCGCGTTTCGCTGCGACACGATCAGATTGTCAAACGAAATCGTGGCTGAGGTGGTTGTTTCCCGCGTAAACCCTCCCAGTGAAACGTAAAATTCATCGAACCCAATCGCCCGCCGGGTAATCAGTTCGCCATTGACATACAGCGACGCGTACGTTCCATCATGCTTGATGGTCATGTTGACATTGTCCATCGCTCCGGTTCGATAACCATTCAATGTGCTGGTTCCATCTTCATTGTCAATGCAGGGATCACTTGAAAAATTGCTACGGTCATTATACCCCCAGGAACCCGCAGGTTCTATATCCGAGAACATGAAGCAATTATTACCGTTTCTCCAACTGGTCGCCCCTTCCGGTGTCAAAATCAACGCGGCACGAGCCTGGCCGGAATTATTCAATCGTTCGGCAGACACCCGATCCACACTTATCACCACCTCATTCGTTTCGCTGGCGGTGTACGTGGTTCCCTTGTCGGAAACAACGGCACCCCCACACCAGTACTGGACTCCCGTATTTCCACCCGACAGGACGAGCATCCCATCCTGAACCTCTGCCTGATAATTATCTGCGGGAGCATTTCCACCACTGCCAAAACCGGTGGGAAATGGGTACCGGAGCCGCTGATTAAAGCCGATTTTCCTAAA
>JAUNBJ010000092.1 GCA_030535245.1 Planctomycetia bacterium | reverse complement strand
AAAAGAGGGGAATTACCCATCTTGTCCAAATTCGCAAGGAAGTTTGATCGCACCCTTCAAAATGGGGGGGCATTCTTGTGGGGAATGGAAAAAATTTTGAGAAAGAGCTTGCTTTTTTACAAAAACGAATTACAATGATTAAAGGGATGTTTTTTGTGGAAAATCAGGCGATTGAGGAAAATGGGGTGATGGCGTTAGGAAAAGAGGATGAATGAAGTAGTGTGGGGGGAGGTTTGCATGGGGATGGCAAAATGCGTTGGGGGTTATCTTGAGGCGAGGGGGGAGGCCAAGCCTGGAGAGTGTAAGGAACGTAAGGGAGGCCAGAAGCGTAGCGCCTGCCTCCCGACGCCACTGGCAACCGGCGGTAGCCGTAGTGTGCCGCCCCGCACCCGGGGTAGGGAGGCCAGAAGCGTTAGCGCCTGCCTCCCGACGCCACTGGCAACCGGCGGCAGCCGTAGTCGCTCTCGGTCGTACCAGGCCTTTACACTTGTGGAACTTTTGGTGGTGATTGCGATCATTGGGATGTTGGTGGGGTTGCTTTTACCGGCGGTGCAGCAGGCGCGGGAGGCGGCGCGTCAGATGCAGTGCAGCAACAACCTGAAGCAGATGGGATTAGCGTGTTTGAACTATGAGAGTTCCAGTCGGGCATTTCCGTCGGCGGGTTGGTGGTGGCGTTGGACGGGGGATCCGGACATATCGGGTCGGAACCAGCCGGGTTCGTGGTTGTATGCGATTCTTCCGTATTTGGAGCAGAACAGTGTGTATCAGATGGGGGCGGATGGGGATCCGAACACGGTGACGGACGTACAGAAGGTGGGGGCGACGGATCGGTTTGTCATACCGCTTTCGGTGTACAATTGTCCGTCGCGGCGGACGCCGACGTTATACACATCGGCCAGTTATTTGAGTTATCAGAATGCGAATTCGATCA
Source organism: Planctomycetia bacterium (assembly GCA_030535245.1). GTDB lineage: Bacteria > Planctomycetota > Planctomycetia > Pirellulales > Thermoguttaceae > RGIG3701. The sequence continues at coordinate 13,351 of JAUNBJ010000092.1, read as the reverse complement.
GCAGTGCGCCGCATGCCAAATCGGATTATGCGTGTAATTTGGGGAGCGGCACGAATTATCCGGTTCCGGAGAAGACGACGCCAGGTTCGGCATCGGAGGTAAAGACGGTATTGACGACATGGAAGGAGTCGGACTGGGGGGTCACGTCATCGACGCGAACGGGGATTATTTTTCGTCACAGTGCGGTTCGGATGGGGGAGATTCGGGATGGGACGACGAACACGTATCTTTTGGGCGAGAAGTATTTGAATCCGGATAAATATGCTACGGGGACGTGTGTGGGGGACGATGCGGGGATGTATGATGGGGCGGATCGTACGACCATGAAGAGCACGTATTACACGACCAGTGATTTGCAGTGTGTACCGCGTCAGGATCGGCAGGGGTCGGATTATCCGCATGCGTTTGGTTCGTGTCATGCAGGGTCGTTTGGGATGGCGATGTGTGATGGTTCGGCGCAGCGGGTGACGTACAGTATCGATCCGCAGATTCATTCGTATTTAGGGGGGCGTTCGGACGGCAAAGTGGCTAACTTACCGCATTAGGAGGGGAGTATGGGGAGGAATGTAAGGAACCTTGGGAGGAGTCAAGAGATGGGATACAACCGAGGAGGTTTTATGTTGGCAAGCAGAGCAGACCGGGTGAATGGGGATGTGCATGGAGGCGGCAGCCGTGGGGGGTTCTTTGCGTCCGGGCCGCAGGCAGGGGGCGTTCCCGCACATGACGGCTTTACGTTGGTGGAGTTGTTGTCCCTTCTTGCAAAAGGTAAGGGGGGCCAGAAGCGAAGCGTCTGTCCCCCGGCGATGTTGCAACCGGCGGAAGCCGTAGTGTGCCGGCCGCACCCGGCCTTTACGTTGGTGGAGTTGTTGTCCCTTCTTGCAAAAGGTAAGGGGGGCCAGAAGCGAAGCGTCTGTCCCCCGGCGATGTTGCAACCGGCGGAAGCCGTAGTGTGCCGGCCGCACCCGGCCTTTACGTTGGTGGAGTTGTTGTCCCTTCTTGCAAAAGGTAAGGGGGGCCAGAAGCGAAGCGTCTGTCCCCCGGCGATGTTGCAACCGGCGGAAGCCGTAGTGTGCCGGCCGCACCCGGCCTTTACGTTGGTGGAGTTGTTGTCCCTTCTTGCAAAAGGTAAGGGGGGCCAGAAGCGAAGCGTCTGTCCCCCGGCGATGTTGCAACCGGCGGAAGCCGTAGTGTGCCGGCCGCACCCGGCCTTTACGTTGGTGGAACTTTTAGTGGTGATTGCGATCATCGGGATGTTGGTGGGGTTATTATTACCGGCGGTGCAGCAGGCGCGGGAGGCGGCGCGTCAGATGCAGTGCAGCAACAACTTGAGGAATTTAGGTTTAGCGTGTTTGAATCATGAGAGTCAGCAGCGGGCGTATCCGTCTGGGGGGTGGTATTATCAGTGGTATGGGGATCCGGATTTGGGTTTAGGGTTGAGTCAGTGTGGTTCGTGGTGTTTTTCGTTGTTACCGTTCATTGAGCAGAACGCGGTATTTCAGTTAGCATCGGACGGGAAGCCGGAGACGATAACGACGGAGCAGAAGAACGGTGCGTTGGTAGCGGCGCAGACGCCGTTGCCGATTTTTTATTGTCCGTCGCGTCATGCGTGCAAGATATATCCGATCAGCACGGGCGTACTCAACTCGGTGAATCCGGGGAGCAATGGGGGAGGAGCAAAGACGGACTATGCGGCGAATTGGGGGACGAAGGCGGACTCTCCGGACACGGAGACGCATGCGATTACCGATTTAACGGTGGGGCGAACGGACAGTGTTACCGATCCGGCAAAGCGTCGTTGTGACGCGACGGGGTCGATGTATTTTCGCAGCACGGTACGTGTGGCGGAGATACGAGACGGAACGTCGAACACGTTGCTTTTAGGGGAGAAATACACCTGTCCGGACGTATATGAGACGACCTCCTCCACCGACGACAATGGGATTTATGCGGGGATGGATTACGATCAGGGAGCGATCGTGTGGTTATTACAATGCCAGCACCCCCACATCGTCGAGCAAGAATCGGCTCCCGATGCAGGATCGGATGGGGTTTGAGTCGAGCACGTATCGTTTTGGGAGTTGTCATGCGGGGAGTTTGGGGATGGCGATGTGTGATGGTTCCGTGCAGCGGATTTCGTATTCGGTGGATTATTTGACGTGGATTTATCTGGGGAACCGTTCGGACGGCAAGCCGGTTACGATACCGCAGTAAGGGGCGTTTTTGCATAGGCCGTTTCCATGATGTCTAAAAAAACACGAAAGAAAGTTTCCTTCCTTCCGTGTTTTGCGGGAACGTCACGTTCTTGGTCGTTGGGTTATTTCAAATCGTCGATTCCCTCGAACCACTCCGGGCCAATTTCGCGGCCCAGAAGGAAATACTTCACGTCCGGGAACCACAGGACACCTTTGCCATCCTGAACGGTGTAGCTGGTGTAGAACGAGTTTCCCCCCTTACGCGGTGCGAACAGTTTCGGTTCCAGGAACCAAACCGGCTGTTCGGCGTTTGGCATGAATTTTCCTGCGATCAGGTAGAGCGGCCCGCGAGCCTGGTATGCGGTCTTTTTTTCGCGATTGAAATCGAACGTGTTGTGAATCAGGGCGAAATAGTAACCGCTCCCCGCTTCGCAACCCTTCCAGTCGTAAATCGGACAGGGGGATCGTGGGTGGAGGTACGCTGTGCCCCCGTCCCGATCGAGCAGCTGCTTCGGCTTGTCCCATGTCTTGCCCCCGTCGCGGCTCTGCGACCAGTACGGATACCCGCCGTCCGTACGCATGATGCAGAACAACCGTCCGTCCGGCAGCTTCACGATCCCCGCCTCCTCGCACGCGTTCCCAAAGGCGCCCGGCGGGTCGAGCTTCAAAATCTGATCCGGCTTCTCCGAAAAAACGCTGATTTTAATATCCTGCACTTCCGGGTTGTCGTCGATGTTCTCGAACTGCCAGAACTCAATCCCGCAACCATCCTTGCCATGGTGCGACGAGCCGACGAAGTATTTCCCCCCCTCGCCCAACCGCAACGGTCGCTGCCAGTTGCACCAACTGGTCGGAATCGTCACATCGTCCGGGTCTTTCCACGTCCGCGTCAGTTTCACCTGCTTGGGCGGAGACCACGTGTCGCCGTTGTCGTCCGAGTAAATCCCAAAACAGGCCCCACAGTGCGGCCCCCGGCTGGTCGTCTGCTGGTTCCAAAGCACGTAAACACGCCCGCTTTGGCTTACCATCGGCTGCTGCCAGCTGGCCAGAAGCTGCGGATTCGTATAATTCGCACTCCCCGCCAGCACCCGTACCGGCGTCCAGGTCTTTCCCTTGTCGGTGCTTTTGGAAAACGCGATGTGCTGATCCCGATCCGCTTCCCGCGTCGCCTGCGTCCAGAAGGCCAAAAGCGTTCCGTCGTCTTTCGCGATCACCTGAAAATGGTCGTTGTACTTGTCCCCCAGAATGAACCGCTCCGGAGCTTCCTTCACACGGTTGTTCCCCTTCGGCACGTAAACCACGTAGTCCGGCAGGTTGGTCAACATCTCCGTCGCAAAATGCGCCCGATCCGTACCCTTGTACGATTCCGCAATCTGCCGAGCATGTTCCGACTGCGCAAAAACACCTGCGGCGGAAACGAAATACCATACCGCCAACATTCTCGTTAAATGTTTCATGGAATCCTTTCGTAAAAATGGTGGGAAAAATTACGGCAAAATCACCGATACGGTCGTTCCGTCGGAGTATTTCCCCCCGTCGTTCCGAACGCCCAGGCAATAATGCACCTTCTTGTCAATGTTGTAGGAAATCCGCTGCGTCGAACCATCACAAAGCGCCATGCCAAACGAACCCGCATGACAACTCCCGAAAAATTCCCCCGAATTCCCATACCCCTGCCGATCCTGTATGGGAATCGCGTTCACGTTCCGACACGTGTCGTTGTCCATCCCAATATACATGCCAAAATCGTCCGCCGCGTCGATCGTCCCCCCCTCGTACGCCTCCGGACGCAGGTACTTCTCGCCAATCAAATACGTGTTTGTCGTTCCGTCACGAATCTCGCCAATCGTGACCTTGCTGACGACATGAATCACCCCGTTGTACTTGGCCGTGCTCCAATTGTTCGCCTTGATCTTCTCGTCCGCCTGCACCATGGTGGAGGGGGAAAAGGTTCGATACGTCGTCCCCGTCCCCGCATTGCCGCAATAATCCCCCTTCGCGAGCGTCTCAGGACAGGATACCGCGTTCCACCGACTTCGCTCCGTCACTGCCGCGTACTCTTTCGGACTGCGACGCGAAGGGCAGTTAAACATCGCCAATGGCGTAACCGTCGTCTGCTGCGCCCCCTGCTTCTGGGTGTCCGTGATGTTCACCGGATCGCCATCCGAAGCAAGCTGGAACAACGCATGCTGCTCCACAAACGGTAAAAGCGAAAAAACCCAACTCCCCGGCTGCCCAGGCCCCAAACCACGATCCGGATCGCCAACCCACTCCAACGTCCAGCCCGCCGACGGCATCCTTCGTGTGGACGATTCGTGATTCAGGCACGCTAACCCCATCTGCTTCAAGTTGTTGCTGCACTGCATCTGACGCGCCGCCTCCCGCGCCTGCTGCACCGCTGGCAATAACAACCCCACCAACATGCCGATAATCGCAATGACGACCAGCAACTCGACTAAAGTGAACCCCATTCTCTTTTTCATCGCGTTTCCCCACGCCTGCGAAATCCAAGGTACCCCCAAAACAAAAGCAACATCAAAACCCAACTGGCCGGCTCCGGAACGCCCACGGTCAGGACGTTCCCATCCAGACTAAACCGCAACTCCCCGGCATTTCCCAACACGGAAAGCCCCGCAAAAACCACGTCGGATAACGCATCGCTAAACAGGGTATACGTTCCCACCGCGTCCAACGTCCAATCCCCTAGCAGATTCAGCTCCAGCAGTGCATTATCAATAGTAAAATCATCCGCCAGAATCGTCTGTCCGAGAATCCCATCCTCCGTCATCTGCAAGTCGATCGCCAGCCGCGAGCCGGAATCCATCGAAAACAGCCCGGAAGAAGCGGAGCTTCCATTCATGCTCTGGGCAATATCGATCGTGGCAAGCGACGCGTTTCCACCCGTGGTGCTGAGCAACTGCCAGTCCGTTCCCGTCGTCGTCGGGGTATCCAGTGCCGTCAAATCGAGCGTGGAATCCTGTATCGCCAGCCCCGGCGTGGTAAATGTCGTCGAAGTCGGACGCAACGTTCCCCCACCGGAAACCTTCATCCCGATTCCCTGGTCGGTATCGAATTTCGTGGATGTTTCCAGCACGGCCGTGGGAAGAATCTCAAAATTTCCATTGCCACGCATGCGAATCCGGTACGCATCGATGGTCGAAACGCCCGTCCCAATCACCGAAACTTTTCCCGTCAGCAGGTAATTCCCATAACCGTCCGCCAGACCGTGGTTCTCATTCCCTCTGTCCGTACATCCTTCCCCCACTGCCGTTACGGTGCCATTATTGAGCGTAAATCCGTACGTAAGCGTCGAGTAGTTCGATCCAGCATTCGCAGTAGTCGTTTCTGTGGTGTTCGTCAGGGTTCCCCCATTTTCGATAACAATGCCATCTGCCCCTGCCGCTCCCCCTGTTCCTGAACCATAATACAACGCGTCGTTGACCGCCAAATCCAGCACCGAATCACTCCCCGAAACGAGAATCGATTCTGTGTTCCCTCTCAGCGTCCCGAAAGCATTCAACTTCACCGTTCCATCCAGAACGTTCAACGCCGTGATCAAATTCGTAGCTCCGTTTAACGCCAACGTTCCTGCGCCAACTTTGGTCAGCGCCTGTCCCCCCTGGAGAACGGAACTCACCGTTGCGGTGACATCCTCCGCCACACCGATCGAAGCGGCAGCGTCCAGGGTGATCGTATCCGAAACGGTTCGGTTATTGGAGAATCGCAGTGCCCCCACACCATCGTCGCCGTCTCCGGCCAGATGGTACGAAACGCTGGGGGTTGCGGAAGTGTTTAAATCAAGCGTGCCGCCCGACCGGACATAAATGGTGCTGTTTGTGTAAAACGTGGAATCGCCCGACATCCGCAGCGTCCCGTCCTCCACGAACACTTTGCCCGCCGCGTCGGCCGTACCGCTGGAATTGGTGCAGAAGCCCCCCACCGTTCCGGTCGTCTGATTCCAAAGCCCACCGCCCGATTTGTAAATTCCATGGCTGTCATTGGCCGTTGTGTCGGTGAGTGTACAATCGTAGGTAAGCGAAGCCGCCACATTCAACGTCGCCCCTTCCGCCACGTTGAGCGTCGTGCTTCTTTTGGCGACCGCGAGAGAACTTGTACCCCCATTGGTACGCAATCGGATTCCATGCCCTCCGGCCTGGATCAACGACGTTCCTTCCGTCGCGTTGATGACGCACTGCCCCTCGGAAAGATTCTCGCCATTGATCAGAAAACTGCCGTAATTGGTATGAGGATTCACGACTGTCGAAATGATTTGCCCATTTTTCAACGTTATCAGGCTGTCGAGCGTGGTATATGCCGATGCGGTCAGCAACGCGTTGGTCAACTCAAGCGTCCCGAAATTCTGGTAGAGGCCATCGTTGGCGGTTACGGAAAGAACCGCGTTGGGAGTCGTCAGACCTGCCGTCCCCGTAATCTTGTAGGCGACCTTGCTCCCTACCTGGCCACTCCCGATTTGCAGCGTTGCGGTATTACCTGTTTCGGGCGTTACCTGAACCTCCGAGCCGGAATAGAATTTCGCGCCGTTCAATGCGAGCGTCCCTTCCTGCACATTCACGATACCTGCCGAGGCCGTAGTTCCCCGCGCATCCACATAAAATCCCCCCACCGTTCCGGAGGTGATGTTCCACGTCCCTTTTCCCGTTTTCCTCAATTCCGTTTTGTTACCGCCGCTGTTGTCGTAAGTCACGTCCCCCGAATAGTTTAACGTTGTGTGTTCCGCCACGTCGATCGTGCTGGTAGCTTGGCCGCGGAACCTGGCTCCCTCAACGTTCATCGACGATGTGGAGGGGGTTGTCGCGGTTCCACCTGTGACGGTCAGAGGCTGGACAAACAGAAAAGAGCCGTAAGCGCCATAATTTGCCGTGTTGGCGACCGAACTGCCGTTCAATTCCAGACCGTTGGAAATGGTGGTGTATTGAGTACCGGTGATTTTACCATTGGTCAACGTGATTTTCCCCACGCTCTGCAACGCGTCTTGCGCCGAGATTTTCAGCGTCACTCCCGTAATATCCAACGGCGTACTCGTTGCGATGTTTTTCACCGCAGCGTCCAACGTCCCCGAACCGGTAATCTTTCCCACCCCTTGCAGGGATTCGGCCACCTTTGCGTTGAGCGTGATCCCCGCGTCCAGCGACAACGTACCCGAAACACTGGAAGCGGCGTTCAGGTTCACAATGCCCGACCCGATAATGCTGTTGTTCACCAGCCCACTTGCCGTATTCACATCCAGCGTGATCCCCGCGTCCAGCGACAACGTACCCGAAACACTGGAAGCGGCGTTCAGGTTCACGGTACCCAGCCCGATAATGCGGTTGTTCACCAGCCCACTTGTCGTATTCACATCCAGCGTGGAACCCGCCACCGCCAGGTTGACCGTCGCGCCATCATACACCGACGCGCCGTCCGTCAAACGCACCGTGCCGCCATTGGTGACATCCAGTTGCCCCGCAGCCGTGGTACTGCTGTAATACCGTCCGCCAATCACCCCTTCTTTTAAAATCAACAATCCCGCTCCATTGACCACGATATTGGCATCCAACGTCCCTGGCGATAGATCATGCGCCTGAATTCCCCCCAGCCATTCCAGCGTCGCCCCACTGGCAACGGTAATTTTGTAGTTACCGTCCCGCAAACTTGCGAAGGACGCGACTTTGTCCGTTGCGGTGATGTCTTGATACAGATTGACATACGCCGTCCCGGAAGTGACATTGATTCCTCCCGCGCCATTTCCAAGTAAGGCTCCATAGCTATTATTACCAAGATTGCCAAGCGTCAGTGTCGCACCATTCGACAGCGTGATTCCACCGCCGTTCGCCGTGTAGCAAGTCAACTCAATCGCGCTGGCATCCACGGAAACCGTGGCTTGTCCCAATATTTCTTTGGTACTTCCACCTGTACAATTTGTCGTCAATTTTGAGCCATCCGTGAGGGTAATGCTCTGATTCTTAAAGGGGTACTCTGTCGTACCTCCAACCTGGACCGTCGTCCCGTTTGAAATCGATACGGCTTCGGTACTTCCGGTGATGGTGTGCGTATTGCCATCATCATACGAGATGCCCCAAACTGCCCCCCCCCCCGCAAGTTAACATCACGCAAACAACCAACATTTGCCAGATTGAACGACCCATCGCGCACCTCCGCTTTTGAGATTTATTGGATACGGTAACACTTCTTTAAATACATTATGTTCCAGGTAGTGAGAAAAAGCAATAGTGCAATTTTGGAAACTAGGGGGTACTTTTTTGGAAACTCCCGCAGACGAACCCGAAAAACAGGGGTTTTTACGGGAATTTCCCGCTTTTCCCGCCCTTTGACTTTTCTTTCTCCGTCTGGTATAATCGTGTTAATCGTTACAAAAGTCGCCAATTTTTTTGCGGTTCCCCACGCCGAACCAGGAAACGCCCATGTCGATGAGAAAAAAAACCTTCTTTTCCCCATTTGTTTGGCTTCTGATTCTGGCCCCGCTTTTCCCCGCAAGCATTCCGGCGGCGGAAATCACGCTGTTGACGCCCCCCGACGGTGCGACGTTCGACCCGGTTTCCCCCATCGAGCGGGAATTCCGCAAAGGGATATCGACGCGATTCGGAAGATTCTGATCGAGGATTCCCCGGATGGACGTTCGGCCCACCAAGAATGGAACCGTTTATGAAAAAACAGAAAAACACCATTCCAAACATTTCGATCATTCTGTCGCTCTCGATCAATGCCGGTCGTATGCGATTTGGGGGGATCGTGGACTTCGTGCGACTCTACGGGCCGTGGAGTCTGAGTTATCACGTCGGCGGCTCGGAGGAATTGCAGCTTCCCGAACACCGCATTTCCGACACGGACGGAATCATTGCCCGCGTGGTCAGCGAGGAAACCTGGCAGCGTCTGAAACAGCAGGATTGCCCGGTCGTTCTGATGGATCCCGAATTGCCTCCGGAGCGTTTCCCGGAAATCCTGAGTTATCCCACCGTATCGTTGGATAACGAGGCGACCGGTCGCATGGCGGCGAACTACTTTCTGGGATACCACTACCACCATTTTGCCATCGTTATGCCGAAAAACGAACCGCAGTGGGCGATCGGACGGCGAAACGGTTTCGAAAAGGCGGTTCGCAGTGCCGGCGGTTTTTGTTACCAGACCCACGTCTGTTCCCATTTTGAACAGGAAACCCCGGAAACCCGCGAACGGTTGGTGCGGTGGCTCCGGAAGCTCCCCAAGCCGATTGCGATTTTCGGCACCTCCGACGTGGAAGGACGCAAAGTGGTCGATGCCTGCCTGCGTGCCCATCTGGTGGTTCCGTATGAAATCTCCGTCATGGGGGTGGGCGACGACGAGTACGTCTGCAATTCCTGCTTCCCGCCGCTCTCCACGGTCAAAGTCCAGTGGAAGCAGTGCGGGTACCTTGCCGCTGAGACGATGAACCGCCTTTTAAAACGCCAGCCGGTGGACACCGTACGCCATTACTATCCACTCGACATTACCGTTCGTGGCTCGACCACCCGACGCCAGATTTCCGACAAACTGGTCGTCAGCCTGCTTGAGGAGATTCAGCTTTGCGACGGCGTGGGCCTGACGGTTTCCGGGCTGGCCAAAAAGTACCGCGTTTCCCGACAGTGGCTGGAGAAGCGGTTTCGTGCCGTCGCCGGACGTTCGCTGGGGCAGGAGATTCAGTCCCGGCGGCTGAAAAAGATTGCGACGCTCGTTCGGGAATCCGATTTGTCGTTCAATCAGATTTGTCGACAAATGGGATTCGAGAACAAAAGCTACCTGCGGAACCTGTTCAAAAAAACGTTCGGCATGACCATGCAGGAATATCGCCAAAAATAACCGCATGGGGTGGGGCAGGGGGGTTATCCCTGGTAAAACTCGGCGACCCGCATGATGGAGTCGTATCCCCCGACGGCCAGGCAGTCGCGCAGGCACCGCATGGCGGGGTGATCTTCCGGCAGAAGCTGGTAGTCGCGTTTGACCGACCCAATGACGTAATCCAGACCCAGCGGCATGGCCAGCGTCAGGAACGCGCTTTCCAACGGACTTTTCACCAACGCTCCGCTCCCGGTGCGGGAAGGAAGCATGACGGTGAAATTACTCAGCCCGACCGACGCATGAAATCCGTCGAACGCGGGGTCGTTTTTCATCATTTCCAGTGCGTCCAGCAGCCGTTTGGCATTCCCTTCCGCATCGGTTCCGATCGGAGCGATTCCAGGGTCGAAAATGCAGTCGCTGGTTTCGATGCCGACTTCGTGAGCTTTTTCCAGCATGAATTTCGCGGCGGCGTAGGTTTCCTCGGCGGTGTGGCAGGCGACCGGCTCGCCCTCCACGATGTTTTCGGAAATCAGCAGGATCGGACGAAACGCCGCGACCTGGATCAGGGAAAACATCTCCGTACGCAGCGGGGAGATGGAATTTAGCAGCGGTTTGCCGTTTGTGTTGTCGTACGCACGCAGTCCGAGTTCGGCCATTTGGGGATCGGGCGTGTCGATGGAGAGGGGGCGATCGGTGCATTCCTGGATTTTCTGAATCATCTGGGCCAGAAACGCGCCGCTTCGGGAACCGACGTTGACGTCGATATACGCGGCACGGGGAGACTGGAGGCGGGCCAGCTCGCAGATTCCGGCGTAATTTTCTTCTTCGTAGAGCTGATGCGTGGACGGTACGGAATCGTTGATCGACTCGCCGATGATGGACAGACCCGGAATGGACATTGATTTTTCTCCTGAAGCGAATGGAACATGTAAAAATATAACAGTAAAAATATAATTGTAACGGCTGGCCAAATTTTTTCAAGTGGCGGTTGCCGTTTTGGGGAATTTTGCTACAATGGATTGCGGGAGTAGAAAATCATGCTGTATGAAAACGTTTGTATCGAGGCGGTTTCCCACATTTTACCGACGGAGATCGTTACGACCGAGGCTTTGGAACGGTGGCTGGAACCGGTGTATACCCGCCTGAAGTTACCGCCGGGGCGGTTGGAGCTGATGACGGGGATTCGGGAACGGCGTCTTTGGCCGCGTGGTACTCGTGTGGGGGAGCAGAGCATCCACACGGCACGTAAGGCGATTCAGGAATCGGGCGTTCCGGCGGAAAAAATCGGCTGCCTGATCCATGGTTCCGTCTGCCGCGATTACCTGGAACCGGCGACCGCCTGCGGGGTTCATGCAGGGGCGGGGCTGCCGTCAACGTGCCAGATTTTCGACCTTTCCAACGCCTGCCTGGGGTTGTTGTCGGGGGTGCTTCAGGTTGCCAACATGATCGAGCTGGGGCAAATCGAAGCGGGGCTGGTGGTCGGGACGGAAGATTCCCGGTCGTTGCTGGAAACGACGGTTGCGCATTTGAACTCCGATTTAACGCTGACGCGGCAGTCCATCAAACCGCAGTTCGCGTCGTTGACGATCGGTTCGTCGAGTGCCGCATTCGTCCTGACGCACCGTGCAATCAGCCGTACGGGGCTTCGGCTTTTGGGGGGTGAGGTGCTGGCCAACACGCAGTTCTGCCACCTCTGCCGCAGCGACGAGGAGGTTCGGTCGGGCGACAGCATGAACACCGACTCGGAAACGTTGCTGAACGAGGGGGTGGACACGGCCCGGCGGTTGTTCCCGGTGTTTCTTTCCCGGCTTGGCTGGACGCGGGACGCCATTGCACATTATTTTTGCCATCAGGTGGGCAAGGCGCACCAAAAGTTACTCTATCAGACGCTGGAGCTGGACGAGGCGAAGAATTTTGGGACGTTGGAGTATACCGGCAACACGGGGTCTGCGGCGCTGCCGACGTCGCTTTCCGTGGGGTTGGAGCAGGGGATTTGCAAGGCGGGGGAGAATCTCGCGCTTCTGGGGATCGGTTCCGGGATTAACAGCGTCATGTTGGGTTTGGCAATGACGAAGGACTGGAAAGCGGGGTAAACCCTGCGGAAGCCGGCCGATAAATTGGATAAAATAGAGGATTCGGTCGAAACCAGAGGAGAAGTGCTCTCCCTTTTTTGATTTGAGGTTTTCCATGCGTCGATTTCTGTTTGTTTCGTTGGTATTCCTGTTGTCCGCCATAACCGGTTCCTCACGCGATATTTACGTCAGCAATACCGGCGGAAACGACGCGTTTCTGGGGATTACCGACCGACCGTCGAACGAGAACGGCCCGGTGCGGACGATTCATCGTGCCCTGCGTATTGCCGGGGCGGGCGACCGGATCGTGTTGACCCCGACGGGTGTCCCGTATCAGGAATCGGTGACGTTTTTTGGTTCCAAAAACAGTTGTACGCCGGGCACCCCGTTTACGCTGGAGGGGAACGGAGCGATCCTGAGCGGTTCCGTGCCGGTTCCCAAGGAGCTTTGGAAGCCGTACGAGCGGGGAATTTTTCGTTTTCAGCCGGAATACATGGCGTATGCGAATCTTTTTCTGGATGGGAAACCGCTTCGACGGGTTTGGCCGGAATCGATGCGGGAAGGGGATTTGCCGATTTCCGTGCAGTTGGAGGCGAAGGAATGGTGCCTGTACGACGGGTACATTTATTTCAAGCCGGAGCGGGGCAAGGTGCCGTACGATTACGATTTGACGATGGCCGGATTGCGTAGCGGGCTGGCGTTTCTGGACGTTCGCGGCGTGACGGTGAAAAATCTGGTGATCGAAGGGTTCCAGAACGACGGCGTGACGGTCAGCAACGCGGCGATGGACGTGGTGTTGGAAAACGTGGTGCTTCGGGGGAACGCGCGTTCGGGGTTGATTGTGGGCGGGGCGAGCCGGGTCTTTTTGAAAGATTGCGTTTTGGGCGACAACGGGACGGCCCAGCTTTTGACGGAGGAGCTTTCCAGCGTGACGATGGAGACGACCGAGTTGATTTCCAACACCGCACCGGGCTGGGTGGAGCGGAGTCCGAATTGCTGGGTCTATCGCGACGGAAAGCGGATTCATGGTGGCCTGAACGAGCCGTTGCCGCCAGAGGAGGAGCCGAAGGAAAGCGAAGCGGAGAATCCGGACGAGAATCCAGATGAGAATCCGGACGAGACCCCGGATATTCTTTCCGGAGAGGAAACGTCGGAGGAGGCCATGGAATCGGAGGAAGCGGAAGAAACGGCGGAAGGTTCCGGGTTTGATTTCACCATGGATTCGGACGACGAGGATTCCGAAGAAGATACCGAAGAAGAAACGGACGAAGATTC
>JAUNBJ010000091.1 GCA_030535245.1 Planctomycetia bacterium | reverse complement strand
ACGTTAATCGTTATATCTTACCCCGTTCATGCGCCAGCCCTGCTTCAAAGAAGGGAAATTCATACGGCGCGCAGAAAGTTTGATCGCAACCTCTGGGAACGATGCGGTCTGGAGCCGTGGACGGAGCGAAGCGTAGTCCCGGAAAATGGCTGTGTGTTTTTCTACTGCTTCCGGCCCGGGTGCGGGCTACACCCTCCGTTCACGGCTCAACGGTTGATGTCGATGGGTTCGCGTCGGCCTGTTTCTCCGCTTTGCATCGGTTTGCGCAAAACGTCGCGTAAATTGGAAACCGATTCTGCGCAAAAGTACATTGACAACGGGACGCTGGGGGGGTATGATGGGAGAAACAATCACGTGATTCAACCCTTTTTTGAAAATTTCACCATGTCCCCATCCAACGCAATGAATCGAACTCGTCCCACGCTTCCCAGAGTGGCGCTTCTGGTGGAAACGTCCCGTGAAGTGGGGCGATCCATCCTGTCAGGCATCGAGCGGTACGCGCGGCTTTATGGTCCGTGGGCGTTCCATCTCTTTCCGGGCGACCTGGCCCAGCGAATGGATGAGGTGCATACCTGGAACGCTACGGGAATCATTGCCCGTGTCGAAACGCCCGAAGTGGCCCACGCGATACTGGAAAGCAAACTCCCGTTGGTGGCACTCGACCTTTACGAGGAACAGAAAGATTTACGTGGCCCGTTCCGAAACACCTGCGAGGTTCATGTCGACAGTGCCGAGGTAGGACGTATCGCCGCAACGCACCTGATCGAGCAGCATTACGAAAACTACGCGTATGTCTGTGAAGTGAATAATGTGCTATGGTCCAAAGAACGGGAGCGAACTTTTTGTCAGACGCTTGACTGGGCGGGATACGACTGCCACCGCTACACTCCGCCGCGAAAGGGGATTCCGTGGAATGAGGAGATTCACGCGATGGGGAAATGGCTGGAGCAGCTTCCCAAGCCGATTGGACTCATGGCGTCGATGGACGTGCGTGGCCGGCAGGTGATTGCGGCGTGCCAGGAGTATGGAATTCGTGTACCGGAGGACGTGGCGGTACTGGGGGTGGACAACGACCCGCTTTTGTGTCGGATGTGTTCGCCGCGAATGTCCAGTGTCATTCTGGATTCGGAGAATGGGGGTTATCATGCCGCCATGATTCTGGACGGATTGATGCGGGGAAAAATCCACGAGAAAAAAACGTTCCTGATTCGTCCGGTCGGGATTGCCAGCCGGGAGTCCACCGAGCGTTCGGAGATTACGGATTCGCTGATTGCCGAGGCGGTACGGTTCATTCATTTGAATTCGATGATTGCCTTGAGTGTTCAGGAAGTGGTTTCTCACGTGAAGGTTTCTCGGCGGATGTTGGAAGTCCGTTTCCAGAAGGTGCTGGGGCGTTCAGTGTTGACGGAAATTTGCCGGGCCAGATTGGACCGTGTGAAGAATCTGCTTTTGAAAACGGACATGAAAGTTCACGAGATTGCCGAGGCGTGCGAGTTTGGTACGGACGGTTACCTGTGCCGTTTTTTTCAACGAGAAGCGGGGATGACGATTTCGGAATTTCGCAGGCAAAATCGTATCCATGGGAAATAAGGAATCCTGATTTTTGGGAGATGGAAAATGTGTTCATTAGGATTATCGGGAAGTCTGACATCGCTGGACTGGTGCGTCGTGGGGGGATATTTCCTGCTGCTGTTCGGTTTGGCGTGGTGGGTGATTAACAAGTCGAAAAACACGGCCAGCGATTATTTCCTGGCGGGAAACTCCCTGAGTTGGTTCATCGTGGGGGCGTCGATTTTCGCGTCGAACATCGGTTCGGAGCATCTGGTCGGGCTGGCGGGAAGCGGCTGTACCGACGGCGTGACGCTGGCGCATTTCGAGTTGCACGCGTGGTGCCTGCTGATTCTGGCGTGGGTGTTCATTCCGTTTTACATCCGCAGCAAAGTGTTTACCATGCCGGAGTTTTTGGAGCGTCGTTTTTCACCGAACGCCCGGTGGGTACTGTCGCTGATTTCGCTGGTGGCGTACGTGGTAACGAAGGTAGCCGTCGGTATTTTCGCGGGAGGGGTGGTGTTTCAGGTCTTGCTCCCGGAACTCCATTTTTGCGGGCTGGACAGTTTCTGGGTCGGGTCGATTCTGGTGATTGTACTGACGGGCATTTATACCATGCTCGGTGGAATGCGAGCGGTCGCGTACACCGAATCGCTGCAAACGCTGATTTTGATCTTCGGTTCCCTGTTGGTAACGCTTTACGGACTGATGGCGTTGGGGAAGTGCGACGGGGGCGACGGTTCCCTTGTTGCGGGTTGGAAAAATCTCCGCCAGGTCTGTGCGAATCAGGAGGAAGGGCGGGATATGCTGAACCTTTGGAAACCGTTGTTGCCCAAGGGGATTGAGGGGACGTGGTCGCCTGTGATCGAAAAAGGTGGGGATGGCCAGATTGTCCGGCAGGCGTGGTACTTCAAAGACCGTTCGCAGGGATCGCATTATCCGTGGCTGGGGATGTTATTCTGTGCACCGATTATCGGGTTGTGGTATTGGTGCACGGATCAGTACATCGTGCAGCGTGCTTTAAGTGCCCGGTCTGAACGGGATGCACGGCGTGGGAGTGTTTTCGCGGCGTGCCTGAAATTGCTTCCGGTGTTCATTTTTATCATTCCGGGAATGATTTGCTTTGCGCTTTCGTACCACGGAACGGCAGGGCTGGAGACGTTGATTACGGAGCAGAACGGCCTAAAAGTCGCGGCGGCGAAAGAGTGCCAGGGAGCGTTTCCGCTGATGGTTCGGGAAGTGCTTCCGTCGGGAGTGCGTGGAATCGTGGTGGCGGGGCTTTTGTCTGCGTTGATGAGTTCGCTGGCGGGGGTGTTCAACGCGTGTGCCACGCTTTTCACGATGGACTTTTACCAGAAATTCCGCAAGAACGTTTCCGAACAGCAACTGGTCTGGGTTGGACGGGCGGCGACGGCGGTTATGATTGTCGTCGGATTGGCGTGGATTCCGATCATTCAGGGGAAAAACGGGCTTTACGATTACCTTCAGAGCGTGCAGGGATATTTCTCACCGCCGATTTTGACGGTGTTTTTGCTCGGTGTATTCTGGAAGCGGATGAACGCTCGCGGGGCGATGGCGGCGCTTGTGGTCGGGTTTTTGCTGGCGATATTACGGCTGGGAATCGACACGGCGGCGACGCTCGGTACGGAGTTTTCGGAAAACTCGTTCTGCTGGTTCGTAAACAACGTTTACTTCCAATATTACAGCGTGTTTATCATGGCGGTGTGCATTGCGTGCATGGTGGGAGTGAGTTACGCCACGGCGGAACCGGACTACGCGAAGATTCGTGGGCTGACGTATGGCACGACTTCGGAAGAAGAACGTGCCCGTTCGCGGGAGAGTTGGAGTTGGCCGGATGTCGTCGCGTCGTGTGCGGTTTTGGCGGCAATCCTGGCGGCGTACCTGTATTTTGTTGGATAAAACCCTAAAGGTGGATGAGATGGATATTTATAAAAAATCCCAAATCTGGTTCGTGACCGGTGCCCAGCTTCTTTACGGAGGGGAGACGGTTCGACAGGTGGACGACCATTCGCGAAAAATCGTGGAGGGTCTGAATGCGGGCGAGATGCCCCTGGCGATGGTTTACAAGGGAACCGTCAACTCTACGGAGGAGGTAACGGCCCTTTTCCGGGAAGCGGAGGCGTCGGAAGCGTGCGTGGGCGTGGCGACCTGGATGCACACGTTTTCCCCGGCGAAAATGTGGATTCATGGTCTGAAAGCGTTTCATAAACCGCTTTTGCACCTGCACACGCAATACAACCGAGAGATTCCGTGGGCCAACATGGATATGGACTACATGAATTTGAACCAGAGCGCTCATGGCGACCGTGAGTTCGGATACATCGTCAGTCGGCTGCGGAAAAACCGGAAGATACTGGTCGGTTTCTGGCAAGACGACGCGACGCGAAAACAACTGGCGGCGTGGGCCAGGGTCTGTGCCGCGTGGGCCGATCAGCAGCGGTTGAAGATTCTCCGTTTCGGCGACAACATGAACAACGTGGCGGTGACGGACGGCGACCGCGTGGAAGCGGAATCGGTGTTGGGCTACCATGTCGATTACGTTCCGGTGGGGGATTTGGCCGAAGTTCAGCAGAGCGTAACGCAAGCGGAAATCGACGAACTTCTGACGCAGTACGAAACGGAATACGCTTTCGCTCCGAATGCGGCGCGGGACGGAAAAGAGTGGCCGCAAGTGGTAGAAGCAGCACGCGAGGAGTTGGCGATTCGCAAAATGCTGGACGCGAAAAAAGCGAAAGCGTTTACGACCAATTTCGACGCGTTGCATGGGCTGAACCAGCTTCCGGGACTGGCTGCCCAACGGCTCATGGCAAAGGGGTATGGTTTTGGCGCGGAAGGGGATTGGAAAACGGCGGCCCTCGTGCGGTTGTTCAAGGTGATGGGACAGGGACTTCCGGGCGGTTCGTCGTTTCTGGAAGATTATGTCCTGCATTTTGTCGGCGACGGAGCGATTTTGCAGGCACACATGCTGGAAGTCTGCCCGACGATTGCCGATGCAAAGCCCCGTTTAGAGGTTCATCCGCTCGGAATCGGTGGCAAAGCCGACCCGGCGCGGCTCGTGTTTACCGCGCACTCCGGCAAAGGAGTGGCGGCGACGATTGTCGATCTGGGAAACCGTTTCCGCATGATTGTCAACCGGGTCGAGGTTCGCAAGCCGGACGCCGATCTGCCGAAGCTCCCCGTGGCCAGAGCGTTCTGGAAGCCGGAACCGGATTTGGCGACCGGAGCGGGCGCGTGGATTTTGTGTGGCGGCACGCATCACACGGCGTTCTCGTTCGATTTGACGGTCGAACAGCTTGCCGAGTATGCCGAAATCGCGGACATCGAACTGGTCGTGATTGATGAAAAGACGGAGATGGTTCGCTTGAAGGAAACGCTCCGGACGAACGAAGTGTACTATTGGATGAAGAAGTGATTTTTTTGTCGGGGATACGGACGTCGTGTCCGTTCCTCCTGCCCTTAACCCCTATTGGAGGTCTCTAAAATGAAAAAGAGTTTGTGTTGGTTGTGTCTGCTTTGGACGGCAGGCGTGTGTATGGCGGAACCCCTGGAGGTCACGGTCCATGCCGGGAAAGTGGTCAATCCGGTGGATATTAAGATTTACAGCCAATTCCTGGAACATATTTACAATTCCTGCAATGGTGGTTTGTGGGGCGATCTGGTTTGGAACCGGTCGTTCGAGGCGGGACAGGGGTGCGAATGGAAAGAGGAAAACGGCGCTTGGACGCAAGCCTCCACGCGTGGTAATGGACGGCTCCTGTTCGGCGATGAAAGCTGGACGAACTACGAGCTTTCCTGTAACGCGAAAAAACTTGGCGGTGAGGAAGGTTTCCTCCTGATGTTCCGTGCCAAAGGGAACAACTATTACTGGGTCAATCTCGGTGGTTGGAAAAATACGCGAAACGGTCTGGAACGGGGATTTTCCAAAAATGGCGAGGACGTTCGTCAAGAGGTTTCCGCGCAATTAGCCCCCTTTACGCCATGGGAAAAAGACAAAACGTATCGGTTGCGAGTCGTCGTGAATGGCAATCATTTCGAGTGCTTCGTGGAGGATACCAAAATCATGGAGGCCGACGACATCGCGTTGGCATCTGGTGCGTTGGGGCTGGGAACATGGAACACTTCGGTGGAATATTCCAACGTGCTGGTGAAAGACCTTTCCGGCAACGTTCTTTTTGACGGCGGGAAAAATTCACCCGTTTCAAAGTGCCGTCCGGAAATCCGTTACTGGCGGACGACCGGCGACGTGGTGGTGAAAAATGGCGACGCGCGAAACAGCCAGCGTTACGTCCGTTTCAACGGGACAGGGACGCTTTCCCAGAAAAACTACGCTTTGGAGAAGGGCGAACATTACGATTACTCCCTTTGGCTTCGCGGGAAGGGAAGCGTTACGTTTCAGGGGCAGGAATATGCCGTGAACGCCGAGGACTGGACGAAAATTTCCGGCACGTTCACGGTTGCGGAATCGACGAACGACGGTTCCCTGAACATTGCTCTTTCGCCCGCCGACGGCAAGGCGTTGGACATCGACCAGGTTTCCATCATGCCACGAACGTGGAAGGAAAAGTATCATGGTTTCCGCCCCGATTTGCTTCAGGCGATTAAGGAGATTCAGCCGGAACTGATTCGCTGGCCGGGCGGCTGCTACGCGTCGGCGTACCGCTGGAAGGATGGAATCGGCCCGCAGGACGACCGTGGTTCGTACCCCATCGAACTGTGGAACGACGTGGATGTGAACTCGTTCGGAATCGACGAATACATGAAAATGTGCGAATTGGTCGGAGCCGTTCCGCACATGGTGGTAAACGTCGGTACGAAACAGTGGCAGAAAATGGCCGGAACGGAAGGGCAGAATATCGACTGGCTCACCGAAGCGTGTGAATGGCTGGAATACTGCAACGGCCCGGTCACTTCGCGTTGGGGAGCCGTCCGCGCGAAGAATGGACACCCGGAACCGTACAACGTGAAATATTGGGAAATCGACAATGAGGTTCATCCCAATTTCGATCCGGAAGCGAGTTACGTCGCCATTCTCAAGGAACTCGTTCCACGCATGAAGGCAATCGATCCCACCATCACGATTATCGCGTGCGGCTCGTGGACGGGCAACCGGAATCGATGGGATTCGGAAATCGTGAAACAGGCGGGCGATCTGTTTTCGTACCTTTCCACGCACCAATACGACAACCCCAAGGGGTATGCCGTGAATCCCTACAACAACCGACGCTTCTTTGAGAGCCGCCGCGAAATCATCGCCAACTCCGGACATCCGAACGTGAAGATGTTCGATTCGGAGTGGAACGCCCAGTGTATCGACTGGCGGACGGGGTTGCACGCGGGAGGGATTTTGAACTGCTTTGAACAGGTGGGCGACGTGCTCAAGATCGCGTCTCCGGCCCTGTTCCTGCGGCATACAAGTGCTCGGGCGTGGAACAATGCTTTCATCAATTTCGACCATACCGGCTGGTTCCCGGCTCCGAATTATGTTATTATGAAGCTGTGGCGGGAGCATTACGCTCCGAATCGTGTGGAACTGGTTTCCACGTCGGCGCCGCTTTGCGGGGAGAACCCCATCGTCAACGCCGTGGCCACAAAATCGGAAGATGGCAAAACGTTATACGTGAAGGTGGTGAACAACCAGATGGAGGATGCGGTAATGAACGTCACGTTTAACGACGTGGAAATCGTTTCCGCAACGGCCCAGGTCGTAACACCGAAACTGGAAGCGGGCGAAAAGGCCGACGCGAAGCTGCTCAAGCAGAACACGATGGCCGAACCCCACGCCATTACCCCCCAGCCACTTTCCGTGTCGGGCGATGGAAACAGACGCAGCGTCACGCTTCCGTCCCTTTCCGCCGCCGTGATTACGGTCCATGTAAAGTAGGAAAATGATGAACCTTTCTCAATTAAAAGAATCGGTCTGCGTAGCGAATCTGGAACTGGTAAAGTTCGGACTCGTTACGCTGACATGGGGCAACGCTGGGGAATTGACGGAGGACGGCGACGCGTTTGTCGTCAAGCCCAGCGGTGTGCCGTATGAACAAATAACGCCCGACGACATGGTGCTGGTCGGGTTGGATGGTAAGGTTCGAGAAGGCCGAAACCGTCCATCGTCCGACACTCCGACGTACGTGACGTTGTTCCGATATTTTCGGAATGCGGCACCGCAGATTCGTGGAATTGTCCATACGCATAGCGCCTGTGCCACGGCATGGGCGCAGGCGCGTCGGGAAATTCCCTGTTTCGGAACCACCCACGCCGACCAGTTTTACGGTTCCGTACCGCTCACTCGCCCCCTTTCCCGCGAGGAAGTGGAATCGGCGTATGAGGCGAACACCGGAAACGTGATCGTCGAGTATTTCGAGCGGTCGCGTCGCAATCCCACGGAGGTTCCGGCGGTACTCGTGGCAGGACATGCTCCGTTTACGTGGGGGCAAACCGCACACGACGCGGTAAAAAATGCCGTCGCTTTGGAGGCGGTTGCGCAAATGGCAAGGGACACATGTATGCTCCGTTCCGACGCGCCGATTTTGGAGGAATACGTATTGGAAAAGCACTATTCCCGGAAACATGGTAAAAACGCGTATTACGGGCAAAATGAAGGATAACCTCGAAAAGGAGTCACCATGACAGCGAAAAAATATTCTATCGGTGTGGACTACGGCACGAACAGCGTTCGGGCGGTAGTTGCGGATTTGGCCGACGGGCGGATTGTCGGCGAGCACGCTTTTCATTATCCCAGTGGCGAGGCGGGGATTCTGGTCGATTCCCGTGACCCCAATCTGGCCCGACAGAATCCGGCGGATTATCTTCGTGGCGTGCTGGTTTCCGTGAAGAAAGCGGTGACGGCAGCGAAGAAAGCGGATGCGGATTTTTCTCCGGAAAACGTTGTGGGGATGGGGGTCGATACCACCGGTTCCACGCCGATTCCGGTGGACGAAAAGGGGACGGCGCTGGCACTGCACGACGAATTTCGTGACCATCCCGCCGCAAACGCATGGCTTTGGAAAGACCACACCGCGACGGCCGAGGCGCAGGAAATCACCGATTGGGCCAAAAAGCGTCCGGAAAATTTCGTCGCCAAATGCGGCGGAACGTATTCCAGCGAATGGTACTGGGCGAAGATTCTGCACTGCGTCCGTACCGCACCGAAAGTGGCTCAGGCAGCGGCGTCGTGGGTGGAACTGGACGATTTCATTCCGGGCTACCTCACCGGAAATACCGCTCCCGACCGCATTCCCCGAAGCATCTGTTCCGCCGGTCACAAAGCACTGTACAACGAACAGTGGGGCGGCCTGCCGTCGATCGAGGCGCTGGGCGAACTGGATCCAAGGCTGTGCCGGTATCGTTACCAGACGAAAGCCGTACCGGTAGATCATGTCGCCGGAACGCTGCGACCGGAAATCGCGAAGAAAATGGGATTGCCCGCGGGGATTCCGGTGGCGGTCGGCGGCATGGACTGCCATTTGGGGGCGATCGGCTGCGGCATCAAGCCCGGAACGCTCGTCAAGGCAATGGGAACCAGTACATGCGATATCATGGTCTCGCCACTTTCAGACCCCCTGGCCGACATTCCCGGACTGTGTGGTATCGTTCCCGAATCGGTGCTTCCGGGGATGTACGGTCTGGAGGCGGGACAGTCGGCGGTCGGTGACATTTTTAACTGGTTCGTGAAGTATCTCACCCCGGCAGAATTTTCACGGGGCGACGCTCATCGGAATCTAACCGACGCGGCGGCAGCATTGGCTCCGGGAGCGTCGGGGCTTTTGGCACTGGACTGGAACAACGGCAACCGTACGGTACTGGTCGATCAGAACCTGACCGGTCTCCTTCTGGGACAGACCATCCATACCACCGCCCCGGAGGTTTACCGGGCATTGGTCGAAGCGACGGCGTTTGGCGCATTGACCATCATCAACCGTTTCGAGGAATACGGCGTGCGGGTGAAAGAGGTTATCAACTGTGGCGGAATTGCGGAGAAGAACGATTTCGTCATGCAGGTGTACGCGGATGTGTGTAACCGTCCGATGAAAGTGAGCCGCTGCCCTCAGACGTGCGCCTTGGGAGCCGCGATTGCCGGAGCCGTGGCGGGGAAGGGATACAAAAATTTCTCGGCTGCCATCCGGAAAATGACCGGCGTGAAGGAAAAGGTTTACCGTCCCCGTCCTGCTGCCGTGAAGATTTACGCCCGGCTGTTCGGGCTGTACGCTCAACTCCACGACGCGTTTGGCTGCACGGACAAAACGTCGTCGTTGCATAACGTCATGAAGGAACTGCTGGAAATCCGTCGTCAAATGCGGTAGCATCCTTCCCCCAAACCGCTGCCCTGGTGTTGCAAAGTTTTTGGAAGGAGCGATTATACTGTTTATAACATGGATGCAGCACTCGGTAGACTTATTTTCCAATTTTTAAAAATTTTCCACTGTTTTGCTTGACATCCTATTCCCTCTATGTTATACTCAAGGGGTAGATGGCTGTGGGGCCGTCTCTCCGTTTTTCGTTCCAAAGCATTTCCACAGGAGAAAATCATGAAATCCCAAAAAACTGTTTTCGCACTCGTGATGTTAATTTGCGTCGGGGGGGGGGGATAGGCGAGCCTTTCGTGTTGGGAGAAGTCGTCGTAGCCGATCGAACCGACAATTTCACCGTGTCGGGCGCGGTCGAGTACACGGTTCGTTCCGACGAATCTTATACTTTCTCTGGCGTCATTTCTGGAGACGCTTCCGCCAGCATCACAAAAAGCGGAGCAGGAACGCTGACATTCTCCGGCGACAACACGGCCACAAGCGCCATTATCGTCAATGACGGTACGATGGTATTTTCCAATTACAACCTGTTCCAGAATCTGACGATCAACGAAGGTACGGTCAATCTCACCAAAACCTATTCGGGAGGGCCGGTCTGTATCCCCGCAGATTGTACCATTACGGTCGGCAGTTCCACAGGGACGAAAGCGGCGGTGTTGAATCTCAATGCCCTCTACAACTTGAATCAACAAAACAAGACTTTTACCATTTATAAGAACGGGACGGTGAATCTCACGAACACTCAGAACTTTGCGTGGCCCAACGGTGGAACTTCCCAACTCCTTTTCGTTGGGGGGGGAACCATGTCAGGAACGGGCATTTGGCAGCAGGGGGCTTTGCGCGATACGGTCGTTCGGGGTGAAAATGCCACTGCCACCATTTCCTGTACCAGGTTGGACACGTACGGGGACATGAACGTTACTATTGAGGAAGCCTCTGGCGTTCTAAATGTTCGTAGTTATTTTACCAATGCGCAGTCTCGAACTCTTACCAAAACCGGAGCGGGCAAACTTGTTCTCTCATCGAGTGGAACCCTTCAGAAAATCGCCGTTGAACAGGGAACGCTTACCCTGCAAAACAACACGCTTGCCGTTTCCGAGATAACCCTTACCGACGGTGCCATGCTGGAGCTGGGAACCGATCCGGGAATTGGCGGTGCCCTTTCCGTTACAGGAAGCGGGGTGGGGCAACAAGGTGCCGTGCAGTTCAGCGACACGGCGACCGTTTCCTCCGCCATCACATTGGCCGGTGACTCCACATTCTCGGTCGCGGCAGGTAAAACGGGAACGATTTCCGGAAATTTGCAGGGGGCTGGGAAAACACTTACCAAAACGGGGGACGGCACGCTCACCCTGCCCGGCACAGGCGATGGGCAAATTTCCCTCCAAATCCTGGAAGGGACACTGGAACTGACCCAAACGTCTAATTTTTCGGACATTACGTTGGGGAAAGGGGTTCTTGCGCTGGATTTCACCAGTGACATTATGGCCGACACGCTGGGATTAAGCCCCGACGGTACATTGCTTGTCAATATGGACGGATTGGTCGCCAACGATACGTTGTTTTCCTCCAACGATGGAATGTTTTCCGTATTTACCGACGCGGCAAATGCCGTGAAACTTTCCCATGCCATGCAGGGATACTTCCTGGAAGGGGTTCGGATTGGAAATAATATGGTTTTCAACGTCAATCCCGCTGCCGTTCCCGAACCGGCCACCTGGCTGTTGCTGTTGCTGGGTGGGCTTTTCCTTGGGAGGTACCGGAGATGACCCCGCACAAACCGTTGGTTCTTCCCGCGACCATCGGTGGCTGGCGTGGTGCCCGTGTGGCTTGTACCGGCGTTACCTTGGTGGAGTTGTTGGTCGCAATCTTGTCACGGGGCAAGGGAGGCCAGAAGCGCAGCGCCTGCCTCCCGGAGCCACTGGCAACCGGCGGCAGCCGTAGTCGCTCCCGGTCGTACCGGGCGGGCTTTACGTTGGTGGAGTTGTTGGTGGTGATAGCGATTATAGGGATGTTGGTGGGTTTGCTTTTGCCGGCGGTGCAGCAGGCGCGGGAGGCGGCGCGTCAGATGCAGTGTTCTAACCATTTGAAACAGATGGGATTAGCGGCGATGAATCATGAAACATCCCAGCGAATTTTGCCGACGGGAGGATGGGGAGTGCGTTTTGGCGGAGACCCGGACCTGGGGCTGAGGAACCAATGTGGTGGCTGGGCATATTCTCTGCTTCCGTTTTTGGAGCAGCATGGGTTGTGGAGTTTGGGAGCCGATGGTATTATTGATACCAATGAGGTTCAGGAGGAGAAGGCGGCGGAACGGACCCAAGTTCCACTTTCGACGTTTTATTGTCCATCCCGGCGTACGGTCAAAGTCTATCCTTATACTGGAGGAAAACTGGAAAACATGGCTGTGACGGGGACCTCCGGCAAGTGCGATTATGCGGGCAATTCGGCGGACGGTTATGCTACGTGGAACCAAACATGTCCGTTCAGCAGCAATACTGAAGGGCTGAAATATCCCGGCAGTACCACCGAAGGCGAGACGCGCGGGATAGTATTTCAGAAAAGCCAAATCGGATTTTCCGGGATCAGAGATGGTTCCACGAACACGTATCTTTTCGGAGAAAAGTATGTCACTCCCGACCATTACGAAAGTGGGCGGGCTACAGGAGACGACCTTTCCCCGTACTGCGGCCCCGACAACGACGGTAATCGATTGACGCGTGTCTCCTGTTATCCGCTTCAGGATCGAAGTGGCTGCAACTATGGCAACCAATTCGGCAGTGCTCATGCCGGGACGTTTGGAATGGTCATGTGCGACGCCTCCACGCACCGGATTTCGTATTCCATCGACCCAGAAATTCATCGTTATTTGGGCTGTCGGAATGACGGGCAGGTTGCACAAATCCCGCAGTGATGATATGATAATATGGTATTTTTGTTTCCCTCCTTCGTTGTTTTTCAGGAAAGGTACGAGCCATGTTTTCGAGAGTATGTCTGGTGGTTGGGTTGTTGGTTTCTACGGTTTATTCTGCGGATTTGCCGATCAGGTCGGGCGATAAAATCGCGTTTCTGGGGGCGTCCATCACGCAGTCCGGGTACGACAATCCCAAAGGGTACGTCCATCTCGTTGTTCAGGGACTGAAAGAGGCGGGGGTGGAAGTCGTTCCTGTTCCGGCGGGAATCAGTGGGAATGAATCGGAACAAATGTTGGCTCGTATCCAGCGGGATGTGATCGACAAACAGCCGCAATGGATGACGTTCAAAGTCGGTGGAAACGATGTGTGGCACAAGTCGCATACGCTGGAGGAGTTCCAGAAAAACGTTCTTGCGGTGGTCGATAAAGTGTCGGCGGCAGGAATCCAAATCCTGCTCATCACCCAAACGCCTTTGGGTGAAAATGCCGACGACCCGCGAAATATCCGGTTGGCTCCGTACAACGACTTTCTGCGAAAACTGGCGAAAGAACGGGGATTTTTGCTGGCGGATGCGAATGCCGAGATGCAAAATGCGTTGTCCGATCGCAAGCCGGAAGAACCGAATCGCCTGACCACGGATGGCGTGCACCTGAATGATTGGGGGAATCGGCTGATGGCACGTTCCGTCCTGCGGGCGTTTGGCGTTCCGGAATTTCCAGGAAAATCCACGCTGATGAAAAATGCGACGGCCTACGAGTTCACGCTTGAGGGACGCACGGCGAAAATCGTCGTGCCCCACAAGCCGGCGGCGGGGAAACCATGGCTGTTTCGGACGGTTTACTGGCGGGCGTTTCCCAATTCTGAAGATGCCATGATCGAGAAAGGGTGGGCGGTCGCGTTCATCCAGACGGACGACCGTTTCGGCACGCCGCAGGACAATGCCCAACGAAATGCGCTATACGACCTGATGGTGAAAGAGCATGGTTTCAGCCCCCAACCCGTTCTGTTTGGCATGAGCTACGGTGGATTATCCGCACTGCGATGGGCGATCGAGAATCCTGAAAAAATCAGCGGGATTTACGTTGACGCCCCGGTCTGCAATTTTATCGACTGGAAAGACCGACGCGCCGATTGCTGGGACGTTGTTCGGCGGGATTACGGCATGACCGAGGAGACCTTACTCAACGGCGATGGAAACCCGATTTTCGGATGTCGCATCCTCGCTGAAAAGAAGATTCCCATGCTTCTGATCTGCGGCGCGGCCGATAAAACGGTTCTCTACGAGCAGCATGGCAAACTTCTGGCCGAGAACTTCCAGAAAGCGGGAGGGGATTTGGTGGAAATCGTCAAGCCCGACTGCGACCACCATCCCCACGGTCTGGACGACCCCGCGCCGGTCGTGAATTTCTACGAGAAATGCCGTGCCCGCACGGGGCAGGAACCCTGAATTTTGCTCCCACGGTAAAAAGGGGCGGGGATACAAAAATTTTTCGGCTGCCATGCTGTATTCCCAGCTTGCGTCTGCCTCCCATATTTTTTGGCAACCGGCGGAAGCCGTAGTAAAAAGTTTTGGGAGGTGGGTTCTTCCCCAGAGGTTAGAAGCGTCATGGAATATTGTACCAGGCGGCGGAAGCCGTGTAGTGTTGCATCCATGTTATAAATAGTACAAAAAGAAAATAAACACTCATAACATAGCGAACGCAGTGAGCGCACTAAAAGTTTTTTGAAGGAGAGTTTGAGA
>JAUNBJ010000090.1 GCA_030535245.1 Planctomycetia bacterium | reverse complement strand
AACAATTTTTCAAAAATGTTTCCTCTCAAGAGGCTGGAAGCGCGGTAGTTCTAACGATTGCGCTTCCAACCTCTGGGAAGGAACCCTTTTGAAAAAGAGGTTCCTCCCCAGACCCCACCTCCCAAAACTTTTTACTACGCTCACTGCGTTCGCTTTTATTAATATTTATTTTCGTGACAAAGCACTAGGACTACAAAGAATCATTCCGTCACGATTTCATACCAGATGGTTTTGTACTGCGGCCCCAGTTGCAGCACCGCACATCCGTCCGCTTCCGAAACCGGAACCTCGGCCTTGCGGTCGCCACGAGAATCCAACGCAAAACACTTCACCTTCGTGGCCGCACAGGGGAGCGTTACCGTCAGCGGAACCCCTTCGCACAGGATCGTGCCGTTCCCCCAGTCGGAGAGCGTGATCGACGTGTCGGAGGTTTCGACAATCTTCATCCCTTCATTTTCACAATACGCCGTGGCGGTCAGGAGGATGTTGGACTTCCCCTTCTCGCCGAAACCGTTCGCGTTACGAGAGAACAGTGACACGGTGGCCCAGTTCAGACGCGTCTGGCCGACCGCCAGTTTCACGCCGTTCAAATCCACGCTTCGCCCCTCCGGGAAACCGCTGAACAGTTTCGTGTTGTCGGTATTGACCGTCCAAAACGCCTTGCCCGGAATCTCGCGGTTCCAGGTGAGTTCCTTCGTGTCGCTTTGCAGCACTCGGGACGGCACCATCGGGAAATCTTCCGGATGGGAAACGTTCTGGTTGTCGAGCGATACCCCCACGCGGTGCATCATCGAAAGCTCCCCGTGAAAGCCGGCACTGCCCAACGTCCAACCGGTGCGGGTCGAGGTGGCCAGTCCGTCGAAGAATTTTTCCGGATCATAACCCGCCGTGACGGTCTGCTTCCCTTCGCGAACGTCGCCACGCAGGTAAATCGCCGCACATGCCGGAATGTGGGCCAGCACGTCGGTTCGGGCAATCATGCTGAAGAAATAGGTGTTGTTCTTCGGCTCAAAATCGGGTTCGTGGTTGTACGTGTACTCGAACACGCCGTCCCACCCCTGAAGCGCCCCCATCACGCGGAGCATTGGCTGCCCTTCCGCACCGTAAAGGTTCGGGAACGGATGGTTGTACTCGCTGCACGTGTACGGTTTGCCCAACACCCGCTGATTCGCAAGCCCCATCACGCAACCAAAATTGTTCGCCATCGAAACGTTCCGAATCTGCCAGTTCTTGCTGACAGGGCTGGGGTGACACCAGTAACTGTGGCTGTCCACGTAGTCCAGCTTCGCCATCATCTCGGCAGACGTGTAGCCCAACTGCGTTCCGGAAATGAGCTGCTTCACCTTCACCTCGTTCCGCAGGAAGTCGTACATCCCGACCCAGTAACGGGTTTCCACGTCGTTCAGGAAGGCGGCGAAATCCCGTTTTATGGAGGTGGGGGCGTAACGCATTGCCGAAACCAACGGCACCGTACCCGATTCCAGCGAACCCTGAATCTCGAACGTGTCGCTCGTGCCGGTCATGAACGAAATCTTCCCGATCTCATACGTTCCGGGAGTGAAACGCGTTAGCTGGATCTGAGCCTCCGGGGAATCGTCCATCCCCTCAAACGTGTAGGACAGGAACGTCCAGTCCTTGCCGACGCGGTACTGCGTAAAGAGTCCCAACGAACGCCAGCCCATTTCCGCATCCGCTACCGCCAGCCCCAGTTGCCCTGAGGGACCGTCCACACGACGCATGGCAAATGTCAGCGTGTAAACCTCTCCCTTTTTGATGTTGACCGTGCGGAAGAGCTTCGGGAAATATTGCCCTCCTGCTTTCTCCACCGAAAGTTTCAGGCGTCCATCCTCGACCGACATTTTCGCTCCGGTCTGCTCCGCTTCCAGCTTCCAGACTTTTTTGTCCAGCACCGTCCCGTCGTTGAACTCTCCTTCGGGAATCTGCTCGTCGCAAAGCGGTTTCAGTTTCCACTCCCACGCGGCGACCAACGCGTCGGACGAAGCGTACTTCTTCTTCAGCCATGCGTTCCACTGGCGTGAAAGCTCGTCTTTGTATTTCTGGCTCATGCCGTCGCACATGCCGCCACGATAGTTGTTGAACAGTGCGTTTTCGTTGTTGATTTCGACCACGGCAATCGCCGGTTCGTCGGCGTAGGCCAGCCCGGTGTACGGATTGACCCGCGACATCAGGATTTTCGCGTATTCCTTTTGCAGGGCGATCAGTGTCGGGTCGAAAATATCAAGTCCCTTCGGATTCCGCGCGACATGCAGGTTCATGTTCACGTAAATGCCACGTTTTTTCAGGGCGGCAATCAGGTAATCCTGGCGGTCGCGGCGTTCCGGGTCGAATTCCGGAAGCTGGGGGGCGTCGCTCCAGGCGCTGGTTCCTTTGAAAATGCCGGGAATGGCGGGGAATTTGAACGTTCCGTAGCCCGCGTCGAAGTAGTGCAGGCGGACGCAGTTGATTCCGAATCGGGCCAGCCGGGCCGCGAGTTTATCGGACTGTTCGTGCGTCGGGAAGTTGGCCGGGCCGGTCAGGTTCGTGGCGTGCAGGCGGACGAAACCGTTGTCGTCGGCAAATCGGCCCTCTTTCACCCGGAGGAATCCCCCTTTGCCCGCCGGAGCGGAGAGGAAATGGGCCACGTTCGACGCATTGTCCGGGGCGTCGTACGAAATCAGGAACGGGAAAAGCGGGGCCGGTTCCTGGGCCGTGACGGTCGTGGCCGCCAGCAGCAAAAACAAAGTTAGCATACGTTTCATCGTTACTCCTTCTCCTTTTTTCTGGGGGAAAGTTTCCTTTCATTGGGCGGGAAAATCCTCCGAGAAACACTCTCTCGAAAAATCCGCAGCCAATGTTCCTTCAAGGCAACTTCTAAAACCTCCATTCCGACCCCAAACGGTGATTGCCCGCTTCCAGACGGGTGCGATCAAACTTTCTGTGCGCCATACGAATTCCCCTTCTTTGAAGGGGTACGCCCGTCAGGGCGGGGGGTAGTTCCGAAGTGGGGAACGCTTTCCCAAGTTCAAAACACCCCGTCAGCCTACGGCTGCCACCCCTCTAAAAGAGGGGAATTACCCCGCGAGCCGTACGAATTCCCCTTCTTTGAAGGGGTACGCCCGTCAGGGCGGGGGGTAGTTCCGAAGTGGGGAACGCTTTCCCAAGTTCAAAACACCCCGTCAGCCTACGGCTGCCACCCCTCTAAAAGAGGGGAATTACCCCGCGAGCCTTCGGCTGCCACCCCTCTAAAAGAGGGGAATTACCCATCCTGCCCAAATTCGCAAGGAAATTTAATCGCACCCTTCCAGACACCGTGGATATAAGTCTCACCCATGTTAGCCATAGGCGACGATTTATGTCCCTTTGCTCCCCGTTTGGGTTTACGGAAACGGTTTTTAGAAGGTGCTTTCAAGTTTTCATCATAACATATTTTCTGGAGGTTCGGCAACCGGGAAGTTACCTTTTGTATATAAAATAAATCAAAATTTATAGTGATTTATCCTTGTGTTTTTGGGAAAAGGGGTTTATAATGGGAATGTTTTCAGAGGAAGGTGTTTTACATCGTTTGGAGATTTTTTTGGAGAAAACCATGAAAATACGATTTTGCGAGTGTATTCTAATCTTGGTAATCGGCAGTGTCGGGTTGCTGTGGGGCGACACGACGACCTACTGGATTGGCGGCGATGCGAACTGGACGGCGGCGGGGTGGTCCAACGGCGACCCGTCCGCGACGCAAAATCTCGACGCGTATCTTTCTTCCGGGACCGTTACCCTGACGGGGGGAAAGACACTGACCAACTCGAACCTTACCATGTCCGGAGGCGTGATCGTTTCCTCAGGGCAGCCCCTTGTTTTCCAGGGAACTGTGGCGGAAGCCCGTCCGACGTTTACTTTCACGGGCGGCACGATTTCACTTTCACAGCTAAACGCCTGGCTCGGCTCCGTGGCGAACAATGTGGCGGGAATCAACTTCGTCATGACCGGTGGCATACTCCAAACGACTGACCCATCGGTTGATGACTGCGGGCTTACGCTGCGTGGGAACGACGTCGCGAGCATTTCCGGAGGAACCGTTGCCGTCAACCGAATCCACGTCGGGGCATTCGCGTATTCCGAGATGACCCTTTCGGGAGGTTCCGTAACGACCAAAAATCTTGATTTTGGCTGGAGTGGCGTAGGGGGGGATTGGAATGTCACGGGGGGTACGCTCTGTGTCGGTACGCTTGATTTTCATGGCCGCAGTGGCTCGTTCCTGAACATCTCCGGCGGCGAAGTTTATGTGAATACGGTCCAGAACATTCCGCTTCCCACTTCGGCGACAGATCCAGCTTCGACGTATCTCACTGGCGGAACGCTTTCCGTGGGAAATTATAGCAATACGTTGCGGAACATGGGGGGTACGGTCGAAATCAACACGCTCCATACCATCACTGCGGAAACGACCGAACCTGTCGCCAGCAAATATGGCACCATGACGGTTACAACGTATGCCCAGCGTGGCGGAACCCATTGTGTTCGACATCTCCGACGCTGCCAGTGATTTCCTTGATACCACGGGAAGTGTCTATTTGAATGCGGGTACGGTGGTGATTAATAATACGTCCACGAAAACTTCGATCGACCTTTTCGAGGGAACAGGAAGTCGTACTGCGACCCACTTTGTAATGAATGGTGGGGATATTCGGGACTGGACGTACAACGCCGCGACCGGAGTGCTGACGCAAAGCACGCTGGCCGAATCGGAATGGAACGGTACGGCATGGACGAATGGCAATCCGGCTTCCACGGCGGTGAAAGCGGTGATTCGTTCTGCGGGTTGTACGCTTTCCGGGAATTTGAGCGATGGGGCCAGCATTACCCTTACGGACGGTGGGGTGTGGGACATTACCGCGCATACCAATATGTTCAATACGCAGGGCAGGGCCAGCGTGGAATTCCGCATGGATGGTGGGACGCTGAGTATCGATGAATCCTATTTTCTGGGAACGGACTCTAATTCGTCAGCGATTCATTTCGACATTTCGGGCGGAAAGATTACCGCAGCGGGGGACAATGCGGGGCTGAGTTTGCGAAAGAATGCCTCGATGAACGTTTATGGCGATGCGGATATTAATGTGGGCCGCATTCATGTTGGTGTCAGTGGGGGGCATTCCCAGGCGAGATTTTATGGGGATTCCACCACGAAGGTGGTGAATTTGGACTGTGCCTACAACGATGCCAGTACGGTGGGGTATCTTACCGTAGAGGAAAACGCCACGCTGCGAATCCAAAACGTTCGGGCGATGGATGGTCATGGGAATAAGGGCAGTCTGAATTTCAACGTCGTGGGGGGGAATACGTTTGTCACCACGATGAATCTGGGGGTTGAAAATGCTACCGATGTTCTTATGCAGACCGGGGGGCGTCTGAACGTCGGCACGCTGAACATTACGGGGACGGGCGATGCCGTCACCCTTTCCGGGGGGAGTTTGGCGGTCAATACGTTGAATGCGACCGGCGCTTTTGCGTTTACGGGCGGGACGCTGAACGTCGGTACGTATAACGGAAATCTTGTCAACGAGGGGGGAACGCTCGACATTGTGACGCTCGATACCCTCACCTATGAAACGGAGGCCTACGCGATTTTTTCCGATGAGATTGGCACCACAACGATCAATGGTACCTACACGCAGGGGGAAAACGGCATCCTGAAAATTCAGTTTGACGGTACGGAATCGGACCAGCTTCTGGCGACGTCGTTAACCTTGGGCGGCACGTTGTTGTTGGAAATGCTTAACGAGCCGACCACACCGACGTCGTACAAGATTTTTGGCGATAACCCGACGATTATAGGGGATTTTGCGAGTGTTCTTGGTTCGGGGAATCTGGCGTCGTGGAGTTTCGATTCCCTGACCGGAACGGTGAACTATCTGCCGTCCAGTTACGTACCGGAACCCGCAAGTGGGGTATTGTTGTTGCTGGGTTGGTGGGGGTGGAGTTTTTCCCGTAAAAAGTTGAGGGCCGTTCGTTGACATGCCCGGAGAAATGGGTAAAATGAAGGTAATGTAGTGTAGAAAAATAAATATTAATAAGAGCGAACGTAGTGAGCGTAGTAAAAGTTTTTTGAAGGAGAGTTTGAGAGGAAACAATTTTTCAAAAATGTTTCCTCTCAAGAGGTTGGAAGTGCGATAGAATAAGGGGGCCAGAAGCGTAGCGACTGCCTCCCGGCGATGTAGCAACTGGCGAAAAGCGGTAGTGTGCTGCTCGCACCCGGGCGTTTACAGGGGTTTATTTTGTGACGAAACAGCAGTATGGATTGATTTCACAGGGGAGTATCCGATTTATGGCCAGTCGTTTCGATATTTTTGAGTCCTTTTCCTCCTCCGTATTCCGAATGGAAGCAACGCGAACGGCGACAGCCTGTAGTGTACTGCCCGCACCCGGGCCGGAGGCCGTTCTGAAAGAAAGGGAGGCCAGAAGCGTTAGCGCCTGTCTCCCGACGCCACTGGCAACCGGCGGCAGCCGTAATGTGCCGCCCCGCACCCGGGGCAGGGAGGCCAGAAGCGTTAGCGCCTGCCTCCCGACGCCATTAGTAACCGGCGGCAGCCGTAGTCGCTCCCGGTCGTACCGGGTGCCGCCCCGCACCCGGGGCAGGGAGGCCAGAAGCGTTAGCGCCTGCCTCCCGACACCACTGGCAACCGGCGGTAGCCGTAGTCGCTCCCGGTCGTACCGGGTGGCCTTTACGTTGGTGGAGTTGTTGGTGGTGATAGCGATTATTGGGATGTTGGTGGGGTTGTTATTACCGGCGGTGCAGCAGGCGCGTGCGGCGGCGCGGCGTATAACATGTACGAATCGGATGAAGCAATTGGGGCTGGCGTGTCATAATTATGCCAACTCGAACGACAACTGTATGCCGCCGAGCGTATTGAAAAAGGTGGTGGACAGCAATCCGGAGGGGTGCAACACGTTTGGGGCTTTTTATGCGTTGCTTCCGTACATAGAGCAGGACGCGCTCTATCAGCAGATTGAGACGGCGCAGGACACGTACAAATACAAGGCGTCGAGTTATTGTTCTTCGACCAATGGGGCGACGTTGATGGACACGGTGATCGAGGTGTATCTATGTCCGGAGTGGCCGTATGACAAGACGGGGGGCAAGCCGGTTTCGGATGCGTACCGTCATGGGGCGTTGACCACGTATCAGGGGGTGGGGGGAGTTTATTACGAATCGGGGGAGAAGGACGACAACGGGGAATCGCTTAAGAATGTGAATTATGACCAGGCGGATCATGGAACGCTTCCCAGGAACGGGCTTTTCCAGTGGAACAAGGCGGTACCGTTCAGTTCCTGTCTGGACGGATTGAGCAACACATTTTTGATGGGGGAATTCAAGCAGCGGGACAGCAATCCCAGTTCGTGGTGTTATGAGCATCCGGGGAACGTGCGTCCGTGGATTCTGGGCAGTACGTTTGACAAGTGCAAGGGGACGTATGCGTACAAGGTGATTCGCAAGAACTATGGCATGTACAATCAGGAGGTGGATCGGAGCAACGGCGTACCGTTCAATCATCTTCCGTTGGGGAGTTTCCATACGGGGGGCGGGAATTTTGTTCGTGGCGACGGCAGCACCTCGTTTGTTTCGGAGTTGATAGCCTACCGTGTATACGCGAATCTATGCACTCGCGACGGGAAAGAGTCCCGAATTGATTTGGACGATATTAGCGAGTGATTTTGAGAAGATTCCTGTAATTTTGCCCCTCAGGGGTTTTGTAAAGGGAGAGAAGCGTATGGAGGAACTCCGTAAGCTGGAGCAGAAGATATTCGAGGGGTATCAGGTGGGGCAGGGGGATGTCCGTTTTCTTATGGAGGCGGACTTGGAGCATTTGAAGCAGGCGGCGTGTGAGATACGGCGGCATTATTCGGGGAGGGAGCTTCTGTTTTGTGGGTCGATTGTCTGTCCGTATGGGCGGGAAATTGATGTGGAAGAAATACGGAAAGAGGGGTTGCAGTTGGTGTCGCACGGAGCGCGTCGTGCGGACCTGGATATGCGGCACAATCCGTTGGATCAGAGGCAGGTGGATGCGCTTTGTGAGGCATGCCGTTGGCTGACGCGGAACACGGGGCTGGACACGAGTTTGAGTCATGCGAGGCTGACGCAGGAGCAATTTTGTCAGCTTCGGCAGGCGGGGTTAAAGCGGTATCACGAGTTTATCGGGGTGTGTCGTTCTCGTTTTGACAAGCTGGCAAGCCGGTTTTTGCGTCTTTCTTACGACGAGAAGATCGAGGTCTTGAAGTCGGCGAAGCGTGCAGGGTTGGAGATTACGTCGGGAGGATTTGTCGATGTAGGGGAAACGACGGAGGAGTGCAACGAGCTGGTGTTGGAATCGCGGGATATGGGGATTGCGGGGCTTTTGATTCGTTCACCGGAGTGGATTTGGAACGTTCCTTCTTCCAGGTTGCGGGAGTGGAATCCGTCGGTTCCGTTGGAGGATTTTATGCGGCGGATGGCCATTGCCCGTTTTATCATGCCGAAGGTCGTCCTGGTGGTGGACTGGGGGGTTCGTGCGAAGTTGCCGGAATATACGCGTCGGCTTTTGGAGTCGGGGGCCAATGGAATCATGACGGGGCTGGATGCCGAGGCGTTTGGTGTCACGTACGAGGACGACCTGGACATTGTGCGGGAGATGGGGTTTGTGATTGCCTGAAATGGTGTGCCGCTATCTCAGGGGAACAGGGAGCGTTTGGGCGATGGCGGCGGCACTGTGGCGGAGTGTTTCCGGCGTGTGGGCGGCGTTGAGGGCAACCCGCAGGCGTGCTTTGCCATGGGCCACGGTGGGATAACGGATGGCGGAGAGGTAAATTCCCTTTTCCAGAAGCTGTTGGGAACAGGAAACCGCCAGACGCTCGTCGCCAAGGAGAATCGGAACGATGGCCGACTGGCTCTGGACAGGAATGCCGGCGTTTTGCAATTCACGACAAAAGAACCGGACATTTTCCTGAAGTTTCCGAACGCGCCATGGTTCTGCCTGGAGGATTTCCAGCGATTTCCATGCGGCGGCCACGGAAAGGGCGTTCAGGGCGGTGGAAAAAATGAAACTGCGGGCACGATTCCGCAAAAAGTCGATCAGCGTCTCTTTCCCACAAACGAATCCCCCCTCACTTCCGAGAGTTTTGCTCAGCGTTCCTACCAGAATATCGGGCTGGGGGGATTGCCAATGTTCCGCGCTGCCACGGCCCGTTTCTCCCAGTACCCCCAGGGCGTGTGCGTCGTCCACCATCGAAAAGAGGCCATATTTCTCGCAAATTTTCAACCAGCGTGGGAGGGGAAGGAGGTCTCCGTCCATGCTGAAAACACCGTCGCTGACCACCAGCCCACGGGAAGGGTTTTCCTGTCGGATTTTTCGCTCCAGATCGTCCAGATCGCCATGCCGATAGACGACGATTTTCGCTTTGCTCAAACGGCAGCCGTCGATGATGCTGGCATGGTTGAGGGCGTCGCTGAAAATCGTGTCGTCCGGGCCACAAAGTGCCGAAAGAACCCCGACATTCGCCATGTACCCGGTGTTGAAAAGGAGGGCCGATTCGGTCTTTTGCCATTCTGCCAGCGACGCTTCCAACCGCGTGTGCCATGGCGATGTGCCGGTCGTCAGGCGAGAACCACCGGAACCGGTACCCCATTCTGCCGCCACGTTTTGCACCAGTTTTTCCACATCGGGATGGTGTGCCAGATTGAGGTAATTGTTCGACGCAAGCATGACGAGAGGCTGCCCGCGAAACCGAACCTCCCCGGCGGGGGCGGATTCCATTTCAGGAACCTGGCGGTATAATCCTGCTGAGTGGAGCGTTTCCAGCGTATTCTGGAGACGTTCCCAGCGATCGGGCCGGGGCAGGGCGGGAGTGGGTAGATTCGGGATGTTCCGAACCTGCACCAGTTGATGTTCCAGATAATCGAGGCAGGACGCGACCTTTTCCGACGAACCGTGGTAGAGAAAGAGCCGTCCCCCCTGTTCGTCCCCCACCTCTTTCAACGGTGAAATCCGCACGTAACCCCGCCGTCGGGACGCAAAATATCCGGTGACGTAGCCGGGGTCGTCCGAAACGCAAATTTCCCCCACGATTCCCGGCGCGTGAGCCGTTTTCGTGGCCAGCACGATCGCTTCCCGAAAGGAATTCTTGCCGTTTTCCGCCGTTTTTTGACACGAATCGAGAGCGTCCATTCCCGTGACGCGGATTCCCCGTTGAAAATCCGGCTCCCACCGCTGAAACGTCTCGATGTCCAGCACCATCGCCCCCCGCATGGGATACGTTTCGGGGAAATGGGCCAGAATCTTTTCGGGTGCCAAAAACCCTTCCTCCCGCAGGAGATTTTCCAGTGCACGCCACGCTTCGGCGACGCTTGCCGCCCGGATTTCCGACACGGGGAGGGCGTCCAGAATCTCGATTTTTTCCGGCTCGATTTTTTCGATTTTCAGAACGACCTGCTCAGGAACGCCACGCGGATGGAAGATCGCCCGGTGAACCAGTGTTTCGGCCTGCTGCGGCAAAAGGGGTTGCGGCAACATCCGTTCCGCTCCGGAAAGGTGTTTCCCGCCCGCCTGGGCACGCATTTTGATTTGATACCACGTTTCGTGAGACATTCCCACTCCTTAATGTTTCCTCTCAAAAGGTTGGAAGCGCGGTAGTTCTAACGATGGCTCGCTTTGTCCACGGCTCCCGGTGTCCTACATCCGCTATCCCACGTCCCCCAGTTCCAGAACTTGGCCGTAGCGTTTGAGCATTTGGCGGCGAATCCGGCGAAAATCGGGGTTGGCAAGTCCGGGGTCGGTACTCAGGATGGCGTTGGCATCGCGTCGGGCTTCTTCCAGAATCGCTTTATCCCGGAGCAGGTCAGCCACGCGGAAGGGGGGCAGGCCATGCTGTGCGGTTCCGAACAGGTTGCCGGGGCCGCGAAGGGAGAAGTCGATTTCCGCCAGCTCGAACCCGTCGGTCGTCGTGGTGAATTTTTTCAGCCGTTCGAGTGTTTCAGGTTTTTCGTTGGAGGCGAACACGCAGCAGTACCCGGCTTTTTTCCCACGAGAAACGCGTCCGCGAAGCTGATGCAGCTGGGCCAGGCCGAAACGCTCGGCACTTTCGATGGTCATCAGGGTAGCGTTGGGAATATCGACCCCCACCTCGATAACGGACGTGGAAACCAGCACCCGCGTTTCGCCGGTACGGAACCGGAACATGACCGCTTCCTTTTCCTCGTGGCTCATGCGACCATGCAAAAAATCAAGCGGAACCTCGGCAAGCGGCCCCTCTTTCAGCTCCTGAAACACCTGGGAAAGGCTGGCGATGGACGACGCGTTTTCCTCGTCCGTTTCTTCCTGAAAATCCCAATCGGCAGACGGCGTTTCCGGTTCTTTCCAATCCCCGATAAGCGGCACCACCACGTACCCCTGCGCCCCGGAAGAAAGCTGCTCGCGGAAAAATTTCCACCACCCTTCCTTCTGGGACGCGGAAGCCAGATAGGTGCGTACCCGTTGACGCCCCGGCGGCAGGTCGCGGATTTCCGTCCGGTCGAGATCGCCGAAAAGCGTCATGGTCACGCTTCGCGGAATCGGCGTCGCGGTCATTACCAGGTAGTGGGGCGACGTGCCACTTTTTCGCAGCGCGGCCCGCTGTTCGACACCGAATTTGTGCTGTTCATCAATAACGACCATGCCGAGATTGGCAAACTTCACGTCGTCTTGCAAAAGAGCCTGCGTGCCGATGATGATTTTCGCTTCGCCCGACGCGATTTTTTCCAACGTTTCCTTCCGCATTGCCGGTTTCATGCCCCCAATAAGCGGCACCGGTGTGACACGTGCATGTTCCAGCATTCGCGAAAGCGTCCGGACATGCTGCCGGGCCAGCACTTCCGTCGGGGCCATGACCGCCGCCTGATACCCATGCGCCACCGCAAGGAGCAGGGCGTATACCGCCACGGTTGTTTTACCGCAGCCAACGTCCCCCTGAAGCAGCCGGTTCATCGGTTTCCCCGAAAGTACGTCGCGGGTAATATCCGAAATGGCGGCCAACTGTCCGGCGGTGAGGTCGTAAGGAAACAACGCCCGAATCCGCTTGTCCACCCGCGATGTAGCTTCCAACACCGGAGCCTGAAAATCGACCTGCTGCTGCCGTCGCCGCACCCCCAACGCCAGTTGAAGTAAAAACAATTCCTGATACACAAACCGCCGACGAGCCTGTTGCATTTTTTCTTCCGACGGAGGGAAGTGGATGTCCCGCAGCGCGTCGGCAATCCCGACCAGCCCGTGCATTTGCCGAAACGCTTCTGGAAACGCCTCGTCCACCACGTCGGCATACTTGGCCAGTACGTGTCGCATCGCCCGCCGCATGTCCCACGCATGCAGCCCCTCGGTCAGGCGATAGACCGGCTGAAGCCCCAGGAACGCCGCCGTCGTGGGAAGTTTGTCCAGCGGAATATCCCCGCCGATTTTGCTTCCCGGCAGGGTACTTTCGTTGATCGCCTGAACCTCCTCGTCGGTCAGCATTCGCAACACCGGATGCGGAAACTGCCAGCGATTCTTCACCGCCTTCGGCTTGCCGTTGATCAGGTAAATCTGTCCCTCCGTAAACTGCGTTTCTCGAAAACCCTGATTGAAAAACACCATGTCCGCCAACCCAAACGAACCGTCCTCAATGGAAACCGTGGTGATGTTCCCCCCCTTAAACGTTCGGCGAAACGTGATCCCCACGACCCGGGCACAAATCGTCCACGCACGGTCGTCGGTCAGGTGGCGAATGTCGGTGAAATTGGAAAAATCCTCGTAGTCCCGAGGAAAATGGAACAGAAGCTCGCCCGGTGTCCGTATTCCCATCTTCGCCAGTACTTTCGCTCGGTATGGCCCGACGCCTTTTTCAAATTCGATGGGGTTAAACAGGTCGGAATTCATTTTTTCAATGGTTGAGAAAAACCGTTACAACGCCTTGTACGCCTGCACCGCCAACTGATCACAACGCTCGTTTTCCGGATGCCCCGCATGTCCGGGAACATAGGTAAACGAAAGCTGATGAATCTGGGCCAGCCGATCCAGTTCCTGCCACAAATCAATATTCTTCACCGGGCTACCGTTGGCCAACTTCCACCCCTTCTTCTTCCAGCCATGAATCCAACGCTCCAGACCGTCCAACGCGTATTTGCTGTCCGAAACCACCTCCACGGAAACCGGGCGATTCAGGGCACGTAACCCCTCGATAATGGCGGTTAGCTCCATGCGGTTGTTGGTCGTGTCGGGGTCGGCTCCAGAACAGACTTTTTCCTTGCCGGAAGCAAGGTGACGTAAAATATACGCCCACCCTCCCTTTCCGGGATTTCCACTGCAAGCGCCATCCGTAAACAGAATTACCTGAGTCATGGTCGGGCAACAATCCATATGCTGGGGGATACAAGCGTTCCGACACCGTTTTCTACCCGCAACGGCACGGCCGCGTCGGGAACGATGTAGTCGCCGGGATAGGGAAATTCCAGCCCCGTCCATTCCGACCAGTCGGAAAGCGGAGCCGTAATGACAATCGAACGTCGGGCCGGGCCGATAATCTCTGCACCCAACCGCGTTTGGAGCCGAAGCCACGCGTCGAACGGCGATCCGTCGGGATTCCGCCAGTTCATATAGTCGGCAATGTCCATCAGCGGATACCGATGTTTCTGCGTGGGCCGCAACGGGGCGATAAATCGCGAAAGCCCCCATTTTTTAGCCGTGGCTTGCATTTCCCGCACCAACGGCTCCGCCAGCCCATATCCGCGAAACTCCGGCAACACCACTGCGTTGACGGCACTTAAAGTGTGGGGCGTTCGCCCGGCATGGTAGTCGGCCAACGAGTGCTTCAGAACCCAGTGCCACCCATGCTCCAAAAGCTCCACGTCCGCTCCGTCCCACGCCAACGGCACCGTCAGCCCCACCGCCGCCAGCCTGCCGGTCGCTTTTTCCACGATTCCAAAATGGTACGGCAGGAAACATTGCACGATCTCCGGCCACAACGGGCGGGAAACAGGGTCTTCCGTCCAAAACCGACTCCATCCCGCCTGAATCGCTTGCACGGCCAATGTTTGCAAATGAGGTGTATCGGTAAATCGTAAAATTTCAAAGTCTTCGTTCATTCCATTATTTTACGAAGATTTTCCAAAAGTACCACCCCCCAGACAAGAAATATACGAAATTGGGTGTCTTCAAGTTATATGCCAGAAAACGGCTGCAAAACGCCGTTGTGCATAGAAATATCCCTCTTTGTAACGTCCGATAATGTTTCTTATGTGATGTAAAATTGCTTTCTGTCGGCGAAAGCCGTTTTTTTGAAATCCAGCAAAACCGAAAGGGGGGCTATATGGCCGAAAATAAAAGGTTTGCGTATTTCTGCGGAAAGAAGTTCGTTGAAGATGATGAGGGCCGTTTGGTTCGAGTTCCTGCCCGTAAAGGGTACGAAGGGGGTCGTTTTGGTGATGAGACTGTTACAATTCGAGTTCCTAAAACGCTCCTTCCTTTGATTGAACATCTCCTCGTTTCCATCGAAGAAATCGAAATTATTCGCCGGAACATCGAAACGAACATCCTGAATACCTCGCCTGAACTGTTGTTTGGTAGCGATATGAGAACAAAGTATTCCTCAGATTGGAAAAAGGCTGTTTCCTATGCCTTGAAAGCTGCCAGAGAAGCAGAGAAAAAATTAAACGGCGGAGCCGATGGCAAAGGGTTTCCGCGAGACCCCTTCCCGTCGCCGTTGCCCGCCGCTCGCCCTAAGGAGGCGGGAACGAACGGAAAGACCGTCAGGAAATAAAAAAAATCGTAGTGCGGAAAAAAATTTTTGAAACTACGTGGAAAAAATTTTTTGACAATCGTAAGCGATTTTTTTATTGAGTAGGTCTTGTAGTGAGTGAAGCCGTTGGGCGGCGGGCTACGGCAGAGGGTATGGGGTCGGACCCCTTTTTGTTGGGTTGTTTGTTGTTTAGGGAACCGCTGATTTAATCCCAGGTCTTGTCGAAATTTTAAAAAGCGCTAT
>JAUNBJ010000221.1 GCA_030535245.1 Planctomycetia bacterium | reverse complement strand
ACTTTTAGTGCGCTCACTACGTTCGCTATGTTATTAGTGTTTATTTTCTTTTTATCCTGTTTATAACATGGGCAACGCCCTAGGATTAAGAGAAAAGGGTTTTTTCTCTCGTTCGCTTTTGTTTTCTTTTTCCAGTTTACCCATTTTCTTGCTGGTATAATCGATACAAGACAAAAAACCAGAAATTTCGTTAAACTTTACCAAATCGATTCAATTGGTAAGCTCTTGTTTACCGATACTGTAGGTATAACCAGAAAATATTGGGACCCTTCGGGAACCCATTCCGTCCGATCGGGGAATTTTCCAGTGGAGGAAAACGAACCGGGCGGGGAGCGGAAGACGGCGACCGAAACAGTTTGTAATCCGAGGT
This sequence comes from Planctomycetia bacterium, assembly GCA_030535245.1. GTDB lineage: Bacteria > Planctomycetota > Planctomycetia > Pirellulales > Thermoguttaceae > RGIG3701. The sequence goes on along the minus strand of JAUNBJ010000221.1, from coordinate 2,198 downwards.
GGAAGACAATGCTGAACAAATTTAAATTACTTGTGTTGCTTGGAGCGGTATTGCTGCTAACTTCAGGCAGGGTGACGTACAGTCAGGTTTCGGACGCTCAGATATGGGATGTTCAGGTACCGAACGACTACGCTGGCGGAGCACGAGCCAGTGAGGGTTTTTTCTTTGGAATGGAAGGACTGTACTGGGCGCTTCCCGGACCGAAGAACAATATGGTGGGAAGTCCGAGTGCCAATGGTACTTCCGCCTACTACCGGACGTGGACCGTATCGAACTACTCCTACAATCCGGGGTCGTACATAACTCCATCGGACGACGAGGAAGAGGAGGACGATGAAGATGATTCCGACACCGATTCCGACGCGGACATTGGGGATGCGGCAAACATCCTGAACCAGTATGGGCCACTTGGTGATGTGGAGAAAACCACACAGCGGAGCGACTGGAACACCAACATGATCACCAGTGGCTGGGAAATGGGAACCCGTTACCAGTTCGGATTCATGCAGGAGCATCAGGGATGGGAATGTGTCGTCTTTACCATCAAAGATACGCAATCCCTGACGGGGTATTCGGTGCAGGTGGGGCTGGACGACAGCAACCAATCGGTGTTCGACAATGTTCTGCGTGGTGTCTTTTACAACACGACAAAGCAGGACTGGTTCGATAATACCTCGCGTCAGCAGAATGGCAACCTGTACGTGGACCGAATGCTGGTGGAATTTGACAAGGCTACGATGTCGAACAGGATCGAAACGTGGGGCGTGGAGTTGAACTACCTGCGTCGAATGCACCCGACCAAGAAGGGAATGTTCGAGTGGGGATTGGGTGTTCGTTACATGCGATACGATGAGGAATTCAGCTTCTGGGGCGGCAGCGAACGCACCAACCAGTACGTGATTTATACCCCGAACTTCCTTGATGATTCCACCTGGAGTACCGACGGCCAGAACAACATGGTTGGCCCGCAGATTTCGCTGAAATGGAGTCGTCATACCGCTCGCTTCTCGATGGAAATCCTCGCGAAGTTCACGGCGGCCATCAATGCCCAGCGTGTAGAAAGTTACTGTTCTCTGGCAAGCAATGGCCTGGCAAACGCTCTGTACGACGCTGATGCCAGCATATACGTGGGAGGTGAAGTATCCACGCCGTACGTCGTGTACAGTGCTCCGGGAGTTCGTGAGGGAACGAGCAGTTGCGGTCGCGAAACGTTCACCGAGTTCTCTCCGATTGTGGAGTTGGGAGTGAAGTTCAGTTTCGACCTGACGCGGAGAATCAAACTGTCCGCCGGGTGGACGGGAATTTACGCCGACGGAATCGCCCGTGGTTCCAGCATGACCGACTACACCATCAGCAGCAATGGTGGGTTGATGGGAATCATTTCCGAAAACAACCACAGCAGCGTGTTCATGCACGGCTTGACCCTCGGAATTACCCTCAACCGTTAAAATCAATATGTGGGGCTCCCAATCCCCCTGGTTTCCCGAGCCGGAACGTTTGTCCCGGCCCGGGTTTTTTGCGTGGAGAAAACAATGCCCAAAACTTTGCCCAGTATGCGTCCATGGGAAACCTGTCCGGAATGCGGAAAACGCCGGACGGTCGTGTGTCGTTTTTGCGGAACTCGCGGCGACGATTTTCCGCTGGCCGACCCTCAAACGCTTGTCGTTCCCGAAAAAATACACCTCAGCTACGACGATGGCTCCGAAGATGGTGTGATTGCCGGCTCGCCGTTGTATTCCTCCCTGGGGCCTTCCTATGGCCCGACCGAGTTGAAACTGGAAAACTGCACTTGCGGGCACAATGCTTCGGAGGGAACCGGGGAAAAAGGTTGCGATTGCCATTCCCACACCCCCAAGACGAGCCTGAAACTTTCCGACCCGCTGGATCGCGACCCGGAAGTGTCGGAAGACGACGTTTATTTTCCGCTGGCCGTGCTTTGCCCCTGCTGCCACGAAGTGTTGTACCCCAAATTCCTCAACCTGTGCGAAACCTGCGGTCACCTTTTCCCCGATGGACAGCCCGACCCCGACCGGATACAAAAGAATCCCATCGACGGCAATTTCGTTCGCATGGTGCTGGTTTTTCTCGGCATGATTCTCTTTTTGGCCCTCGCCACCGTGGGACTGCTCTGGCCCTGAACATTCTAGTGTTGCGTCCAAAAAATAAATAATATTAGTCTAAAAGTTTTCGGAGGGGTG
>JAUNBJ010000007.1:59904-64240 GCA_030535245.1 Planctomycetia bacterium | reverse complement strand
TTAACCATTAATTATTAATTATCAATTATCAATTTTAACGGCTTAGGTTCCCTCCTTCCTTTTTTGCAGGATATTGTGTAGAATAGGGTGGGGTTTGAAATTCAGCATTCACAAGGATTTTTCAGGATACGAAATTATGGCGATTAAACTGGCGGTTATTCCGGTTGCGGGGCGTGGGACGCGGCTGATTCCTTTAACGAAAAGTCTTCCGAAGGAGATGCTTCCGGTGGGGCGTAAACCGGTTGTGCAGTATGTTGTTGAGGAGTTGAGCCGGAGCGGGCTGGAGCGTTTGCTGTTTGTGACGGGGGCGACCAAAACGGCCATTGAGAATTACTTTGATTTGGACGTTGAGCTGATCGATCACCTTCGCAAGACGGGCAAGGAAGATTTGCTGGAGGAGTTGGCATTCGAGAAGGCGGATTTGCAATATTTTTATACGCGGCAGCGGCGGCAGTTGGGGCTGGGGCATGCGATTTTGTGTGCGGAGTCGTTTATTGGGAACGAGCCGTTTGTGGTGGCTCTTGGCGATACGATTCTGGGGGTTCCATCCAAAGCGAACATTGTCAGGCGGATGATCGAGCAGTTTGAGCTGAAAAAAGCGGACGCGGTGATTGCGTTTGAGGAGGTTCCGGAATCGGAGGTGCACCGTTATGGGATAGCGGCGCCGGTATCGCTGCGGGATCCGGAGGTTTTCCGGCTGGCCCGAATTGTGGAAAAGCCGAACGTTGCGGAGGCTCCCAGCTGTCTGGCCGTAGCGAGCCGGTATGTGTTCCGCCCCTCCATTTTTGGTTATCTGCGGGACACGAAGCCGGGGAAGAACAATGAAATTCAGCTTACCGACGCTATTCAGGCCATGATTGCGGACGGGAAAAAGGTCTATGGAGTCCGTGTTTTGCCGGAAGAACATCGTTTTGACATTGGGAATTTTGGGAGTTATTTTGACGCGTTCCTCGAATTTGCGTTGGCCGACCCCGACCATGGCGAAGAAGTTCGGAGAAAGATGGAATCGTTACTGAATAAAGGGTAAACAATGGAAATCATTCGCAAAACCGCCTCTGCCCGTGCGGGACTGATGGGGAATCCGTCGGACGGCTACCATGGCAAAACCATTTCCCTGACGCTCCCCTCCTTTCGCGCGAAAATCACGCTTTATGAATGGGATCAGATCGAAATCGTATTGAGCGAAAACGACAACACCACGTTCCGCACGGTGGACGATCTGGTGAAAGATGTGCGGCAGCATGGGTATTATGGAGGGGTGCGGCTGATTAAGGCGACGATCAAGCGTTTTACCGAGTATTGCCGAAACAACGGGATTCCATTGCATGACCGGGCGTTTTCCGTGCGGTACGAAACCACCATTCCCAGGCAGGTGGGGATGGCAGGGTCGAGTGCCATTATCGTCGCGACGCTGCGGTGCCTGATGGAATTTTACCATGTGGAGATTCCGCTTTATCTGCAACCGTCGTTGGTATTGTCGGTGGAACAGGGGGAGTTGGGCATTACCGCCGGGCTGCAAGACCGTGTGATTCAGGTGTACGAGGGGTTGGTTTTCATGGACTTTTCGGAAGAAAAGATGCGGACGGAAAACGGGCTTTCTTACGGGGAGTATTCCCGTCTGGAAGTGGATCCTGCCGACCCGCCGCCGTTGTATTACGCGTTTCGTGTGGACGCCAGCGAACCGACGGAAGTGGTGCATAACAACCTGCGTGCCCGCTGGCAGGACGGGGATCGGAAGGTTCACGCCGCGATGAAAAAATTTGCCGGGTTGGCCGAAAAGGCAAAAACGGCGATCACGAAGAAAAACTGGGTGAAATTGGGGCAACTTGTCGATGCGAATTTTGATCTGCGTCGTTCGATTTGCAAGATCGCTTCCGACCAGCTGGAAATGGTGGAAGTGGCTCGAAAAGCGGGCGTCAGCGCCAAGTTTGCCGGCTCCGGGGGGGCCATCCTGGGAACCTTCCCCGACGACGCCACGTATCAAAAACTGGACGACCAACTCAGCAAAATCGGCTGCCGCGTCTGCCGGGTCGAGTGGTGAAAACCTTGACTTTTCCGCATCCGCGGGTATAATCATGGAAAAAGAGGAGAGCGATTATGAACGATCCGAACTTCAAGACGGCCCCCATGCAGGATTTGTTTATCCATTACCTGTTCACCAGTCCGGACAGCAACGGAATCCTGAAATCCTTTATCAACGCCGTGTTGGCCGATTCGGAGGGGCCGTTGATTCAGTCGGTCACGATCGAAAACACCTTCGATCCCCAAAGTTTCAGCGAGGAGAAGGGGAGCATCAACGACATCCAAGCCACCGACAGCGAGGGGAGGGTTTACGAGATTGAGATTCAAACGCTCAATCATCCGTCGCTTGCGAATCGGGTACTGTACGACTGGAGTCGGAAATACCGTGGACAGTTGAAACGGGAGGAGGATTGTCGGCCATTGAATCCGGTGATCAGTATCGTGATAACACGGTTTCTGATGTTTCCGGAGCTGGACGGGCCACACAATCCGTTTTACATCACCTGCCAGCAGGATACGCAGTACATCCTGACGGACGATTTACAGATCCATTTTATCGAGTTGATTCCCCAGAAGCTGAACCAGCTTCCTCAAATGGCTCCGGAGATTCAGCTTTGGCTTGATTTTTTGGAAAATGCCGACAAGAAAGGGGAGGAGGAGCTGAGCGTTTTACGGAAGAAGGAAAGTGGCATTGGTGAGGCGTATCGCAAGTACGAATCGTTCCACCAATCCCCAGAGCTTCGTGCCCTTGCCGAGGAGCGTTGGCGGAACGAGTTGTGCAAGCGTACCCTGTTGGAGGATGCCTGTGACAAGGGGTTGGAAAAAGGGTGAAGTGCCGGAGCGGGTGAAGGAGAGAATCCGAATGGCGAAAAACCTGGACGACTTACTGGCGCGAAGTGCCGTATGCGGTTCACTGGAAGAGTTTTACGGCGACGAAAAATGAGTTTACGAGGAAAAATCGTGTGGAAAAGGGTTCTTTACGGCGTGGTTGTGGGGGTTTTGGCTTCGGTCTGTTTTTTCGCGGTGGCGCAGCAGGCAGGTCCGCCGATTACCAAAGAGCGTGCGGAGTTTAACCGTCTGTTTTCCGAGTGGCAGCCGGTGCTTCAGCAGCTTTTCAACTTGCGGACGGAGTTTCAGAAGCCCTCCACAACGGAAGCCAGACGGGAGGAGTTACGTGCGGAGTACGCGAAATTACTCAAAAAAGCGGAGTCGATGAACCAGCAGGTGATCGACCAGGCGATTTTGGCATTTCTTAAAGACGAGCGTGCCAATGCGGACATGGAAGCGTTTTTAATGCGGTCGCTTCAGTTTTTCATGGATGCCGACATGTACGACGACGCGGCGGCCATGACGCAGCATCTTCTGAATCAGAAACTTCAGAACAACTATCTTCTCCGAATCGGGGCATACGCGGCGATGTATTCGAATGATTTCGAGACGGCGAAGCAGTTGGGGGAGACGCTCAAGGAGGTCGGGATGATGAACGATTTCGACTGGAGCCAGAGCGATTTCAGCAATCTGGAGTATTGGCAAAAAGAGTGGGCGCGGGAAAAGGCGTTGCGGGAAAAAGAGCGTGCGGATGCCGACCTGCCGCGGGTGGTGTTGACGACGACGCAGGGGGAGATTGAAATCGAGTTGTTTGAGAACGAGGCGCCAAATACCGTGGCGAATTTTATTTTTCTGGTGGAGAAGGGGTTTTACACGAATTTGGATTTTCACCGGGTGTTGCCGCATTTCATGGCGCAGGGGGGCGGTTCCGAGCTAATCAAGACGGAAACGAATCTGGATGGCACGTTAAAAAAGCGGGGCAACGGCGGGCCGGGGTACACGATCGCGGACGAGATTCACGAGCATTCCCGCAAGCATTTTCGGGGAACGGTCGCCATGGCCAACGCGGGACCGGACACGGGCGGGTCGCAGTTTTACATCATGTATCAGCCCAAGATGAACCTGGACGGCCAGCACACGGTTTTTGGTCGTGTGGTACGGGGGATGAACGTGGCGTCGTATTTTGTCCGCCGGGATCCGGAGAAGATACGGGAGGTTCCCGGAATCGAGATGCCGGATAAAATCCTGTCGGCCCGTGTGGTGAAGAAGCGGAATCACGCCTACAGCCCGGTGATTACGCCGGAAAAGGGGCAGCTTCCGCCATTTCCCAAGATGCCGGGGATGGAGGACAAGCCGGGCGACATTCTTTCGGACAACTGGGACGTTTTGGAGGAAATCCGCAAAGGTTTGCCGTGATGGAAAGAACGGGAAAACCCTTCCTTGCAGAATTGATAATTGATAATTATTAAATGGTTAATGGTTAATG
>JAUNBJ010000007.1:0-59894 GCA_030535245.1 Planctomycetia bacterium | reverse complement strand
ATTAACCATTAACCATTAACCATCAATTATCAATTATCAATTACTCCGCCATTTGCGTTCTGATTAGAAAATTTTTAATGGCACCCCGTTGACAAAGAGTGTTCTAAAGTCCAAAATGATGGATTGATTATCCTACCTTAACATCCATTTCTCTCAGGAAAGGAAAAACATGAAAAAACAGACGAATTTCACCCGCCGGAGCTTTTTGGCGGGCACGGCTGCATGTGCGGCTCCGCTCTTTTTTCCGGGCCGCGTGCTTGGAAAAGACGGGAATTACGCCCCGAACGACATCATCAACGTGGGGCTGATCGGTAACGGTTGGCGGAAAAGCAACATTGGCCTTCAGCCCGGTTCCCGATTCATTGCGGTCTGCGACTGTGACACCCGTCGGATCAACAATCCCGGACAGAAGGGGTTCCAATATTACCAGGAAATGCTGGAAATGCCGGAGCTGGACGTCGTTTCGATTGCTGCTCCCGACCACTGGCATACGAAGATGACCATCGACGCCTGCAAAGCGGGCAAGGATGTGTATTGCGAAAAGCCGTTGACGTTCACGCTGATGGAGAGCCGTCAGATTGTCGCCGCCGCCCGCAAGTACAACCGTGTTGTTTCCAGCGGCTCGCAGCGGGTCATGGAGGACTACGGCCAGTACATGGCGCCGATCATCATGTCGGGGGCTATCGGTGAAGTGAAGGAAATCTACGCCGGGTGTGCCGGTTCTCCGGGAGAGCGAATCTACGCCCCGCAGCCGGTGCCTGCCGAATTGGACTGGGACGCCTGGCTGGGGCAGGCCCCGTGGTTCGACTACAACGAGGAAGCGATCCGTCCGATGACGTGGCGTTTCAATTCCGTGTTTGGCACGGGCGGACTGGGGGACTGGGGCGGTCATAATTTCGGTGGTGCGCTCTATTCCTGCGGCATGGACGGCGTGGCCCCGAAAGAGGTTTTTGCGCCGAACACCGAAGAAAACCCGCACGACGGGGCGATGATTCTCATGGAAAACGGCGTGAAGTTCTTCCATGGCACCAAAGGTCGCGGCAACATCCATATCGTCGGTACGGAAGGGGAGTATACGTTCCGCCGCGATTCGCTTTTGCGGCCCAAACATGCCGTCAACGTGCGTCGTTACAACGGTGGGGCGACCCATATCGCCGCCGATTTCCTCTACTGCGTCCGCAACCGAGTGCGTCCGTTCCAGGATGTTTTCTACGGGGCCAACGTGTCCGACTACGGCCACCTGTGCAACATCGTGTACAAACTGAAGCGGCACCTCGTGTGGGATAAGGAAAAAATGGAATTCGTCAACGACCGCGAAGCCACGGCCATGGTCGCCAAGGTTCAGCGTGCCCCGTACCAGATTATCGACTAACCGCCCATCCTCAACTTTTACTATAAAATAAGGAGTTTTCCATGAAAAAATATTTCCTCATGCCTCTGCTGGCCACGTGCTGTTGCGCGTTGAGCCTTGCTGCGGCCGATTTTGGCGACCTGCTCGATCGGCTGGACAGTGATTATTCCAAAGCCCTGACCGCCGAGACGAACGTTTCGTGGCTTGGCACCACGGGCAACCCGAACGCGAATCTGGAAGTTTTCAAGGCCCGCGACGAATTTCGTGTCCTGATGGGCGAAGCGTTCCAAAACGCCGAAAAGACCGCCGCCCTGAACGCGTTTATCGTCGATGCTTTGGGCAAAAACCTGCAGCCGTCCACCAAAGTCTGGCTGCTGGAGCAGTTGGCCGTATTGGGGACGGGCAAAGAAGTTCCCGCCGTCGCCCCCCTGCTTGGTTCGGACAACCGGTTGATTGCCGATGCTGCCGCCGCGTGCCTGGCTAAAATTCCTGGCCCGGAAGCTGCGGAAGCCCTGAAAAAAGGGACCGCCGCCTGCAAAGCCGCGCTGGTCGAACGCGACCGTCCGCTCCCCGCATGGCGTCCGGTGGAAGGAGTCATGCCGTTTGCATTGGCGAACGCTTCCGACGCTGACGTGGAAAAATGGCTGGCCGGTTACGACCAACTCGACGTGTTGGTTCAGGCCCAGACGCTGGCCGGACTGACCGCCCGTGGCGATCTGAAATACCGCAAGTACGCGTTGGACGCCCTGAAATCCGACTCCGAAATTCTCCGGAAAGCGGGTTTCCTGGCACTCGAAAAATTGGCCACGAAAGACGACGCAGACCTTTTCGTCGCTCAGTTGGCTACCGACAATCGCGACACGGCCATTCGTCTGGCCGGTTTTGTCGTCGCCGACGGTTTTGACGCCGCCCTGAAAGCCCGACTTGCCGCCGCGACCGAACCGCAACGTGTGCTTGATCTTGTGACCATCCTGACGACCCGTGCCACCGACGTGCGTGCCGAAGTGTTTGCCAAAACCACCGCCGCCGAATGTGCCAATCGCCTTGCACTGCTCCAGCAGGTCGTAAAAATCTGCACCACCGCCGACGTGCCGCAACTGGTCGCTTCCACGCTCCAGTTTCCCGCCAGTGGAGAACGGGACGCTGCGGAAAATCTGATCGCAGCCCTGTGCAACGCCGACGCCACCCCCATCGTCGCCCTGTTGGGAAAATACCCGATTGCGGATATTTATTCCATCATCGGCCGTACCGGTGGCGACGCCGCCATGGCGGAAGTCAACAAGGGCCTGGCCTCGACCGACGCCGAAGTACGTGCCGCCGCCATTCGTGCCCTGACCGTCTGGCCCAACGCGAAATTCGCCGACAAGATGTTCTCCGTCGCGACGGATAAAACCTACACGCCCGAACAGAACGTCTCTGCCCTCCGTGCGTTTATCCGCGTCATTTCCCTGCCGGACGACAAAATCGGCATCGGTATCTCCAAGGATGGGAAGCTGGCCAAACTCCAGGAAGCGTTCCAAATCGCCACCCGTGTGGACGAAAAGAAACTGATCCTCTCCCGTCTGGCTGCCAACCGTACCGCCAAGAGCCTGGCATTTGCCGTGGAATGTGCCCAAGACCCGGCTCTGGCCAACGCCGCCTACTACGCAATCGCCGACCACGCACATGACAACGTGCTCCGGCAGCAAAATATGGACGTCTTTGGCCCGGCCATGGATCTGGTAATCAACAACAGCACCGACAAAAACCTTGTCGAGCGCGTTAAGAGGTACAAGCTTCAGAAATAACGGCTTGTTGAATTGATAATTGATAATTGATAATTATTTTTATTCCGGCGGTGTTTGAGGGGTGGTGTTCCTTTCCAAAGATTGGAAGTACCATCGTTGAAACAGCCGCAAAGGGGTGTACCCGGATAGGGAGGCCAGAGGCGAAAGCACGGCCTCCCTTTATCCTTTGAATCGCGTCGTGGAACGCATGGCCGGAACAGGCATGTTGCTGCGGGGTTTCGGCGCTGCGGGGGACGTTGACGTCTCGGGAATGGATGCCGCCGGGCGAATGGGCTGGAGGTTTTCGTCCAGCTCCGGAAGCTGAATGTCCAGCGGGTCATTCGGAACCGTGGCCGCAACAGGAGCTTTCGCCTCGTCAGGTTCTTTCGCCGCCACCGGCAGGGGCGTTTCCGCATGTTGGATGTGCGGACTCTTTTCAAACACCGCCGGGTCCATCGGGGAGACCGCCACCGGAACGGGGAGCGGTTTCGACGCATCCGGAGCTGGAATATCGCTCATTTCTGCAATCAGGTTCACCTTTTTCACCGGGACAAACTTCGCATGGAAACCTGTTTCCGGAGTTTCCACCCGCGAGCCGATCTGGGAGGTGACTTCGCTTTCCGTGCCAAGGGTCGGGTCGTACTGCGGCAGTTCCCCATCCTCCTCCATCGCGAGAATTTCGGAAAGTTCCCGGTCGGAAATCGGCAAATCGGGGACTTCGTACGCACTTCCCTGGGAATCGCGGAACACGATCCCTTTCGACATGCTTTCGGTAATCCGGACAATCTTATCGCTGCACGCGACCATATCCTGATAGAACGGGTCGATCGAGCAGTTGAACATCGTTTCGGCGTTTTTCAGCTTTTCGTAAACTTTGGCGATCAGTTCGCTCCGCTTTTGACGGCTGAGTTCCTTCATGGCGGCGGTATATACCGGAATCAGTTCCGCCGCCCATGCTGAACGGCATTCCAGCTTGGGCGACTTCAACGTTCCGGAGACGGCGACCTCCACGGTCAACGCATCTTTTTCCGAACGGGTCTGCTTTTCCACATATTCCTGAATCGCCTTGCAGGGGGTACCGTTATGAGGAACGGCCAACGTTAATCCGCTGCGGACAAGCGTCATGCTGCCACGCACTTCGTCGTTGTAAAATGTCAAATCCAGCTGTGCCTGCCCCCCTTGCGAGTAGGAATCCAACGCGAACGACCGGGGCGAACCCCACGTCCGGTTTTCCTGAACCAGCGGGAGGGTTGCGGTCAGGGATTTCTGCCGCAGGTTCGCTTTTTCCCGACACGAAATTCGGAGCGTCGCGTCGTTTCCAGGGCGGGCCGTGCCGTCGGTGGGCGTAAGCTGGAGCGTGCCGAAAAACGACCGTTGATACCCCTCCTGCGTTTGGGTGTTCCAGTTCCCGCTGAAGGAAAACCGCTGGCCGAACAGGTCGATTTCCCCCGACGTTTTCACACTTTGGGCCGGTGTTTCCCCGGTTCCCATCGCGGCAAACACCATGTCGCACAGGGCGTCCACGCACGCGGCGGACTGGTTTAGCTTCCGTTGTGCGTCGGTCGAAAACAGGTCGGCAGACAACGCTTCCTCCGTTGGAACCGTCCCTTTCAGCATTTCGGAAAACGCCTGCCCGTCACACGTGATTTTATCCTGAACTTTGGAAAGGTCGGCAGCCACCTGCTTGTTCAGATCGCTCCACTGCGTCTTGACGTTCTCCGAATCGGTACGAATGGCGACCAGCCGTTCCACCTTCGTGCGAACCGCGTCCCATTCCTCCGGATGTTCGTCCACCAGTTTCTGCGTCATCTCCGAAGTCCCCAAAAGCGAAACCATCTCCGCCTGGATTTCCTCGGCTTCCGCGCTAAACGCACGAAGCTGCCGGGCAAGCGATTCGTATTTCGGAAGGTACGTCTCCCGAACCCCTTCCAGATAAACCAGCGATTCCAGCCGTTCCAGCCGGGCATCCATCCGTTTTTGTGCATCCTCGGTAAATCCCACCACGGGGAGGGTCGGGTTCTTCCAGGTTCCCCCCGCCGAAAGCAACGGAAAACGAACGCCGTCCATCCGCACTTCCCGAACGTTTAAATTCCTTCCCCAAAACAACGGCGACACATCCACGTACAAATCCTGAATCATCATGTTGCGACGGCTGTCCGCTTCCTGGGAATGGAGCAGCTCCACGTCCCGAAAACGTAATGCCGTTCCGAGAAAATCCCGTTCCTTCTCGCCACAGGTTACCTGGTCAAAATCCTCCGTACCCAGTCGATTCAACACCCGCTCGTCCAGCTGAGAAAATACCACCGCCAGGACGCAATGATAAACTCCCCCGGCTAAACTTCCCCACATAAGCACTTTACTGCAAGCCCGTTTCCAGGACCGTTTTTTCAGCGGCGGAGGTTCGGGATCGGGTTATACCATCGGTTCCACCATCGGTTCTACCGTCGGAGTTTCCTCGCTCGTTTTTTCTTCTTCCACCGGTTCGGAAACCGAATCTGAAATCGGTTCCGCAGCAGGTTCCGAAACCGTTTCCGCAGCCGCTTCCGCAGCAATGCTTTGAAGGTTCGCCAGGCAATCCTCCATCAACGATTCCACCCGCATACGATCCCGCTCGTACGCCACTTCCTGCATTAAATTCTGAAGCGTATTCCCCGGCGGCGGCAGCATGGGGGAAGGGGTTGATTCGGGGATTGTCAAAATGGGTTGCGACAGGGGACGTACCTGCAAGGGGGCACCATTTCCCCAATGGCTTTGCCGGACGGTTTCGACAATTTCGCCCAAAACGCCCTGAACCTCTTTTTTGTATCCCTTCATCCATCCGAATTTGTTGGAAATGACCTGGGAATCGTCGAAAATATCTCCACAGTCAGCCGGTTGGGAAGGTTCCATCCCGTTTGAAAAATCCCACATTCGACGCTCTGAATTTGAATTTTTGCTCATCATTCCACCAATACGGATAATCGATAAAATCCATCTAATCGGAAAACTCCATTTATTTTATCGGCGTTATCGGGGGCAAAACTGCACCTTTTTTTAAAAAACTACCCCTTAAAGGCGAATTTGTTCCGCTTCTCCTTTTTCAGAAGGGCAGAGCGGTTGCCCGCGAATCTTAATCGTCCAGCGAGAATGCTTTTTGGAGCTGGGAAAGAATATCCTGCGTTTTTTTCACCCGACCTTCCGACGTAATCAGACCGGCATGGGGGTAATCGTGCGGTCGATAATCTCGAAATACAAGCCAGTCAATTCCATATACGTATGGCTTGGCCAGCAGAAGCGGCAACACCGTCGAAGCCCAAAACGCCTGCTGGCGAGGCGTCCACCCCTTCCAGACCGGAGGGGAGGGAATGCAGGCTTTGGGGTCGTCCTCACAGGCACTGGGAACCCGGAACGATAAATATAACGGAATGTTAAAACAGGACCATCGGTCGATCATCCGAGACCAAAGAACCGGAGGACGGTCGTACGTGGAACGGTCGAGGTAGCCAACGTTGAATTCCAGTTGAATCCCCGCCAGCCGCAGCTTCGAGCGAAGCAAAATCTCCGCACAAACATTGGGAGGCAATACCTCCATCCCATTTCCCGCAGCACCGATCGGTTTGGGGAAAACATTCTCCCCCCACGGCTGGTCGAAAGCCGTAATGATTTCCGCCGTCGGCTGAAACTCTCGAATCCAGCTGATAATCTGAGCCGTCAACTCCAACTGTTGCAGGGCCGTCAGCCCCAGCGGGAAGAACGAATTGACCCGCGACGTGGCAATCCATGTACTTACACGACTGCGAAAACTCTTGACCACCAACTCCACGTACTGGCGAACCAGTTCGCAAATCGCCCCGAAATTCCCCTTGTGTCGTTGAAGCACCGGGGGAATGTGCTGCGGGAAGAAATTCAAAATCGGGCCGGCAACGACAGAAAAACCGTTGCTGTAACACCATTCCATCTGCTTCTGGTAGTCCGCGACGATATCGGGATTCTCGTCGATTTTTTCCCACGACAGGTCGATCGTGACGCTGTTGAACGTGCGGAAAAAGAGCTGCTTCACTTCACTTTCCAGCGGTTTGTAGTCCAGCCGTACCCCAACCAGTTTGGGCGGAAGGGGTTCCACTACATGTACCGCCGTGTCGCTGGACGAAAAAAGCACGTCGTCCTCCTCGTCGTCCAGAACCACCGTGGCGGACGGTTCCTTCTGGTCGAGCTGCGACATCAGGCTGGCCACGTCGTCCTCGTCGAATGCCCCCCCCAGATCGTTGCGCTCCCGGCTCATCTGTGCGGCGACGGTCTGCGACTGCCGCGTCATCTTCCGCAAACAGAGAACCCGTTCCAGATACCCCCGCACCAAAACCTGCGACGCCCGCGACGAAAGCTGCATCGACTGGTTGGCCAACGCGTCTGCCTCCGGCAGAAGTTCGGTTTTCCCATAAACCATCGTCGCCGCCTGAGAAAGCGTCTGCCCCGCCTGCCGAATCATTTTCTGAAATTCTTCCGACGGCTGCAATCCCAAAACCTCCCAGTCGGCCGCCTGATTCCGCACAAAGACGCATAGCCCCCGTGCCAGCTCCAAAGAAAGATAATACGGTTCTTCCCGAATCAGCAGCGTCCCGGTTGGAATCAGTGCATGTCCAATTCCGGGAATCGTCCAGGGGATATTCAGACGCACGTTGTCCACCTGGGGAAAGGTAACGGTCAGCCGATTCCCATCCAAAACCGCCTCGACCGGCACGACCGTACTGTCCAGACCGGTAAGGTGCACGGCACGGAGCATGTCGGGCGTGGCAAAATCGGGCGGGCATATAAAACGGAGCGTTTCCATAGGCGGGAGTCTGTTTTAAAATCGTTTTCTTCTCTATACCATTATACTCTACAAGTTTCCAAATTTCAAACGCTTTCCCCAAATTTTCTCAAAAAAAGTTTCCCCGTTCGTTTTGGATAAAAATTTATCGGCAAATTTTGCCGTTAGAAAGGGGCGTCCTTGGAGGATAACCTTCGGAAAAGAGCGGAAAGCGTTCGTTTTCGCGAAAACACAAACGGCACAATTGCCGCAAGTCCGAAAAACATCGGAAAAGTTTTGCCGTAACCTCTTGATTTTTCCGGAAATGAGGTTAGAATCCACGCTTGATAACGGCAATTTTGCGGAAACCAGGGTTTCCCTTTTGCCGTTGACGATGCTCGGAGGGGAATCTCTGAACCATCCAAAGAACATTCAAAGTCCCTTTGTTTTCATTCAGTGAAGGAGTAATCATGTCGCAGTATCTGGATTCCGTCATGGAAACCGTCGTCGCCCGGAACGCTGGCGAAAAAGAATTCCATCAGGCCGTCAAAGAAGTGCTCAAGACCATCGAACCGGTCGTGGAGAAGCACCCCGAATTTATAAAGGAAAAAATCGTCGAACGTCTGGTCGAACCGGAACGCCAGCTCATGTTCCGTGTTCCGTGGGTGGACGATAAGGGCGAAGTCCAGGTTAACCGTGGTTTCCGCGTCCAGTTCAATTCCGCCATCGGCCCGTACAAAGGGGGAATCCGCCTGCATCCGTCGGTTTATCTGGGAATCATTAAGTTCCTCGGCTTCGAACAGATTTTCAAGAACGCCCTGACCACGCTCCCCATCGGCGGCGGCAAAGGGGGTTCGGACTTCGACCCCAAGGGAAAGTCCGACCGCGAAGTCATGGCGTTCTGCCAGAGCTTCATGACCGAGCTGTGGCGTCATATTGGCCCCGACACCGACGTTCCGGCTGGCGATATTGGAACCGGCGCCCGCGAAATCGGTTACATGTTCGGCCAGTACAAGCGTTTGAGCAACACCTTCACGGGGGTCTTGACCGGTAAAGGGCTGGAATGGGGCGGTTCGCTGGCCCGTACGGAAGCGACCGGCTACGGCCTGATTTACTACGTGACCCGGATGCTCCAGGACGCGGGAACCGACTGGAACGGCAAAAAAGTCGTCATCTCCGGCTCCGGAAACGTCGCCATTTACGCCAATCAGAAAGCCACGTCGCTGGGAGCCAAAGTGGTCGCCATGTCCGACAGCAACGGCTACATCGTGGATGAGGGGGGAATCCATCTGGACATCGTTCGGGATATCAAAGAACGTCGTCGCGGTCGAATCAAGGAGTACGTGGACGAAGTGAAATCTGCCCAGTACGTGGAAGGTTGCCGTGGAATCTGGAGCATTCCGTGCGATATTGCTCTGCCATGTGCCACCCAGAACGAAATCAACGGCGACGAGGCTGCCCTGCTCGTGAAAAATGGTGTCCAGTTCGTCGGGGAAGGGGCCAACATGCCCTCCACGCTGGAAGCCATCGACACGTTCCAGAACGCTGGCGTTTTCTTCGGCCCGGCCAAAGCCGCCAATGCCGGTGGAGTCGCCACCTCCGCACTGGAAATGTGCCAGAACTCCATGCGATACAGCTGGTCGTTCGAGGAAGTGGACGCCAAACTCCAGGGAATCATGAACAGCATTTACGACCAGTGCACCCGTACCGCCGAAGCCTACGGCAAAAAAGGTGACCTCGTTGCCGGTGCTAACATGGCCGGGTTCCTGAAAGTCGCTAAAGCAATGATGGCCCACGGAATTTGCTAAAAACCGCTTGGTTAATGGTTAATGGTTAATGGTTGTACACTTTTCTTGAAGTAAGAGATTGCTCTCCCATCCACAAAAAGGATGGAATCGAAATAATTAACCATTAACCATTTATCCATTAACCATTATAATCAGTCTTCCCCCTAAATCCTATGGATCGTAAAGACCAGAAAAAACTCGACATTCTCCGCGTTCTGAAAGAGGAGGGCAAAGCGCTGACCTCAACGCAGATCGTGGAGATTTTGCAATCGGCCGGGATTCGGTACAGTGAACGTGCCGTCCGGTTGTACCTGCAAATGCTCGACGAACAGGGTCTGACCGAGGCGCACGGACGCAAGGGACGCACCCTG
Organism: Planctomycetia bacterium; assembly: GCA_030535245.1. Classification (GTDB taxonomy): domain Bacteria; phylum Planctomycetota; class Planctomycetia; order Pirellulales; family Thermoguttaceae; genus RGIG3701. Next base: position 49,854 of record JAUNBJ010000007.1, on the reverse strand, counting down.
ACCCGTGAAGGTATCCGCGAGCTTCAGCAGAACGAGGTGGTGAATCGGCTGGGGTATCTCTCTGCGAAGATTGACCTGATGACGTACCGCATGACGTTCGATTTGCCGACCTGTTCGGGCGGAGTGGTCGTCAATACGTCGGTGCTGCCGATTCCGGAGTTCGTGAAGTCCATTTCGGCGATTTGCGATGTCTTTCGGCACGGTTACGGCATGGGGCGACTCGTGTCGCTTCTGCGGCCTGGCGAGATGTTTGGCGATACTGAAATTCCGTCGGGGTATCTGGGGTTCTGCACCGTTTGTTCCATCACGTTTAACGGCGTGTTGCTCAAGCATGGTATTCCGGTGGCATCCCGATTCAGCGGTCTTTTGGAGTTGCTGGACGGGAAACCGGTACGTTTTGCCGAGTTGATCAATTACGACGCGACGACCATCGACCCGTTGGAAATCTTCATTCGGGCAGGCATGACGGATAATACGGGGGCCGTCCGCAACGGTAACGGTCTGATTGGGGCGGCGTTTCGAGAGCTTCCCGGTGAAAGCCGCCAGCATGTCGAGAACATCACCGAGCGTCTGGAAAAGATCGGTCTGGGGACGTTCTTGAAAATTGGGCTGCCGAACCAGCCGATTCTGGGCATCCCGGTAAGCGAGGGACGCATTGGCGCGATCGTGGTGGGGGGACTGAATCCGATTGCGATTTTGGAGGAATCGGGCCGCAAGCTGTTCCATTCGGGGGCCATTTCCGGGTTGATGGATTTCCATCGTCTTTTTCCTTACGACGAACTGGGTCGGCGGGTGAATGAAATCCTGTAAAACGGGAATGTGGAAAGTCAAATGTTCCCGAAACCCGAAACAAATAAATTTTCTTTTCCATTTCGCGTAACTTCTTTGTGTAAAACGACTTGCAGGCATTGAATGTCAAATGCGTTTTTCAGAAAAGTCAAATGTCGCTTGACATGCGATTCCAAAAGGGTTATACTCTCAAGTGGCATTTGGAGAGAAAGGAGTAAGGTATGAATCCCGATTTGGAACCCATCCATTTGAAATTCCCATTGCGAATGGTGTTTCCCCAGTTTGACTCGACGCTGACGGAGTTGATCCTCACGCTGGATCATTTGCGGGATAAAAAGTCGTGGGAAAGTACCATGCCGCCGAACATGTTTTCCCAGGTTCAGGATGTTTTTTTTCTGCTGGAAAGTGTCGCCACGGCACGCATTGAGGGGAACCACACGACGATTTTGGAATACGTTTCCTCCAAAATTAACCAGCCCGTGACGACAAGCAGCGGAATCCAGGAAATCCTGAATTTGGAAGCGACCCTTTCGTGGGTCGAGGAAACGGCGAAAGACCGGGAGATTCCCATGCGTCGAATGTACGTCCAGGAATTACACCGCCGCCTGGTGCAGGGTTTGGCATGGTATCCGGAGGGGGAAGGGGATTCCACTCCCGGAGAATACCGTAACGTTTCGGTTTTGATCGGTTCCCATAAACCGGTGGATTTTACGCAGGTTCCCGATTACATGGAGGACCTGTTCGATTTTTTGGAGGAAGAACGTCCGGCACGTATGGATTTACTGAAAATTGCGTTGTCGCACCATCGGTTGGTTTGGATTCATCCTTTTCAGAATGGAAATGGACGGACGGCTCGACTGTTTACCTACGCGCTTCTGGTACGGTATGGTTTTGGATTGGAAACGGGGCGGCTTTTTAATCCGGCGTCCGTTTTCTGTGCGACGCGAGAGACGTATTATCAGAAATTGGCGGCGGCGGACAGGGCGGTTCCAACGGGAGACGACGCTCCCCTGTTGGATTGGTGTGAATATGTTTTGGCGGGCATTCATCGGGAAACGGAACATCTCTCCCAACTGACGGACTATGCTTTTTTCAGCTCCAAAATCTTGCGTCCTGCCATTCGCCAGACGCGGCAGGGGGGAGAGATTACCGAACGGGAAGAAAAAATACTTCTGGAAGCGGTGGCCAAAAAAGTGCTCGTTCCGGGAGACGTTCGGGAAATGTTCCGGTTCGACGCGGCGACCGTTTCCCGGCTGATTCGGGGATTGCGAGACAAAAAAATGCTGGTGCCCACCGCCCCCAACGCGCGTTCCTACTCCCTGCAATTCGCCAACAACGTACTGCTTCGCGGCGTGATTCGCGCCATGGGGCAAGAGGGGTTCCTGCCTATCCCGAACGAGCCGTAAACCTCAGACCAACTCACGCACCCATTTTACCAGTTCGCGGGCATTTTCGACGGGGGTTTCCTTGTGGATACCATGGCCGAGATTGAAAACGAATCCGGGACGGTGGGCGACCTGTTTCCGCAAACGTGCGACCTGTTCCCGAATCGTGAGCGGGTCGGTTAAAAGGATGGCGGGGTCGAGGTTGCCCTGGATGGAGCGGTCGTGACCGACGGCATCCCATGCCACGTCCAGCTCGATTCGCCAGTCGATTCCGATGCAGTCGCCGCCAGCGTTTCGGATGCTTCTTAAAAGAGCGGGGTTGCCGGTGGCAAAGTGAATGACGGGGGTGTCCGGGGAGAATCGTTTGACCGCGTTGATGATTTGTCGGGAGTATGGCAAAACGAAACGTTCGTAATCGTAAACCCCCAGGCAGCCGACCCAGCTGTCGAAAAGTTGAAGGATATCGGCTCCGGCACGGATTTGCTCGATGAGGTATGCCGAAACGCCGCGGGCCAGCCGCCCCATCACGGTATCCCACGCGACGGGGTCGGTGTACATGAGTTTTTTGGTACGCAGGTAATTCCGGCTCGCGCCCCCTTCGATGGCGTAGCTGGCCAGCGTGAACGGTGCCCCGGCAAACCCGATGAGCGGCCGTTCGGAATGCAGTCCGGCCCGCGTTTTCCGGACAGTTTCGTAAACGTAGCCGAGTACCGACGGGTCGTCGAGTTCCCGCAGGTTATCGACCTGGGAGGCGTCGGAAACCGGATTGTGGAAAACCGGCCCTTCTCCCTGGGAAAATTCCAGTTCCATCCCCATGGCTTCCAGAATCAGCAGCAGATCGGAGAAGATGATCGCCGCATCCACGTCGAGTTTTTCGACCGCGGTGAGCATGACTTCGGCACACCGATCCGGATTTTTGCAAAGTTCCAGAAACGTCGTCTGTTCCCGTACTTCCCGATATTCGGCCATGTACCGACCCGCCTGGCGCATCATCCAGACGGGCGGAACGTCCACAGGTTCCCGTCGCAGGGCTTTCATCATGCGACTGTTCCAACACGCGGCGGTTTTCATGGGCGTTCCTTTCCGGGATTCTCCAATTACTTGCGTTTCATCACCTTGTCGGCGACTTCCTGACGGAATTTGGCAATGGCGGCGTCCAGTTTCATGGAACCGAGATCGCCTTCCACACGGTCGCGGACGGAGACGGACTGCTCGTCCACCTCACGCTGGCCGATGATCAGCATGTACGGGATGAGCTGAAGCTGCGCCTCGCGGATTTTCGCACCGATTTTTTCCGAACGGTAGTCGCCCGAAACGCGGAAACCGGCGTTGGAGAGCTGCGCTTCCACCTGGCGGCCATATTCCTCGAATTTCTGGCTGACGACCAGCACCCGAACCTGCTCCGGAGCCAGCCAAAGCGGAAACGCCCCGGCGAAATGCTCGATCAGGATTCCGATGAACCGCTCGAAGGAACCGAACGGGGCACGGTGGATCATCACCGGGCGGTGGGGTTGGTTGTCGGCACCGATGTACGACAGATTGAACCGTTTTTCGCTCGGCAGGTTGTAATCCAACTGGACGGTTCCCAACTGCCAATCGCGACCGATGCAGTCGGCGACGACGAAATCGGCTTTGGGGCCGTAGAATGCCGCTTCGCCCTTCGCCACGGTGACGCCGGGGAGGTTCAATTCGGCACAGACCTGTTCCAGCGCCGCCTCGGCCTTATCCCAGGTCGCCGGGTCGCCGACGTATTTGTCGCTGGCCGGGTCGCGGAAGCTGAGACGTACCCGGTATTTCTCGAATCCGAGCATATTCAGAACGTACTGCGTCATTTCAATACATTTGCGGAACTCGTCGGCCACCTGATCTTCCGTGCAGAAAATGTGGGCGTCGTCCTGCGTAAAGCCACGAACACGGGTCAGGCCGCTTAACTCGCCGGACTGCTCGTAACGGTAAACGTTGCCGAACTCGGCCAGACGCAACGGCAGCTCCCGATAGCTGCGGGGACGGGTCTGGTAAATCGTGACATGGTGCGGGCAGTTCATCGGACGGAGCAGGTACAGGTCGTCCTTGTCCACCTCCATCGGCGGGAACTGGCTATCGGCGTAATAGGGGTAATGCCCGGACGTCTGGTACAGCCCCACCCGTCCGACGACCGGCGTATAAACCACCTGATAACCCCGTTTCATCAACTCGTCGTAGAGGAAATTTTCCAACTGGCGACGAACCATCGCCCCCTTGGGAAGCCAGAGCACCAGCCCCGGCCCGACCGCCTGGTCGATGGAGAACAGCTCCAACTGCTTGCCGAGGACCCGGTGATCCCGTTTTTTCGCCTCCTCCATCAGGGTAAGGTGTTCGGCCAGCTCTTTTTTGTCGAAGAAAGCGGTTCCGTACAGCCGCTGGAGCTGCTGGTTGTTGGCGTCTCCCTTCCAGTAGGCTCCGGCCACGGACATCAGTTTGAACGCCCCAATCCACTTCGCGTTGGGCACGTGCGGGCCACGGCAGAGATCCAGAAACTCCCCCTGCCGGTAAAACGACACGGAACCTTCTTCCCGAAGCCCTTCCTGAAGGTGATCGACTTTCAGCGTCTGGCCCATATCGGAGAGAATCTGAATCGCTTCGTCGTGCGTTTTTTCAATCCGCTCGAACGCGTCGCCTTCCTGAATCAGCTTGACCATTTCCGCTTCGATTTTGGGAAAGTCCGATTCGGACAGTTTGTGTTCCATGGCAAAATCATAGTAAAAGCCATGATCTACCGTCGGGCCAAACGCCAGCTGTACGTTGGGGAACAGCCGCATGACGGCGCGGGCCATCAGGTGGGCCGTACTGTGCCGCAAAATCCCCAACGCTTCGGGGGACTTTTTCGTAATCAGTTCCAGGGAAACCTCGCCATTTTCGGGGAGCAGCGTGTCGGCACCAACCAGTTGGCCGTTCACTTTGGCTGCCAGCGTCGCTTTGGCAAGCCCCGCTCCGATTTTCATGGCGACGTCCATCGCCCGTGTGGGGGTCGAAAATTCCAGCGCATTTCCATCGGGAAGAATAACTTTCAACATGATTTTCTCTTTTCAGATAAAGAAAGAAACCTCGCGGCAGCCGTACCAAAGCTCTCCGCATACGTGGCCTATTATAATAATATTGGAAAATATCACTAGGAGGGCCGTTTCCGGATTGGAAATATTTCAACCAGCACCGATTCCCCCGCGTAGTGGCATCCTTTCCGGGAAGATTGGCGAAAAAATCGCTGAATTTTGCCTGAAAACGTACTCCATCCCGAAAATTTTGCCAAAATTTTTCCAATCTTGCCCAAAATAGGGGGGCGGTCGGTTGCTTTTTCGGAAACGACCGATTATACTTGAAGGTTGTTGAGGAACTTTTCTGTCGGCCAACATCGCAACTACAGGGGATTTTGGATATGGCTCTTTCGGAAATTGACCGGAACCTGATTGAACGCTGCCTGGAGAAAAAGCCACAGGCCTGGGAAGATTTTGTTGACCGGTTTATCGGACTGGTGCATCATGTGATTCGTCATACCTGCGAGACCAGGGACATCCACCTGGAATCGAGTATGCAGGACGATCTGGTGCAGGAGGTGTTCATCGCCATTTTGATGGACAATTTCGTGGTGCTGCGCCGCTTTCGTGGAAACAGTTCGCTGGCGACGTACCTGACCGTGGTGGCACGACGGATTATCGTGAAAAGCCTGCTTCAGAAACGGATTCTCTCGGAATCGGAATATCTGGAGGAAACGGCGGCCGAAAATGCCGACCTGGAAGAAAAACGTATTGAGAATCTCGACGAGATCGAACATCTGCTGGCGGGTTTGTCGGAACGGGAATCCAAAATCGTTCGGATGTATCATCTGGAGCAAAAGAGCTATGCCGAGATTGCGGCGGTGATGAATGTTCCGGAGAACTCCATCGGCCCGATTTTGTTTCGGGCGCGGGAAAACATGCGGAAACATGCGGAAAAGAAAGCCCAGGAACCGAGTGAAACGACCGTTTCCACGGAAAATGCCTGAGCAAGAGCGATTTCCCAGCAGCTTCCCACTACTTCCAGCAGCTTCCCACTACGGGCTAAGCCCTTCGTTCACGGCACCACACGTCATTAACCATTCACCATTAACCATTAATTATCAATTATCAATTCCAAACCGTTAATCTCCTGATTTCATGGAAAGAAATTGTATCCGGGCGTCGGCGGCAAGCAGTTTGGGTTCGGAGCGTCGATATTGACGGATTTCTTCGATGAGGGCTTTTGCTTCGGAGAGTTTTCGTCGTTCAATCAGCTCGAACACCTTGAGCAATTTTTTTTCTTCGTCTGCGTCACGGGAGGGAACTTGCATGACATCTTCCAGAATCTGGTCGGTGGTCATGCCGAACGATTCTTCGGGACGTTTTAGCTCAATGACGCCTTCGTCGTTTTCTTCGAGTAGATAGATACGTTTGGCATGGACGTGGCCCAGAATTTGTGGCGAGTGGGTGGCCACGATGAACTGGCAGTTGGGGAAAACCTCCATCAGTTTCGGCACGATCATGGCTTGGCGTTTGGGGTGGAAGTGGAGGTCGATTTCGTCGATCAGGATGATTCCTTCGCCCTGCAATGGGTCGGGGAGGGTGGGGTTGGCGATGGCCAGACGTCGGGCAATGTCGCCGACAAGGGCAAGCAGGCTTTTCTCACCGTCGGAGAGTTGATCGACGCGGAAGGTGGTACCGTTTTTCTTCGCTTCCAGCCGTAGCGGGTTGGTGTTGATGGTGAAATCGGAAAATTCGGGCATGAATGCGTTCCAGGTTCGCCGCACGACTTCGAGTTGGGGGTCGCGGTAGGTGACGGGGTTGGTTTTCCGTTTTTTGTCCATGGAAAGCCGTTTGAATTCTCGGTCCTCGGTATTTTCGCGTTCACGGAACCATTCCAGCAAGACGCGGTAATCGGCTTTGCTGGAGAGGGAGTCCTGATAGACGCTCAGCAGGGAGAAATCCCGGTCGGTATGCACGAAGCGGGGGAAGTTCAGGGCGACGCGTTCGGCACGGTAGTAGATCAGCACGGGGATGGAGCAATTTTCGAGAGTCCGTTCGATTTGGTCGCGAATTTGGGACGTGTAGTCACGCAGGGGGCGGCAATGTTCGGGGATTTTGTCCCGTTCGGGCTGCTTGCGTGTGTGGGGGAGGTATTTGGTCAGCAGCCAGGCGAAGATCATGTCGTCGGCGGCGAGGGTTCCGACCAGTCGCGAGACGTTGCGTCCGGCGGAGATGTCGGAGGGGGCGATTTCACGTCCGGCATTTTTTCCGCTTCGGATGAGGGAAACCATGCGGGTCAGCAGGATGGCGATTCCGTCGAGCACGGAGGATTTTCCCGCACCGTTGACGCCGACCAGGACGTTCATCTGGGGTTGAAAATCGAGCGTCATTTCGTGGATGCCGCGGAAATGGGTCAGGTGTAGGGATTGCAATTGCATGATGGCCTCCGATTTGCTTTCTTCTGTAGAATTTTACAGCATGGGGGAAAATAAATCAAGCGGTGAAGCGGCGAAAAAATTTTCCATAATCGGCATAAATTTACACAAAATGGGTAAATTTTTTAAGTTTTTTTAAAATTTTGGTGGATTTTTCATGGCATTTAGCCGCAAACGTGGTAGAATAAGGTTGTAGGAAAGAGTAGAGAAATACGGACTGGGAGTCCGTGACTCGGTTTCGATTTATAAAAAGATTCATTCCCATACGCTCATTGGAAGCAAGGATGGTGTAAGATGAAACTTCAAAAAACGTTTTTCGTCGCGACGGTGCTTGTCTGCGGGTTGAGTGTTCGGAGCTACGCCCAGAGTTGTCCGGTTTCGGCTCCGATTGTTTCCGACGGCCCGGTTGCGTGCTGTGTTGTTCCGCCGACGTATAAAGTAGTCTGCGAAACGGTCTATGATGAAAAGAAGGTCGTATCGTACAAGCCGGTCTGGGAGACGGAGCTACGAACGCGTCCCTATACGGTTTCCAAGCAGGTTGCCGAGACGGAGATGCGTGAGGAGCGTTATACGGTTCGCATTCCGATAACGGAGGTGGTGATTCAGGACCAAAGTTACGAGCGGGTTCGGTACGTTCCGGAGACGTGCGAGCGGGAGGAAGTGACCGTACGCATGAAGCCGGTTCAGAAGGTTATCGAGCAGGAGCGGTGCTATACGGTGAGTCGTCCGGTCTGCGAAACGCGGATGGAGACACGTTCCAAGACGGTGTTGGAGACGCGAACGACGTACGAAACGAAGTATGTCGACCAGGGGTGCTACACCGACCAGATGGTGTTGAAGCCGAGTCGTGGGTTGTTTGCCAACCGGCTGACGTTCCAGGAGCCGAAAGCGGTTACGAACGAATGCACGGGCGAGGTGACGAAGCAGCGTGGTGGTTTGTACTGGACGCCCTCGAACAAGGGGCGTTATGAGGTGGAGAAGATATGGGTTCCGAACCCGCAGCCGGTGCAGGTGCCGCGTACGTACCAGGTGCCGCGTACGGTTTGCGAGCAGGTTCCGGTGACTTCCACGCGTATGGTGGAGCAGCAGGTGGTGGAGAAGGTTCCGGTGACGGTAACGGAAATGGTTCGGGAAGAGGTGGTTCAGAAGGTTCCGTACACCACGATGAAGCCGGTTCGCGAGCGGGTCGAGAACAAGGTTCCGGTCAAGGTTTGCAAGTGGCAGGAGGAGGAGCGGGTGCGTCAGGTTCCGTACACGACGTGGAAAACGGTCTGCGAGCAGCGGAGCGAGCAATACGAAGTGAAGGTTTGCAAGATGCAGGCGGAGGAACAGATTTGCCGAACGCCGCGAATCGTGCAGCGGTACATTCCCATCGACGCCAATGGCTGCGAGATTGGCCCGGCACAGACGGCACCCTCTCCGGCGGCTCCGGCAGCGGCGGCCCCGGCGACAGGGACATCGGTAACGGTTCCAGAGGTGCGTTTGCCCGAACCGGAGTTGGAGACCCCCGTGTTGAAGGACGACGCGGCGGACACCACGGAGGGGGAAAATCGGACGTTTGCCGACAAGCGGTCTATTGTGGAGCAGCCCTCAAAGCCGGTGGCTCCCGAACCGATTCCGGCACAGGTAGAAAAGAAGTAGTGGTTTTTCAATCGAGGGTATCGCGAAGGCACGAAATGGGGAAGCGTTCCCCTTTCGTGTTTTCGTATCTTTGGATGGTTCAGGTTAACGCATGTCGGATTCTCCCGAAATTTCCCATCTTCCGCCGGACGCGGAGAGTTTTCTCAGCGGCAAGACGGTGCGTATTGTTGGCAAGTTGCAAAGTACGTTTAAGAAAGACGTTTATGAAATGATTCGCCAGCATGGGGGGCGGTTTGTCACGTCGCCGGAGAAGTCGGTGGACTGGCTGATTCTGGGGAAGCGTGAGGGGCATTTCGACGCCTTTGCGGTGAAAGAGGAGGACACGTCGTGGCTGACCGAGCGGGTACGTGAGGATTTGGAGGAGGGGAAAACACGCATTGCCACGGAGACGCAGCTACTCCAGCGGCTGTTTCCGTCTCGGGAGGGGGAGCAGGAGTTGACGACGCTTTACACGCCCACCATGTTGGCGAAGCAGTTGGGTGTCAAGGCGGAAGTGATTCGGAACTGGTATCGGAAGGGGTTGATTGTGCCGGTGCGGGTGATACGGCGTTTGCCGTATTTTGCGTTGGAGGAGGTTTTTTCGGCACAGAAGATTCATGCACTTTTGGCGGACGGTGCGAAATTGCAGTCGGTGGAGCAGGTGTTGGGGCTTTTGCGGAACATCAATCCGCGAATGCTGCCGCATTTAACGGAGTCGGATTTCGTGGTACGTGGGAGCCGGGTGTTGTTGCGACGGGACGAGGAGCTGTTGGAGCCGAACGGGCAGCTGGTCATGGATTTCAGCGAGGAAAAGCTGGAGGACGAGGAGCCGTCAGGAGACCTTTTTGAGGGGACGGTGTTGGACGAAGCGTTTCCGAAGTTGTTTGAGACGTCCGGTTTGTCGGCGTCTGGGGGGCAGAGTGTCTCGTTGGTGCAGCTTCGGGAGGCGGCCAGTGCGTTTGACGAGATGGGGAGGCTTTCCGAGGCGGAGGAGATGTATCGGAATCTTCTGTTTGCGACGGGGGCCAGTGCGTCGGATTGTTTTCAGTTGGGGGATTTGCTGTATCGGCAGGGGAATTTAGCTGGGGCGAGGGAGCGTTTTTCCATGGCGATAGAGTTGGACGAGGATTATGTGGAGGCGCGGGTAGCGTTGGCGCGGGTTTTGGTGGAGGAGGGGGATGATTTGTTGGCGACGCAGGCACTTTGGGGAGCGATAGCGTATCATCCGGAGTATCGGGAGGCGTACCATCTTTTGATAGAGATATTGGAGCGTCGGGGGCTTTGGGTGCAGGCCGACGAGGTACGAAAGCGGAGCCGTTTGTTGGAGGAAAAGGGGTAGAGGCCGTTACTATCGCTTCCGCCCTCCCTTACCCCCTGTTCATTGCTCATTGCTCATTGTTTTTCTCCCCCTTGTCAAAATGGGAAACTGTGTTAGAATGATATATTGATAGTCTTTGTGGGCTGTCGTGGGGGATACGCTGAAAATAAGCTAGATGGTTGAGCAGATATGTCAAGCGATAATATTGAAACCGGTCAAAATTCCGAGATGAATCCGCAGTTGCCCGAAATTTCACAGGCAAAGCGGAAGCGTTTGCAGCAGCTTTTTGAACATGGATCGCTTCAGAGCAACCAGTCCAATTACGATTATGCAACGGAACTTCTGACGCAGTGTGTTTTGGGGGAGCCGGGGAATGCGCAGTACGTGCAGGTCTATCTGAACAATTTGAAGAAAAAGTACAACAACAACCGCAAAGGCCATGGCATGGCGTTTTTGAAGCTGATGGGGCCGCATGGTGCCGTGAAAAAATCGCTTCAGAAAGAGGACTGGCTGGCGGTGTTGGAAAGCGGGTACAAGGGATTGCAGTGGAATCCGTGGGACACGCCGTTGTTGTTTGGTCTGACGCGAGCGACGCAGGCATTGGGGTTTGTGGACGTTCCATTGCTGTTTTTGAAAATGGCATTGGAGAGCAACCCGAAGGACGTGGAGGTGAACCGCACGTGCGGGAAGCATCTGGAAGATTTGGGGCGTATCGAGGATGCGTATCAGTGTTGGCGTCGGGTTTCGGAGATGAAGCCGGGCGACGACGAGGCGGAGCGGAACATGGCGCGTCTGACGGTGGCACGGACGTTGAACCTGACGGGTTACACGAAGCAGCCGGTGAACGCGGGGGCCAAGGTGACGACACGTACGCAGACCGGTGCGACGGTGGAGCTGACGCACGAACAGCTTCTGGAGCAGCAGATACGCCAGCAGCCGAAGGATCAGGCGAAGTACATCGAGCTGGCGGAGATTTACACGCAGACAGAGAATTTCGAGAAGGCGACGGATATTTTGAAGCGTGCGGTGGAAGCGTGCGGGAAGATTCCGGAGTTGCAGGATCGTCTGGAGGATGTGCAGACGCGGGCCATGCGGAAGAAGTTGGGGCAGATTGCCAAAAAGAGCGGCAAGGATTCCGACGAGTGGAAAAAGACGCGTGCGCAGTTGCTGGACATGGAATTGGAAATTTGGAAGGATCGTTGCGAGCGGTACCCGAACAACCTGGGATTCAAGTATGATTTGGGGTTGCGTTACCAGATGAAGAACGATCATGACGAGGCGATCAAGCAGTTTCAGATTGCCAAGAAGGAACCGCGACGAAGCGGGCTGTGTTGTTTGGCGTTGGGTCAGAGTTTTCAGGCGATCAAGCAGTATCGTCTGGCGATGGCGAATTTTGAGGAAGCGATCGAGAAGATTCCGGATCGTGACGCGGACAACAAGAAACGAGCGTATTATCTTGCGGGCAAACTGGCCATAGCGATGGAGGAGTGGGAGACGGCGGATCGGTTTCTCACGCCGCTGGCCGACATGGACTTTAGTTACCGCGACGTATCCGAAATACTTGCCAAGGTTTCCGCGAAGCGGAAGGGCGAGGGCTGATTTTTTTGTTACCATTTTATCAGGGATTTTTTAACAGGAGCGATTTCGACGAATCATGCCGAACATCAAAAGTGCCAAAAAACGTCTTCGTCAGAGCGAAGAGAAGAAAGTAACCAATCTGGCTGTCAAACGCGAGCTTCGCGGGGATTGCCGCAAAGTGCGTGAAGCGGTTGCCGCAGGGGATGCTGCGAAGGCGACGGAGGAATTTCAGACGGCGACCAAGCATATGGATCGAGCCGCGAGCAAGCGGATTGTGCACCCGAACACGGTTGCGCGTACGAAGTCTCGTTTGTCCGCCGCGATCAAGGCGGTGAAGACGGCCAAGGCCGAGTAAGGGCAAGACGCATGGCGGTTCTGCGTGGTGTGGGGCCGCCGGCAGGGAATCTGTTTTTTCCGTTGAGAAAGCGGCGTCTGGGTATGCGCGTATCCGGGCGACCGCGTTTGTGTTATTATGAGCAAACCGAGTATTGCGATATATCCCGGCTCCTTCGATCCGATTACGTTGGGTCATCTGGATATTATGGAGCGTGTCAGCAAACTTTTTGACAAGTTGATTGTGGGCATCGGGATCAATTTGGAGAAGGCGTACATGTTCACGCCGGAAGAGCGGATGGAGATGATTCGTCTTTCGACGCGTCACATACCGAATTTGGAGATACGCACCTTTACGGGGTTTGCGGTACGTTTTGTGGAGGAGTGCGGTGCGAACATCATGATTCGCGGGGTGCGTCCGATCACCGACATTCCGGCCGAGTTGACTATGATGATGGCCAACCGTCGTTTATCGCACAAAGTCGAGACGTTGTTCATGATTGCGGACGGGGAGCTGGCGCACGTATCCAGCTCGCTGATCAAGCAGATTGCGAATTTGGCGACGCACAAAGAGTTCCGGAAATTTCTGCCGGAGGTGGTCATTCCGTTTGTGGAGGAGCGGATTCGAGCGGGGTGAAGCGTTTTTTCCTCGTGTGCGGGGAATGGAGCGACATGACGAAAACACGGGAGGTTGCGCCTTCCGTGTTTTTTTATGGGGGGTTAGTTCGTATAGAGTCCCTTGTAGAAGGGATTTCGCTGGAGGAGTTCCGCGTGTGTTCCGAGGTCGGTGATCCTTCCAGAATCCATGACGATGATGGTGTCGGCAAGGGCGAGCATGGAGACGCGGTGAGTGACGAAAAGGGTGGTGCGGTTGTTGCGGAACATGGCGATCGCTTCCTGAATATCGCGTTCGCTTTCAAGGTCGATCTGGCTGGTGGCTTCGTCGAGCAAGAGCAGTTTAGGTTCTCGCAGGATAACGCGAGCCAGGGCGATGCGTTGTTTTTGTCCTCCGGAAAGGAGTCCCCCGTGGGGGCCAAGCGGGGTGTCGTATCCCTGGGGCAGGACGCTTTGGATGAATGGGTCGGCAAACGCTTTTTTCGCCGCCGCGATCACCTCCTCATCGGTGGCGGAGGGGCGACCGAAGCGGATGTTATTTCGCACGGTATCGTCGAACAGGATGGCGTCCTGGGAAACCAGTCCGATGCAGGTATGCAGGTCGTGCTGCGTCATTTCGGGGAGCGGGATTCCGCCGAGAGAAATGGTTCCGGAGGTGGGGTCGGCCAGGCGGGGGATGAGGTTTAGAAGCGTGCTTTTCCCGCACCCGTTGGGGCCGACGATGGCGTAGGTCTGTCCGAATTTCAGCGTGAGTTGGATTCCGCGCAGGACAGGTCGGTCGGGTTGGTAGTCGAAGGAAACGTTGGAAAATACCAAATCGGGCCTGGGGTTTTCGAGTGTTTTCGGATGTTCCGGGTCCCGCACGGCGACAGGGGCGTCGAGCAGTTCGTAAATCCGGTCGGCCGACGCGACGGCATTTTGCATGGAGGTGAAAATATCGCTCAGCTTGCGGGCCGGGTCGGCAGCTCCCAGAAGGGCGACGTAAAACATCACGAGCCACTCGATTGTAAGCGGCCGTTCTGCCATCGGGATACCGAACAGGGTGGTGCCGCCGCTGAGCACCAGCCACGCCCCAACCAGAAGGGCAATCGACACGATGAGGATTCCGGAAAATTCCACGACGCACTTGGCAAACACGTCGAGAAACGCGATGGTGTACGACTTGCGGTATAGCACCAGCCCCTGTTTTTGAAACAGGTCGCGCATGTGCTCCTCCATGGTGAAGCACTTGACGATTTTGATTCCGTAGAAAGTTTCCTGCATTTTCTCGAACAATCGGGCGACTTCGGCCATGATTTGGCGGCTGACTTTTTTGATTTTTTGTGCCAGTTTGCTGATAATCCATGCGATGGGAGGCAAGATCATGGCCGTGACGACGAAAAGTTGCCAATTGATCCAGATGGCCAGCCCCAGGCAGACGAACATCTTGAGCGGTTCGCGGATCAGTTTGCCGTAGAGGTAGCTGATTCCCGTGGCGATGCCCCCTACGTCGTTGGTGATACGGCTCATCAGTTCGGCGGAGCTGCGGTTGTTGTACCGGGCCATATCCAGTTCCAGACATTTGTCGAAAAGCTGGTTTCGCACGTCGTAGATCGTCCGGTTGACCACCCGCGTGACGAACAGCGTGTTGGCGATCAGGAACGCGATTTTCAGAGCGGTGAGCGATAAAAGCACCGCCAGAAGCAGGGCGATTGTGGCAAATGCGTCGTTCGGCACAAACCGGCAGACGAACCTCTGCGTGAGCCGGTATCCGTAAAGTGCGGTTTCTTCGGTGCGGAGTTTTCGCTGGAGGAGGGCCGCGTCGTTTTCCCGGTCGGGCTGGGTGGAGATCGCGTCGTAATCCCGCTGGAAGGTCGCGATTTGGGACTCACTTTGAGCGATGGTGTTGTCGATCCATTGCTGGAGCGTCTGTCCCTTGAACGTGATTTCCATGAACGGATACACGGCGCTGAGGTTGGCTCCCCAAAGGACGCTGACCCCCATTGCGGTAAGGATACTCAGAACGATACTCCACCGGTAGCGGAGCGAGGTTTTTACGATTTTCCAAAAATTCATTTTTCAATTCGCGGGGATTCAGGACTTCTGTTTCCGTTTCCAGGGTTTTTCTTCTCGCGGTTTGGGTTGGAGTTTTTGTGTTAAGACATGCACGTTTTCGGTTCCCAGAAGGTCGCGAACACGGCCCACCAGGTCGGGGCTGGTGCGAACGGTCATTTCACTCCGCATTCGGACGCGGTGTTCGGGCAGGTAAAGAATCATCTCCACCCGCTCGCTGCCGGGGGAGGAACGAAGAATTTCCCGAAGCGTTTTCAGCGTTTCGGGGGTATGCTTCCCCTCCTGTATCCGCAGGGCGATGCCGTCGTTGTAGTCGTTTTTCAGGCTCTCCATTGAAATGACTTTTTCAATGATGAAATTGGCACTTTCGCTGGTCGTCTCGGTCGTTGATTCGACGGCGATGGAAGCTCCCGCGTCGTCGTCCTCCAACATCATTTCTTCCTCGTCGTCCACGGCATCCTCATTTTTGGAGGGGGTAGCGTTCTGGAATTTCTGTTTCTCCACGCGTCCGACGCAGGCGACAATGTTGCCCGATTCGATCAGGCTGCGGTACTCTGCGGCCGTGTCGGGCCAGATCGTGGCACGCAGGGTTCCCTGCTGGTCCTCCATCTCGAACGAAGCGAACGCGTCGCCATGCCGTGTCGTTTTCCACGCCAGCGACGTGATCATTCCCCCCAGAACCACGGCGGCACCATCCTCGGCGGCTTTGGCTTGGGAGGTGTCGTGCGTGCAGTACCGGGAAAGCAGCGTCGTATGTTCCGCCAGGGGATGCCCGGAACGGTAATATCCCAGCACCTCTTTTTCCTTGTTCAGAAGCTCCATTCGTGGCCACTCCGGGAGGTCGGGGAGGTCGATCGCGGCGTTTTCCCCGTTGGAATCTTCTTCATCGTCGAAACCGAACAGCGAAAGTTGCCCCTTTTCACGATCCTTGGTTTTCGCCATGCCAGACTGGATAGCCTTGTCCAGAACCGCCTCGATTTGCGAGCGGTGTGCCCCGAAACCGTCGAACGCCCCCGCCTGCAAAAGCGTCAGCATCGTCGAACGCGGTACCGTTTTGAGGTTGACCCGCTCACAGAAGTTGAAAATATCGGTGAAAGGCCCATGCCGCAGCCGTTCTTCCCGAATGGCATCGGCAGCCGCTTCGCTGCACCCCTTGACCGCCATCATGGCGAAGAAAATCTTTCCATCCTCGATCCGATATTTCGCCTCGCACGTGTTCACGTCCGGCCCGACGACCTCCACCCCCATCAGCCTGCAATCCTCCAGGTGAATGACCGTGGCATCCTTTTTCGTGAAATTACGCCCGGAAATGTCGCCGGAGAGCAACGCCGCCATGAACTCGACCGGATAGTGCGTTTTCAGGTACGCCGTCATGAACGCGATTTTCGCGTAGGCCGTCGTGTGGCTTTTGTTGAAGCCGTATCCTGCGAATTTCTCAATCAGGGCGAAAATGTCCTCGGCGTTCTTTTCCGTCAAGCCGTTGGACTTGCACCCCTCGACAAATTCCGCTTTGAACTTCGCGATGATGTCGTGCTTCTTTTTGCTGATCGCCTTGATGCACTTGTACGAACTGGACAGCTCGATCTTCCCCAGCCGGTTGAAAATACGCATGATCTGTTCCTGATAGACCATCACGCCGTACGTTTCCTCCAGCACGTCTTTCATCACCGGGTGAATGTATTCCGCCTTCTGCCGGTGGTGTTTGACGTTGATGTACGTATCGACCATCCCCCCTTCCAACGGCCCCGGACGATACAGGGCCAACGTGGCGATAATATCCCGCAGATTGTCCGGACGCATACGCTGAAGCAGAGAACGCATTCCGTCGCTCTCCAACTGAAACACCCCCTTCGACTCACCGCGACAGAGCAAGGCATACGTCTCCTTGTCGTCGATGGGGAACTCATACGGATCCAGCCTGCGTCCGGTCGTCTGCTCGATGAAATTCATCGTTTCCGAAAGGATCGTCAGGTTGATCAGCCCCAGAAAGTCCATCTTCAGCAGGCCCGCTTCCTCGACTTCCGCCCCTTCCCACTGCGTGACGACGTTCCCCTTTTTATCGACCTGCATCGGCACAAATTCCACCACCGGCTGAGGCGCGATGACCGTTGCGCAGGCGTGCGTCCCCGCTTGCCGGGCCAACCCCTCGCACCCCTTGGCATATTCCACCAGCTCGTGAATTTCGGAATCCTCCTCGTACAGCTTCCGCAAGTCCGGGTTCCCTTCCAACGCCTTGGTAAGGGTGATTTTCGGCGTGCCTGGAATTTTGGACGTGACCTCCACCACCCGCGGAATCGGCATTCCCAGCACCCGCCCCACATCCTTGATGGCTGCCTTGGCTTTCATGGTGCCAAAAATACCGATCTGCGCAACGTTCGCCTCGCCGTACTTTTCCTTCACGTATTGCAGCACCTCGCTTCGCCGCTCACGCTCGAAGTCGATATCGATATCCGGCGCCTCTTTACGATTCACATCCAGGAATCGCTCGAACAGCAGGTCGTACTCCAACGGACACATCCGACTGATTCCCAGTCCGTAACAGACCAGCGACCCCACGCCCGAACCACGCGCCGTACACGAAATCCCCCGTTCGTGTGCCACCCGCACAAAATCCCACACGATCAGGAAGTAATTCGGATACCCCTGCCTTTCGATAACCCCCAACTCCGTATCCAGCCGAGTCAGCACCTCGTCGGAAAGCTCGCCGCCGACGATACCGTCTTTCCACCGTTTCGGTTCCTTTTCGTAATTTTTCCGCAACCCCTGATACGCCAAATGCCGCAGGTAATCCGTCTCGCCATACCCCTCTGGAGGCGAAAAGACCGGGAAAAACCGCTTACCCGTGTCCAGCTCGACGTTACACCGGTCGGCAATTTCCTGCGATCGGGCGACCGCCTCCTCCTGCCCTGGAAAAACCGCGTACATCTCCTCCGGACTTCGCAGAAAAAACTGGTTCGTCTCCATCTTCATGCGGGCCGTGTCGGTACGGTACTTCCCCGTATTGATGCACAGCAAAATGTCCTGCGTATCGGAGTCCTTTTCCAGAACGTAATGGACGTCGCTGGTCGCCACCAACGGAACTCCCGTTTCCGCCGCCAGAGGGATCATGTGCCGCGTCGCCGTATGCTGCAAATCCATGCCGTTGTTCTGGATCTCCAAATAATACCGGTCGCCGAAAACATTCTTGTACCACGCGATGGTTTCGAGCGCCTTCTCCACGTTCGGCGTGTTTCCCGATATGAGATGCTGGTTGACTTCTCCCCCCAGACAACCGCTGAGAACGATCAGCCCGTCGCTATATTCCTTGAGTAACTCCCGGTCGATTCGCGGCTTGTAATAAAAACCTTCCATGAACGCCTTCGACGCCAGCTTCATCAGGTTCTGGAACCCCACACGCGACTCGGAAAGAAGCGTCAGATGGTACATCTTCGACGACGCCCCCTGCTTCTCAAACCGGCTCCCCAGTGCTACGTACGCCTCAAACCCCAAAATCGGCTTGATTCCCGCGTCGTGCGCCGCCTTGTAAAACTTCCGGATTCCGTACAGGTTTCCATGGTCGGTCAGCGCCAACGCATTCATCCCCAGCTCCGCCGCGCGGGCTGCCAGACGTTTTACACTTCCAGCCCCATCCAAAAGACTGTATTCACTATGACAATGCAGATGAACAAACGGTCGTTCCGCCATAACGAGGACTCCTTTCACATGATATTTTTCCTCATTATACCAGAATCCGCCCCTCTTGAACAGTTGGGGGGAAACAGGATTAATTGATAATTGTTAATGGCATTAACCATGGATTTTACATATTCATAAACTTTTGGCCCGGCGGCTTCTCCGTATTGGGCGATGATGCGGACGATGGCACTGCCGACGATAACCCCATCGCAACACTGGGAGATTTTCCTCGCCTGTTCGGGGGTGCTGATTCCAAAACCAACGGCGGCGGGGATGTCGCTGGAACGTCGTACCACGTCCAGAATGGCGGGCAGGTCGGTCTGGATTTCGCTCCGCACACCCGTCACCCCCAACGACGAAACGACGTACATGAACCCCGACGCGTTTTTCGCAATCTCGGCAATCCGTTGTTCGGACGTCGGTGCGATCATGGAGATGACGGCCACCCCATGTTTTTCCGCCGTTTCGCGAATTTCTTCTTTCTCCTCATACGGCACGTCGGGGAGGATTACCCCATCGATTCCAACCTCGGCACACTTCGCGAAGAAAGCGTCGAAACCGTAATGGAACAGCGGGTTCACGTAGGACATGAACACCAGCGGAACGTCGGTTTTCTTCCGCAGCCGGGCGACCATGGCGAAAATCTTGTCGGGCGTGGTTCCCGAACGCAGGGCGCGAATATCCGCTTCCTGAATGACGATTCCCTCGGCGATGGGGTCGCTGAAGGGAATGCCGATTTCGATTAAATCCGCACCGCCACGCACCGCTTCGAGGATAAATTCCTCCGTTTTTTCGATCGTCGGATCGCCGGCGGTCAAAAATGCGATAAAGGCTTTTCCGTGCTTAAAAGCGTTGGCAATATTATTCATGGAGCACCTCCCCCCGATATTTTGCAATGGACGCCACGTCTTTGTCGCCGCGTCCGGACAGACACACAAGAATCACATCGTCTCTTTTCATCGTCGGAGCGATTTTTTGCACGTACGCCACCGCGTGGGCACTTTCAATCGCGCAGATGATTCCCTCCGTACGGGCCAGATACTCGAACGCCCGTACCGCTTCCTCGTCGGTCACGGGGAGATACTTCGCGCGGCCGGAGTCGTGCAGCCACGCATGTTCCGGGCCGATTCCAGGGTAGTCCAGCCCCGCGGAAATGGAGTACACCGGAGCAATTTGGCCATTTTCGTCCTGACAGAAATACGATTTCATGCCATGGAATATTCCTGGTTTTCCACGGGCAATCGACGCCGCCGTTCGGTCGGTATCGACCCCTTCGCCCGCCGCCTCGCAGCCGACGAGTTGCACGTCGTCCTGGAGGAAATGGTAAAACATCCCCATCGCGTTGCTGCCGCCACCGACGCATGCGGCGACAAGCGTCGGCAGTTTCCCTTCCACGTCCAGAACCTGCTGCCGGGCCTCGCGGCTGATAACGCTTTGGAAATCCCGCACGATCATCGGAAACGGGTGCGGCCCCATGACGGAACCCAGCACATAATGCGTGTCTGCCACGCGGGTCGTCCATTCGCGAAACGTTTCGTTCACGGCATCCTTCAGTGTCATGGTGCCAGACGTGACCGGGTGTACGCGTGCCCCCAAAAGTTTCATCCGATAGACGTTCAGCGCCTGCCGCTGGGTATCCTCTTTTCCCATGAAAATTTCACATTCCAGCCCCAGAAACGCCGCTGCGGTCGCCGTCGCCACGCCATGCTGCCCTGCTCCGGTTTCGGCAATGACCCGCGTTTTACCCATCTTTTGCGCCAGCAGGCATTGCCCCAACGCGTTGTTGATCTTATGCGATCCGGTATGGTTCAGGTCTTCGCGTTTCAGGTAAATCCGTGCACCGCCCAAATCCTCCGACATTTTCTTCGCGAAGTACAATAGCGACGGACGTCCCGAATATTCCCGATTCAGCTGATCCAGCTCCGCCGTAAATGCGGGGTCGTTCTTGAAATGTTCGTAATTCGCCTCCAGACGAAGCATCTCGTTCATCAGTGTTTCCGGAATGTATTGTCCCCCGAAAACGCCATAGCGGGTATTCCCCATGGTTTCCTCCCTCAGGCTCGTGCCTTTTTCACCAGTTCCAAAATTTTACGCCGATCTTTGAAGCCGTCCGTTTCCACACCGCTGCTGGTGTCCAGCGCGTAGGGCCGCAGCGTCCTCGCTTCCAGAACGTTTTCCAGCCGAATGCCCCCGGCCAGAAAAACACGTCGCGAAAAGTCCGGCCACTTTTCGCCAAAAGTTCGCAATATATTCCAGTCAAACGCCGTTCCCGTACCGCCTTGCGCGTGATCCAAAAGCAGGAAATCGGCGGGAAAATTCCGGCATGTTTCCAGATCGCTTTCCGAATCGACCCGAAACGCTCGAATGATCGGAGCGTCCGTTTTTTCCCGAAGTTCCGCGACGTAACGGGCATCTTCGTTTCCATGAAGCTGCACCCATTCCACCACGCCGTCCCGACAAAGCGCCTCCACCATTTCCAACGGTTCGTTCACGAAAACGCCCACCGGCACGATTCCCGGAAGCAGCGCACGACGCAACGTCGCCGCCTGTTTTGCCGTGACCTGACGTCGGCTTTTGGCAAACACGAACCCCACGAAATCCGGCTTCGCCTCGTTCACGAAATCGATGTCGCATGGCCGCGACAGACCGCATATTTTCAGTCGTATCATGGCATGCCCCGCAGTTGTGCAAGCGTCTGTTGTTTGTCGGTGCTCTGCATGAGCGTTTCGCCGATCAATACCGCATCCACGCCGGCATCTCGCAGTCGCGCCATGTCGGCAGGGGTGCGGATACCGCTTTCCGAAATGAAAATCCGATCGTCCGGAACCCGTTTTCGCAGGGTGAGCGTCGTGTTCAAATCGACCGCAAACGTTTTCAGATTCCGATTGTTCACGCCGACGATTCTGGCTCCGGACTCCAACGCCGAATCGACTTCCGCTTCGGTGTGCGCCTCCACGATGGCCGACAGCCCAAGTGCGTGCGCAACACTCAAAAACTCCCGCAATTTCGTCATGTCGAGCAGTGCCGCAATCAGCAGCACGGCCGCCGCCCCCAGCTGCTTCGCCTCATAAATCTGATACGGGTCGATGGTGAAATCTTTCCGCAGCACCGGAACGGAAACCGATGCGGCGATCTCCCGCAGGTACGCGTCCTGCCCCTGGAACCAGTTCGGTTCGGTCAGCACGGAAATGGCCGCCGCCCCCGCCTGTTCGTATTCCTTCGCAATTTGCAGGTAGGGGAACGTCTCGGCAAGCACCCCTTTCGACGGCGACGCCTTTTTCACCTCGCAGATAAACGCGATCCCCTCCCCTTTCAATGCCTGCTCAAACGGCCATGTTTTTACCTCCGGATACGCAATCTCATGCAGCGGGTGGAGCCGTTTTCGTTCCTCTACATCCTCGCGCCGTTTCGCGGCAATCGTTTCCAATATTCCCATCATCTCCCTTTTGCCTTTCAGGATTCGTCTTGTAAAAAGGATACCAGCGCGTTCAATTTCCGCAGCGCCTCGCCCGAATCGATCAGCGTTCCGGCAAGCGTTACCCCATCGGGAATCGTGTCGGCTTTTCCGGCCAGATACAGGCACAGCCCGGCGTTCAGCAACACAATCTCCCGCTTCGCTCCCCTTTCACGACCGCTCAAAAGGTTGCGGGTGATGGCTGCATTTTCCTCGGCGGAACCACCCACAAGGTCGCTCAAAGCCCACCGTTTCAACCCCATTTCTTCCGGCGTGATCCACGACGTTTTCAGGGTTTCGCCATGGACTTCGCAGATTTTGGTGCGGGTCGTGACGGTCGCCTCGTCCAGCCCATCTTCGCCATAGACCACCATCCCCCGCCGTACGCCCAGGTGGGACAGCACGCGGGCCATCGGCTCGACCAGCCCTTCCCGAAACACCCCCATCAACTGCAACGTCGCCCCCGCCGGATTGGCAAGCGGCCCCAAAATGTTGAACAGCGTCCGTACCCCCAACTCGCTCCGCACATTGGCGACGCTCCGGCTGGCGGTGTGGTACTTTTGCGCGAACAGGAAACAGACTCCGAGCTGCTTCAGTGCGGCGTAACTGTGTTGCGGGGAAACGTCGATCCGGACGCCGAGTTTCTCCAGCACGTCGGCGGCTCCCGATTTGCTGGAAACCGCCCGATTGCCATGCTTGGCCACCGGAACCCCGCCCGCCGCGACGACGAACAGGGTGGTGGTCGAAATGTTGAACGTCCCCACGCCGTCCCCCCCGGTTCCCACGATGTCCATCACGTCGAACTCCGGCGTAAAGCAATGTGCTTCCTCCCGCATGACCGTGGCGCACGCGGTGATTTCGTCCACGCTTTCCCCTTTCAGCTGCAGGGCCGTGAGAAGCGACGCGGCCTGAGCGCTTGTCACCGTGCCGTTCATCATGCCACGCATGAGCGTTCGGGCCGTCTCAAAATCGAGGTCCTTTCCCCCGATGACCGACCGAATCGCCGTTTTCACCGGGTCGGCAGGTTTCGCTTCCCTTTTTCGCAGATTCAGAAAATTCCGCAGGATGGAGGCCCCCTGGGGTGTCAGGATCGATTCGGGATGAAACTGCACGCCGTATACGTCGTACTTTTCGTGTGCGACCGCCATGATCTCGCCATCGTCGCTTTTCGCCGTCACGACAAGCGGCTTGTGCATCGTCTCCGGAACCGCCGCCAACGAGTGATACCGTGCTGCGGAAATCGTTTCCGGCATTCCTGCGAAAAGGTGGCACGTACCATCCAGATGGACTGCCGACGGTTTGCCGTGCATGAGATGTTTCGCGTAGGAAACCGTCACGTCAAACGCCTCGCAAATCGCCTGATGCCCCAGGCAAACGCCCAAAATCGGGAGCTTCCCGGCAAAATATCGCACCACGTCGATACAGACCCCCGCGTCCGTCGGTTTCCCCGGCCCGGGCGAAAGGAGAATCCCCTCTGGCTTCATCGCCTCGATTTCCGCAACGGTGCATTCGTCGTTGCGAATCACGCGAATCTCCGATTCCCCGTTCAGAATCGTACCGACCAACTGGTATAAATTGTAGGAAAAACTGTCGTAATTGTCGATGAGCAGGATCATAAGTCAATTCCCTCCGACGCAGTACGGATGGCGTTGACCACCGCCTGCGATTTGTTGACACACTCCTGAAATTCCGTCTCCGGAACACTGTCCGCGACGATTCCCGCCCCGGCCCGAATGAACACCTTGCCATTCTTTTTGTAGGCAATCCGAATGCCGATGCAGGTATCCAGATTCCCGGAAAAATCAATGTAGCCGATCGCACCGCCATAAATGCCCCGTTTGTTGTTTTCCAACGCGTTGATGATTTCGCACGCTCGGATTTTCGGTGCTCCGGAGAGCGTTCCGGCGGGAAGCACGGCGTCCATGGCGTCCAAAGGCGTGCATTCCGAACGTAGTCTCCCTCGAACGGTCGAGCCGATGTGCATGATATGCGAAAACCGCAAAATTTGCAGGTATCGCTCCACCTCCACAGAACCAAACGCACAGATTTTTCCCAGGTCGTTGCGTCCCAAATCGACCAGCATGTTATGCTCCGCCAATTCCTTGGGGTCAGCCAATAGCTCCGCCTCCAATTGCGCGTCCTCCGCCTCCGTTTTCCCACGCGGTCGCGATCCGGCCAGCGGAAACGTATACACCATGCCGTCGCTCACCTTCACCAGCGTCTCCGGC
Organism: Planctomycetia bacterium; assembly: GCA_030535245.1. GTDB lineage: Bacteria > Planctomycetota > Planctomycetia > Pirellulales > Thermoguttaceae > RGIG3701. The sequence continues at coordinate 25,358 of JAUNBJ010000007.1, read as the reverse complement.
GACGCCCCGGCAATCTCGGCACTCTCGCCACTAAAATAAAACATGTACGGCGAAGGGTTCGTCGTGCGAAATACCCGATACGCGTCGAACAGGCTCCCCTCGAAGTCCGCCTCCCAACGGTTCGACGGCACCACCTGAAAAATATCCCCCTCGCGAATGAACTCCTTCGCCCGCGCTACCATCTGGCAGTACCGTTCCTTCGTGAACAGTGGCCGCAGCTCCGATTTCAAAATCCCCCGTTCCGGCGTTTTTGCCGTTCCATGACGCACCAGTTGGGCCAGATTTTCCAGCTCCATCTCGGCATGACGGTAGTTCGTTTCCAACGCGTCCGTCTTTATGTTGACAATCAACAGCATTTTCTGCCGCAGGTTGTCGAACGCGATCACCTTGTCAAACAGCATCAAATCGACATCCATGAAACCTTCCGTATCCTCGGCGTCGAGTTTCAGGGTCGGTTCGCTATACTTGATGTAGTCGTAAGCGAAATACCCCACCAGCCCCCCGGTAAACGGTGGCATTCCGGGAAGCCGCGGGCTACGGTTCTCCTCCAAAATCTGCCGGATGGTGTCACGCGGATGTACGACGTCAAACGTCATCTTCATCCCGGAATTTACCGTCAATTTCCCATCCAGGCAGGTCAGCTCCAGTTTCGGATCAAACCCCAGAAAGGTGTACCGTCCCCAACTCCGGGAACTTTCCAGACTCTCCAGCATGAAACAGTGCCGGCTTACCGTCTTTAACGTTTTCAAAACCTCGATCGGCGTTTTTACGTCCGAATAAATCTCCCGACACACGGGAATATTCGGATACGTAACCGCCCATTCCTTCGCTTCGACAAGTGTAGGAAACATGATTGCTGCCCTTTTCCTGAAATGGCCTTCGGACGTGAGAATCCGTATCTCGTCCGTCCTTTCATTATACCACGCCACCCCCGAATACCGAGGGGGCGAATATCTAAAAAAAGCCGGCAAATCACGGCAAAAATGCCGGAGAAGCCGGCAAGAAAAATTTCGTTTTTACGTTACTTGCCCGCCTGCTGTTCCTGAAAACGCTTTTGCCACGACTCGTACTGCGGATCGTTCGGACGAAATGTAAACACCGCGTCCGGCAACGGCTTGCCTTCCAAATCGACAGAATGCACCCGCACCAGCAACACGCCATTCGGCTTTCGTTCGATCGTGTATTGGGAACGGTTCATGGAAACTCTCAACGCGATTTCTCGCAAACGGATACGAAACAAATAACAATCAATAACTTCTAAAACACCATGCGGACGACTAACGGCTTAAAACCGCGTCCATGTCCGCCGCCGCCTTGCGACCCGCGCCCATGGCTTGGATCACCGTGGCGGCACCCGTCACAATGTCCCCCCCCGCCCAGACACCCGGCAGGCTCGTCCGTCCATTTTCGTCCGCCTCGATGTAGCCGCGTCTGTTCAACGCCAACCCTTCCACCGATTTCGTCACCAACGGATTCGCCCCCGTGCCCACGGCGAAAATCATCAAATCGCACGCAAACGTAAATTCCGAACCGGGAATCGCCACCGGACGCCGACGCCCCGACGCATCCGGCTCGCCCAACTCCATCCGCTCGCACGTGACGGTCTGCAACATCCCGTTTTCATCCCCCTGCAAGGAAACCGGACTGGCCAACATCAGGAACTCGACCCCCTCCTGCTCGGCATGATGAACCTCCTCGGCCCGCGCCGGAAGCTCGACACGCGAACGACGGTAAACGATCTTCACCGTCTCGGCACCCAGCCGCAACGCCGTACGCGCCGCGTCCATCGCCACGTTGCCCCCTCCAACAACGCACACATGCTGGCCACGAACAATCGGCGTGTCGTATTCCGGGAACAGATACGCCTTCATCAGGTTGCTTCGGGTCAAATACTCGTTGGCCGAATAAACACCCCCCAAATCGGTGCCCGGAATCGCCATGAACGACGGCAACCCCGCTCCCACCCCCAAAAACACGGCGGAAAAACCCTTGTCCGTCAGCAATTCGTGAATATCGACCGATCGCCCCCCCACCTGGTTCAACGCGAATTTCACCCCCAGCCGACGAAGGTATTCCACCTCGTTCTGCACGATCGCCTTGGGGAGACGGAACTCCGGAATGCCGTACATCAGCACCCCCCCCGCCTTGTGGAACGCCTCGTAAACGGTGACGTCGTACCCCTTCAGAATCATGTCCCCCGCCACGGTTAACCCCGCCGGCCCGGAACCGATCACGGCAATCTTCTTCCCGTTGGCCGGTGCTTTTTCCGGAATCTCGGTCAGGTCATGCTCCCGCTCGTAGTCCGCCACAAACCGCTCCAGCCGCCCAATCGCCACCGGTTCCAGCTTCTTCCCCAGCACGCACTTCGACTCGCACTGATTCTCCTGCGGACAAACCCGACCACAGACCGCTGGCAACGCGTTTGTCTTTTTAATCACCCGTGCCGCTTCCGCGAAATCCCCCCGATCCACACACGCGATAAACTCCGGAATCCGCACGTTCACCGGACACCCCGTCACGCACAACGGCTTCGGACAGTTCAGACAACGCGCCGCCTCGCAACGCGCTTCCTCCGGGGAATACCCAAGCGGCACCTCCTTGAAATTATGGGCACGCACTTTGGGGTCTTGCTCCCGCATGGGGGTACGGGTAGGTTGAATATCCTGAATCTTTTTCATTTTGAAAACCTCGTCAGCTCACTTTCCCAGTCCGGCCTGCGCGACGTATCGATCCATCGAGCACTGCTCCTCGCAGCGATAAATCCGCTGGCGCTTCATGACGGAATCCCAGTCGATCTGATGCGCATCGAATTCTGGCCCGTCGCAGCAGGTGAATTTCGTCTCGCCACCCACGGTGCAACGGCACCCGCCGCACATCCCCGTACCATCGATCATGATGGTATTCAGGCTGGCCATCGTCTTTACCCCGAACGGTTTCGTCGTCAAGGCACAAAATTTCATCATGATCGCCGGGCCAATCACCCAGACGCACGCCACCGGCTCTCGTTCCAGCACCTCTTTCAACGGTTCCGTCACCATCGCCTTGCGACCAAACGTGCCGTCGTCCGTCGTGACGATATGCTCGTCGCTTACCGCTTCCAGACGATCCACCCAGAACAGCAGGTCTTTCGTCCGCGACCCCTGAATCGTAATGACTTTGTTCCCCTGCTCGTGCAGCAGTTTGGCAATCGGATAAACCGGCGCCGTCCCGACGCCCCCCGCCACCAGCACGACCGTGCCCAGATTGCCGGTTTCCGAAGCGTGCCCCAATGGACCAATCAGTGCGTACAGCGAATCCCCCTCGTTCATGCGGGAAAGTTTCGTTGAAGTCAGGCCGACTTTCATCAACACCAGCGTAACGGTGCCTTTTTTCGCGTCGTAATCGGCAATGGTCAGCGGGATACGCTCCCCGATTTCCTCGGCCATCACGATAACGAACTGGCCCGGCTGCGCCTTTGCCGCCACGTCCGGCGCGTGAATGATCATTTCATGAATATTCGGGGCGACTTCCCGTTTTTCCAATATCTCCAGCATGGCCTGTTTCCTAAAGAAGGATTTCCTAATAATACATTTGCGGAATTATACCCGATTTTCATTTTTTTACAAGAACCGGTACTTTTAGAATAATGGTTAAGGGTCAATGGTTAATGGTTAATGGCATTAATTCATGCGTTTTTTCCTTTCCTTTTTTACATAAAAAGAAACAAAATTTATACCCTCCGAACACCTTGCAAAGAGGTGGGGCGTCCTGTAGAATGAAGGAAAATGTTTTTCCCTTCCCTTTAAGGAATCCCGCCCATGACACTGAAACCCATCTTCCTGTTCTTTTTCAGTCTGTTTCTCTGTTTGTCTGTCGTGCTGTTTGCTCAGGAAAAACCATGGATCGAAAGCTGGGACGTCACCCCCACGTCGCTTGTCACCCGTGCGGAACCTGCCATGCAGCGGGCGGAAATCACGGTCGTCGCGTCGCGGGATTCGGGGCCGGTGTTCCTGACCGTTTCGCGGAACGGGAAAACGCTCTGTGAAACGACGCTCTCCCCGCTTGGCATGGGGGAAAATCACCGTTTCGCCATGCTCCCCGCCGACCTGGGGGCGGTCGATACGCTCTGGACACTCCGGGACGGCAAAGGAACCCTTCTCGCGGAAAAAACCGTTCCGTGGCACCTCCCGCGTCCCTGGACGATTTACGTCGTCAGCTCGACGCACTGCGATATTGGCCTGCACAACTCGCAGTACATCCAACGTAAAATGTCGAGTGAATGCTACGACCAGGCGATGGCGCTTGTCGACCAGACGAAAGACTGGCCCGACGCGTCGCGTTATCGTTACATGAGCGAGGGGGTTTGGTTCTGGAGCAATTACGGGCAGGATCGCAGCGAGGAAGCGGCGAAAAACGTCATTGAAAATTACGTGAAAAAGGGGCTGATCGGAATTGGAGCCACCTGTGCCGGAAACCACACGCAGGTTTACGGTTTTGAGGAACTCTGCCGCAGTGCGTACACCAAACGATGGCTGGAAGAACGGTGGAATCTCGACACCGACACCATGATGATGTGCGATAACAACGGCATGAGCTGGTCGATTGTCGCACCGTATGCCGACGCGGGAATCCGAAATATCCTGTTTTGCCCGAACCAGTGGAATCCGCTAAAATCGACGATCTGGCCGATGGACAAGACCAAGATTTCCGGAACGTGGAACCCCGACGCGGGCGGCGGTGGCAGCCGGGTGGATGTGCGATACGATTCCCCGCTTCCGATGGTGTTTTACTGGCTGGGAGCCGACGAAAAGAGCAAAATGCTGGTTTGGTGTTCCACCCAATACGACCATGGCGGAACGGCGTTTGGCTGGCACCGCTCCATTCAAGACTCCAACGTCCTGACCCGCTGCATGGGTCGACAGCTTGCGAAGCTGGAAAAGCGGTATCCCTACGACGTCTGGTTGTTCGCGAATTACGGCGACGACGAAAGGCCCAATCTATACAACGCGAACAAGGCGAAAGCGTGGAATGCGCAGTGGCGGTATCCGGAAATCCGCACGGTTGGCGATCTTTCCGAACCGTTCCGTCGTTTGCGGGAAACGTTTGACGCCCACATCCCCGCGCTTCGCGGCGACATGACCAGTGGTTGGTCGCAACATCCGATTTGTGCTCCGGAGTTGTTGGCTCAGAAGTTTGCCGCCGACCGTCTTTTGCCGACTGCCGAAAAACTGGCGTCGGTGGCCAGTCTGGTGGAGGAAAACTACCGTTATCCAGCCGAGGCGTTCCGTCGGGCGTGGGACATGCTGATCTGGAACGACGAACATTCCTACGGCACCAGCGGGTATCAGGGGCGTCGGGTGTATGAAACGTGGCTCCAGCATCGCGACTGGATCGAAAAGGCCGAGAAAACCGCCGTCGAGGAATCCCAACGCGCACTGCAAACGCTGGCCGGCAAAGTGCGGGTTGCCGAGGATGCCCTGCTGGTGTTCAATCCCACGCTTCAGCCACGCAGGGAGTTTCTGGAGGGTCTGGAGGTGGACGTGCCGGCGTTTGGGTACACGACGGTTCCGCTTTCGCAGCGTAAAACTTCGGCAATCGCCCCGGTTGCCCACGCGACGCCACCGGTGGTGGAGAATCGTTTTTACAAACTCAAGTTTGCGGCCGACGGCTCGATTTCCAGCCTTTTCGACAGGGAATTGAATCGGGAGCTTTTAGACCCCCAGGCCCCCTATCGGTGCAACCAGTTCGTCTATACCAGGGACAATCACCAAACGTTTACCTCGTCGAAGGATGCGAAGTTTCAGGTGCTTCGTGGAAACGGCGGCCAGACGGTCGTGGTCACGCTTCAGGACGACGCCACGAAAGCCGACATCACGCAGACCGTCACCCTTCCCGACCACGAGAAGCGGATCGACATCGACAACCAGATGTTCCACGTCCGCGACCTGGTCAACACGCGTCGTTATTATCGCTACGGGTATTATGCGTTTCCGTTTAACGTTCCCGGCGGCACGTTCCACGCCCAGCTCAACGGTAGTATCGTGGAGCCGCAAAAAGATGTCACCCGCCACGGAACCGACGCGTATCTGGCGGTGCGGGACTGGAGCGAGGTGAGCAACGGCACGTTCGGCGTTGCACTTATCCAGCAGGACAGCAATCTGGTCGAGTTCGGTAAAATCCATCCGGACAAGACCTGCTTCGGTGAGAAGATCGAAACGTCGCATCTTTATTCCTACCTGTTTACCGACTGGCTGCAAATGCACACGACTGGCGGATCGTTCGTCAATCCGCGTTTCCGATACGTGATCACCTCCTACGCTGGCGACTACCGGAAAGGGAACGTTCCCCAACTGGCCGAACGGGTGCTGCATCCGGTGCTGACGACGCCCGTTTCCCGGCAGGACGGCCCGCTTCCCGCGTCGAAATCGTTCCTGGCATGTGATTCGGCGAGCGTGGCGTTTTTGACCCTCAAGGCGGCGGAGAAACCGGGAACGGGGTACATCCTGCGATTCTGGGAACAGAATGGCGACGCGATTCCCAAAGTGACGTTCACCCAGAACCTTGCGAAAGATGCGACCTACTCCCGCTGCAACGTGCTGGAACGCGACCGGGAACCGTTGGAAAAACCGGAGCTGGCCTTCGAGAAATCGGCGTTCGTCACGCTTCGGTTGGACACCGGAAAACCGGTTCAGGAACAGGCCCTGCCGACTGTCCCTGTTTCCGACGCCCCGGCCCCGATTGGGAGCGTTTACACGGGGCTTGTCGATCGACCACGTGCGGTCCACGGGGAGCGTGTCGATCAGATGTATCTGGAATGGGGGCAGAACATGGAGAAGGATTTGGATCATTACGAGCTATATCGCAGCAAGACGCCCGGATTCACGCCGAGTGCCGAGACGTTTCTGGCCGACGTTCCTCCGGGGGAATATCGTGTGGGGCGGTACGAGGACACGAAGCTGGAGCCGTTTACAAGGTACTACTATCGGGTTCGTGCCGTCAACAAGGTGGGTAAAAAAAGTCCGTTCAGCGACGAATTTATGGGAATCACCCGCGAACCGTAGTGCTGTATAAAAAAATAAATATTAATAAGAGCGAACGAAGTGAGCGTAGTAAAAGTTTTTTGAAGGAGAGTTTGAGAGGAACCCGGTACGACCGGGAGCGACTACGGCTGCCGCCGGTTGCCAAAAATCCGGGTGGCAGGCGCTAGCGCTTCTGGCCCCCCTTATTCCAACTCGCTTCCAACCTCTGGTGAGAATTCCTTTTTGAAAAGAGGGTTCTCCTGGAAATGATAATGATTTAGGAAAGGAAAAACAATGAGATTTTTTTTATGGAGTTTGCTGGTATTGGCTCCGTTCGTCTGGGCGGAGGAGGTTCCGTTGAACATGCGGCAGGCGCGGATTGCTCCGGCCTGGGTTCAGGAAGGGGTGATGTACCAGATCAATACGCGGGCCATGACGCCGGAAGGCACGGTGCTGGCAATTCGGGAGAAGCTGCCGATCCTGAAAGAGGCGGGGGTGACGATCCTCTACTTTTGCCCGCTGTTTACGATGGACGACGATCCGCGTCAGGAATTTTGGTCGCCGCGTCAGGTGATTTCCAAACTGGGGAATCCGAAGAATCCGTATCGGATGAACGACTACGACAAAATCGACCCGGAATATGGCACGGCGGACGAGGTGAAAGCGTTTGTGGACGAGGCGCACCGGATGGGATTTCGTGTGATGTTCGATTTGGTGTACCTGCATTGCGGCCCGGCGGCGACGCTGGTTAAAACGCACCCGGAGTATTTCCGACGCGACCCGGACGGCAACCTCCATTTGACGCGGTGGAAGTTCCCCGAATTTGATTTCACGAAGCCGGAAGTGCGGGAATATTTCTGGAACAACATGGAATTTCTGGTAAAGACGTTCGATGTGGATGGTTTCCGGATGGATGTGGCGGACGCGATTCCGTTGGATTTCTGGGAGGAAGCACGGCGACGTTTGGAGAAGGTGAAGCCGGAATGCTGCTTCTTTGCCGAGGGAACGCGAAAGACGGATCAGCTGCTCGCGTTTGACCTGAACTACGGCTTTCCATTTTTCGGGGTTTTGAAATCGGTTTACGATGGGAACAAGCCGGCCAAAAATCTTCGGAATATCGTGGAAAGCATGACGAACGAGCGTCCCCAAGGGGCAAGGATCGTGCATTATCTGGACAATCACGACCTGTCGAACGACGACATGCACCACCGAATCGACAAACGCTGGACGATTCCCGGCGTGGACGTGGCCCTTGCGTTGATCTACACGTTGGACGGCGTTCCGATGTTGTACTGCGGGCAGGAGATTGCGGACGTGTCGCGGCATTCGCTTTACGGCAGCTCGAAATATGGGAACTGCGTGATCGACTGGAGCCGCAAGGATACGGAAATCGGGAAATCGCGGCTGGCGCTGGTCAGGCGGCTGGCGGAGATTCGTGGAAGCGACCGGGCGTTCACGTACGGCACGGTAGCGTGGTTCGACAACGACGCACCAGACCAGGTGTTGTCGTTCTGCCGCGTGCTGGACGGGCGGAAGGTCGGGGTTCTCCTCAACCTGAAAAACATGCCGGTAACGGTCCGAATCCCCGATTTTCCCGCGACGGAAAACGTCCTGATGAATCGTGGCGTTCGGAAAGACGGCGACACTTACCAGATCGAACCGTTTGGTTTTTACATTGGAAAATGAACGTTCTTTAGAATGAATAAGGTGTTATCATGAAAAAAATCTGTATCTTCCTTTTCCTGTTTGCCGCAAGTGCCATGGCGCAGGAATTTACGCTTTCCCCGGAGCAGTCGGTTGGGGACGTGCTGCAAAAGACGCGGGCGTGGCATGCGGCGAATCCGGGGAAAACCGCCGTGATCCACGTGCTTCCGGGCGAGCATTTCCTGAAGGAAAAAGTCGTGTTGACTGCCGACGATTCGCATACGAAATTTGTGGGCCAGGAAGGGGCCATGTTCACGCGTGGAAAGAAAATCACCGGGTGGACGAAAGACGACAAGGGGCGGTTCGTCACGAAACTCGACGCGGTGAAAAAGGGGGAATGGTGGTTTGAAACGTTGTATGTGAACGGGCGCAGCGCACAGCTTGCCCGAACGCCGAATGCGGACGCCGCCGACGGGAGGTACTATGCGTACATCCACGATGCGTACGAAGCCGGGCCGACGTGGGCGTTCCATCCCAGAGCTGCGGAACAGGCTTTTTTCCAGAATGCGATCGGGAAAATTCTTTCGGGCGAAACGAAGCTGACCGTGTTCGACGTTCAGATTCAGTTCTACCATTCGTGGGAATCGTCGAGGCACCGCGTGGCAGCCTACGACGCGAAGGAAAATCTGGTGAAGCTGACGGGGCCTGCGAAGTGGGCTTTGGGGCAGTGGGGCGAAGGGCTGCGGTATGCAATCGAGGGGCTTCCCGAATCGCTCGACGCACCGGGCGAGTTCCTGCTGTGGCGGGACGGAACGCTCGTGTACCTTCCGAAACCGGGGGAAACGTTGGAAAATACGGAGTTTTACGCTCCTGTCGGCTCCGGGACGTTTGCGGACTGCGGTTTCTTCGAGATTGCCGGAACACCGGAAAAGCGGGCGGAGAAGATCGCGTTTGAGAATCTGGTCTTTTTCTGCGACCTGTTTTGTCTGCCGGAAAAGGGATGGAGCGACGGCCAGGCGGCGGTTTCGGCTCCGGCGTCGTTTCGGGTGAATTTCGCGAACGAGGTGACGTTTCAAAACCTGATTCTTCGCGGCACGGGCGGATATGCCGTCCATTTTTACGAGGGCTGCGAGAACGGCGTGGTGGAAAAATGCCTTCTGGAGGACCTGGGGGCAGGCGGCGTACGGATCGGGGCGGCACATGGAACGTCGCTTCGGGAGGAACGGCTGACGCGACGCTGCAAGGTGCATAATTGCATCATTCGTCGTTATGGGCTGAAGGATGCGGGCGGAATCGGCGTCTGGATCGGCCATTCGTCGGACAACACGATCACCCACAACGACATTTCCGACGGTTTTTACACCGGGGTTTCGGTCGGTTGGGTCTGGGGATACCGGGAGTCCAGGGCGGTGCGCAACACGATCGAGTTCAACCACATTCACCATATCGGCAAGGGGGTTCTCTCCGATATGGGCGGGGTTTACTCGCTCGGCATTTCGCCCGGCACATCGGTTTCCAACAACACGATCCACCACGTCTATTCCTACAACCGGTACGGACGGGGCGGATGGGGACTGTACACCGACGAGGGATCGTCCGACATACGGTTCGAGAACAACCTGGTGTATCGCGTGCATACCGGCACGTTCCATCAGCATTACGGTTCGCACAATCTGCTGCGGAACAACATCCTCGCGTTCAGTCTGGAGGAGCAGCTCAAACGTTCCCGGCCGGAAGAACATCTGTCATTTACGATGGAGCGGAACATCATCCTGTACGACGACACGGAACTGGCGACGCTGCTTAATCCGGGCGGGAAATGGGTTCCTCAATACGCGGCGATGCGGCACAATCTTTACTGGAATCTGGGTGGTGCCGAGAAGGTGCGGTTCTTCGAGAAAACGTTTACCGAGTGGGAGCAAAGCGGGATGGACGAAGGTTCCATCGTGGCGGATCCGCATTTCGTGGATGCCTCAAACGACGACTTCCGATTCACCGAGGCGTCGAAGCCGGTGCTGGCGAAGATCGGTTTTGTGCCGTTCGACTTCACGCAGGCGGGGGTGTTGAAAGAGGATGCCGCCTGGCGGAAAAAGGCGGAGGATTACACGTATCCGCCGGCGGTCTTTACGCCTGACGCACCGGTCGTGCCGTTCGATCTGTCCGACGCGTTTGAGACGCCCCGGCAACGTCCGTTCCGCAAAGTGCCTGGAATCCGTCCCGGCGATCCGTTCTACAAAATCCTGGAGGAAAACGGAAACCACTTCGTGCGGATCATCGACAACGACCAGCCGAAGTTTTCGTTCGCCCCCTGCTTCGATTTTCATCCACGGTTCACGGACGACGGGGTGGTTCTGGTCGCGTTGGACGTGCGGCTTTCCGACAAGGCACATCTCATGCTGGAATTTCGGGATCAGCACGCCCCGTACCGTGTTGGCCCATCGCTGCACGGCAAGGGGGGCAACCTTTCCGCCAACGGCAAATCGGTCGGGAAATACACGCCGGGCACATGGTTTCATTTGGAGATTCTCTGTCCCAACGGTGAAGCTCGTGGAAAGACTTACACGCTGAAAATTACCAACGGGGAACAGACGCAGGTTACGGAAGTGGCACTCGGCAATCCCGATTGGAAATGTCTGGAATCATTAACGTTCGCGGCCCTGGATACGAACACCGCGACGATTGATCTGGACAACCTGGAGATTCACTTTCAGAAGAAGTGAATGGGAGGAAAATTTTAAAATGGTGCTGAAAAAATAAATATTATTGTATTCATAGCGAACGTAGTGAGCGTAGTAAAAGTTTTTTGAAGGAGAGTTTGAGAGGAAACAATTTTTCAACCCGGTACGACCGGGAGCGACTATGTATACAAGGGCTTATTTTCGTGACAAAACAATCGTTTCAATAAAGGTACTCAGGAGGAAAACAGAATGAAAAGAACAGGGATCTTTGTATGGGCGTTTTTGCTGGCCGCGGTAGTGCTGGCGCAGGACGCGAAGGTCAAAACGGCACGTGTGCCGGTGGAATGGCTGCGGGAGGGGATCATCTACCAGATTCACACGCGGGCATTCACGCCGGAAGGGACGCTCAAGGCGGCGGAAAAGCAGCTTCCAAGGTTGAAGGAGTTGGGAATCACGATCGTTTATCTCTGCCCGGTATTTGTGTCGGACGACGACATGGATAAGAAATACTGGTCGGGCCGACAGAAAGCTTCGGGGATGGAGAATCCGAAGAACCCGTATCGGATGAAGGATTATTTTCACGTCGATCCGGAATATGGCACGGACGACGATCTGAAATCGTTTGTGAAAACGGCGCATTCGCTGGGGTTGCGGGTCATGCTCGATTTGGTTTACTTCCACTGCGGCCCCACGGCGGTCTTTTTGAAGGAGCATCCGGATTTTGTCCAACGGGATTCGGAGGGGAATTTCGTGACGGGCGAATGGGCGTTTCCCCGATTGAATTTCGAGAATCCCAAGCTGCGGGAATACCTCTATTCCAACATGGAATATTACCTGAAGGAATTTGATGTGGATGGTTATCGGCTGGACGTGGGCGATCTGGTGCCGCTCGATTTTTGGGTGGAAGGGCGACGTCGGATGGAGAAAATTCGTCCCGACGTGGGGATTTTGTGCGAGGGAATCAGCCCCAAGGGGATGGAAGACGCGTACGACGAGTGCTACGGTTTTTACCTCCAATTCGAGTATTCCAAAGTCATGGTAAAAGGGGAGTCGGTTTCCCTGCTCCGAAAAGCAAAAGAGCGATTGGCCCGTTCGATAAAGGGGGGGCAGTACATGCACTGTGTCACCAATCACGACTATGCCAACCAGGTACGCCACGTCGATAATCCCTCGTTGTGGCCCCGCATGGAAGTTCGCTGGGGTGCGAAGAAAATGGACGCGGCACTGCTGTTCCTGTTTACGCTCGACGGCACGCCGATGATTTACAACGGTCAGGAGATTGCCGACAAACGGCCGCACTCGATTTTCGGTCGGAAGAACGGGTTCTGGATTCACTGGGACGAGGATGGGAATACCGAGGAAGCCCGCCAACGTACGGCCTACGTGCAAAAGCTCTGCAAAATGCGGAAGGAAAACCCGCAATTCACCCAGGGGTCGCTGGTCTGGCTGGACAACAGTATGCCGGATGACGTGATTTCGTTTGAACGCGTTTTGGACGGAAAATCGACGCTTGTGGTCATTAATTTCCGTGACAAGCCGGCGGAGGTGTCGGTGAAACGGACGGATGGTTCCGAAACGCCCGTGAAGCTGGAAGCGTTCGGGACGTTGGTTCAATAGTGCTGTGTAAAAAATATTGTAGTGAGCATAGTAAAAGTTTTTAGGAGGACGAAGATGAAAAAAGGAAAAAGGATATTCCCGGTTCTGCTGTTGTTGGCGTCGATAGCGCAGGCGCAGAACGTGGCGGAAAAAACAGCGCGGGTGCCGGTCGAGTGGCTGCGGTCGGGGGTCATGTACCAGATCAACCCGCGGGCGTTCACGCCGGAAGGGACGCTCAAGGCGGCGGAAAAACGGATGCCGGACGTCGCGAAGCTGGGGGTGACGATCGTCTATCTCTGCCCGATTTTTGTGGCGGACGACGACATGGACAAGACGTTCTGGTCGCCGCGGCAGAAAGGTTCGGGAATGGAGAATCCGAAGAACCCGTACCGGATGAAGGATTACTACCACGTCGATCCGGAATATGGCACGGACGACGATCTGAAATCGTTTGTAAAGACGTGCCATTCGCTGGGGATGCGGGTCATGCTGGATTTGGTCTACCTGCACTGCGGCCCCAAGGCGGTATTCCTTCAAGAGCATCCGGATTTTGTCAAGCGGGACAAGGATGGGAAAATCATCAACGCGGCATGGGCGTTTCCGGGGCTGAATTTCGAGTCGAAGGCCCTGCGGGAGTACCTTTGGGACAACATGCTTTACTACCTGCGAGAATTCGATGTGGATGGTTATCGGATGGACGTGGCGGACGGGATTCCGTTGGATTTCTGGGTGGAGGGACGCCGCCGGATGGAAGCGGTGAAGCCGGACGTAGGGACGCTTGCCGAGGGATCGCGACGCGAGAATCTGGAGGATGCGTTCGACCTGAACTACGGTTGGCCGATTCAGGGGAAATTCCCCGGCATTCTGTTGGAGAATAAGCCTGCCTCCCTCTTGCGGAAGGGGAAGGAGTACATGGCCCAAACCCCCCGCGGCGCCCAGTTCATGCACTGCGTGGACAACCACGACGTTGCCAATGAAAGCTGGAACACGCGGCTGGAGGAGAAATTTGGCGAAAAGGGGATGGATGCCGTGCTGACGTTCCTGTTCACCATCGACGGGGTGCCGATGCTGTACTGCGGGCAGGAGATTGCCGACATGCGGCGTCACTCGATTTTCGGGAGTAAAGGGGGTTGCCATATTCACTGGGAAGATGGGAATAGTGAGCGTGCCCAACGACGGACGGCGTTGATTCAGAAACTTTCCCAACTGCGAAAGGATCGCCGGGAGCTGACGCATGGGGCGATGGAGTGGCTGGACAACGATACGCCGGACGACGTGGTTTCGTTCCAGCGGACGTTGGACGACGCGAAAACGGTGGTCGTGATCAATTTCCACAACAAGCCGGTGGAAACGGTGGTGCAAACCCCTGCCGGGGAGAAGAAAATCTCCCTGGAACCGTTCGGGACGTTCCTGCAACCTTCCCTTTAGCGTGTAATCCTATTTATGGAGCTGTGGACGGAGCACGGGAACGTGTTTCTCCACTTCTTCCGGAACTACGGGCAAGAACAGGCAGCCGGAAAGGTGGAGAAAGAGCACGGGAACGCGATTCTCCACTTCTTCCAGAACTACGGGCGTTTTTCCACTTCTTCCGGAACTACGGGCTACGCCCTCCGTTCACGGCTCCACACGGCCCGATTAACCATTAACCATTAACCATTAATTATCAATTATCAATTAATCTGGGAGGTTGTACCGCTTGCGGAGCCACCATTCTGTGCATAGCAGGGTAAGGAGCAGGAGCATCCAGTACCAGCGATCCCAGATTGGGGTGAACATTTCGTGCTCCATTTGCAGAGCGTCTTTCTGTTGGGCCAGTTCCGTCCAGAGTTTCCCAAGTTCTTCGGGAGCCACGCTTCGTCCGCCGCTTTCCGCCGCGAGCGACGCCATTAATTCAGGGTCGGCCTGCGCATTGTCCAGCTCCAAATCCTCATGAAAAATCAGGAATCGGCAACGGGACGTGCCCACTTTTTGCCCCGCATGAAAGACGGTGGCCGAAAGGGTGTAATCGCCAACGGCCATTCCGGACGGAAGCGTACCCAGCATGGCCCGATCGGAACGTTGGAGCGGCACCGCCGTTTTCGTGCCGTCGGGACGGGTAAGCTCGGCATGCCAGTCGGCGTCCTGCGAGTGGAGCGTCGGTTCCAGCAGGTTCTCGCCGGTCGAGAGTTTCGCTTCCACGCGGAACACGATTTCCTGTTCCTGCGGGAATCGGCGACGCGGCAGGAAAAGCGAAACGTTTCCTTCCACCACGTCATCCTTATGTGCCAGCCACAAAACGCACTGTCGCCAGAACTGCCGGTGTACGTCCGCGAAACCACCGAGCCACCATTTCCACGTGCTATCCCCGGCAAACGCCAGAACACGTCCCCGCCCAACCGTCTGCCCCACCAAAAGCGGCACGCGTTGCTTTTTCTCCCCCGCCGCGTCCGCCAGGATCACCGCCCCCGGCTTGACCGACAGGAACCGATTCGCCCCATCCAGCGGCGGCAGGGCGGCCCACTTTTTCGCGGAAATGGCAGGATCCCGGTCGAGTTCCAGAACGCTGCTTTGTCGCCCCTGTTCGGTCGGCATCATCCGCAACGGCAGGTTCCAGTGAACGTCCGGCGTGATGGGGTCCGTCTCCGG
This sequence comes from Planctomycetia bacterium, assembly GCA_030535245.1. Classification (GTDB taxonomy): domain Bacteria; phylum Planctomycetota; class Planctomycetia; order Pirellulales; family Thermoguttaceae; genus RGIG3701. Next base: position 9,817 of record JAUNBJ010000007.1, on the reverse strand, counting down.
CAGCCGTTCCTGCGACGCCATTGCAACGGGGAAAATCTTCGCCAGTGCCGTTTCCGCGTAGCCTCCCGGCCCGTAGGTTTGAAAGCCGCCCAGCGTGAACAACCCAACCCCCGCTGCGACTTTTTCCCCCAGCAGTTCCAGCTCGGCAGGGTCGAATCGCGAGGCGTCCACATCCCCCAGAAGGATCACGGCATACCCCTTTTTCAGCCGTTTTGCCAGTTCCCCCGGCTCCTCCACCCGGACGGTATCCATTTGCACATCTCCCGCCGCATCCATGGCACGACGGAGGAAACTCATCTCCGAACGGTACGCCCCTTCCAGATAGAGCACCGAAATGCCCCCTTCCCGCACGCTGACAAACCCGCCCAGTTCGTTGTTCGTTGAGGAAACTTCCCCTGCCTGCACCGGGACTCGAATGGCCAGCTTCCACTCCCCGGCCTCCTGCGGCGTCCAACGAAACGTGACCGGTACCGATTCGCTGGGCAACGGCGTTTTTACCGGCACGGCATCCACCTTTTCCCACACGCCCGGCCGCGTTTCCCGAACCAGCTCGGCGGTCGTTTCCACGTTCGGAAAACCATCCACCCGAACGCTTCCGGTAATCGTCATTTCTGTATCCACGAACCCCCGATCCTCGGCCAGAAAATCTTCCACCGCCCAATCCCGCGAACGGCTTTCCCCCGCCGGCTTGCCAAAACAGACCGTAAACAACGGCACCCCCAACCGCCCAAACCGCACCGCAGCGGTCTGCGGAAGCGTGTCCCTGGGCGGCAGGCCCCGCTGCGCCCCGTCCCCGGCCAGCACGACCCCCAAAATCTTCTGCCCCGCCATTTGTCGGTAGGTGTCCCAAAGGGCCGCCCCCATCGCCGTTTGTGTCCCGGCAGGGGTTGGGGGAAAGGAGATTTTCCCGTTTTCCAACGTCGCCGAAAGCCGTTCCCGGTCGAACGTCCAGACATGCGTGTCCACCTCGTGGGACATCGCCGCAAGTTCGGGGGAGGAATCGTCAAACGCACGTTTCATCGCGTCGTAACGGGACGTTTCCCCATCCTCGGAAACCGTCATGCTCCGCGACGTGTCGGTTAAAATCAGCACCGTGCCTGGAAACGTCCGCGTCTGCCGGGTGATGAGTGTCGGGCGAAGCAGCACCCCCAAAAAGAGCAGCAAAAAAAGCCACCGAAGAAAAATCAGGCTCCCATACCGCTTCCCGTCTTTTCGCGGCGCACTTCCCCACGCGACCGCTCCCAAAATCAGGACGGCCAGCGTCGCCAGCAGATAACTCGAAAAAACAGGATAAAACATGCGTCGTTAACGTATCGAATAAAACCGGTTGGCCAAAATCAACTCCAAAAGCATCCCCCCCAAAAAGAGCGACGCAAGCCACGTGAACGGGTCGTATCCCCACGCGTCCCCCCCGCCGGCGTATTCCAAATCCGTCACGTTCCGCACGCACGTTATCGGATACGGTGCGAACAGAACATGCCGCCGCTCCAACGACACGCGGGTCAAATCCGAAGCCGACGGCGGAAGCTGCACGCTGAAACCTCGTACCCCATCGTCCATCGGAATGCGGTAATTTCCCGGATGTTCCAGCTTCGGTACATCCAGCCGACGTCGCCTGCGGTCGGCCGTCAGCGGGAGCGTCTCCACCCCATCGTCCCGCAAACATTCCAGCGTGTACGTCTCCCGCAACGAAATCCCCGTCGGAAACGACACCGATTCCGTTAAAAACACGTTGCCGGAAAAACGCTCCGAACCGGTCAGGTGATCGGCCATCGCGTTAACCAAAACCAGAAACGGCCACGACCCCCCCGACGGCAGCAGGTTCCACGCGTCGTTCCCCGTCGGCGAAAGGGGCGTTGCACACAAAAGCACCGTCCCCAACCCATTGCGACGCTCCAGAATCGCCGGATCCCCCCCTGGAAAACGAAACACCACCGTTACGTTCTCCGCCACGGCCCCCAACTGCCAGTACCGAAACACCGGCGAAACGTCCCACGGCACCGAAACCCCCAGATCGGAAAAGACCTTCCGAATCGGGTGCGACGTTCGCGAGGGGATCAGCACCACCCCCTCCGGATGCCGGGCCAACATCTCCGGTAACGCGGGTAAAAACGCTTTCGCCTCCGGAATTGCCAGATTCTTTCCGTCCGTTTTCGGCCCCAACGCGATCCCCACCCCCAGTCCGTTTTCCGCGTTTTCCCGAAGCGTGTTCCAAAACGCTCCCGAAAGCGCCGGCGGATCGAGTAAAAAAATCGCCTGATACTCCCCCAACGATTTTCCCGAAAGCTCTGCGTACGAAACCTGCTCGCACCCATACGCCGCCTCCCTGCGACGCGGTGCCGAACGCAGCGCACGCTCCACAAAAAACGCGTCGTCCCCCGTCGCCGCCAGCAGGATTTTCCGTGTCGTGACGGCAGGAATCGTGAACGCCGCCCGATTGTCAAACGGCAGCGCGTCCGTCCCCTCCAGCCGCACCTCCCCCTGGCACCCCGCCGCGTCCGGAACCGAAAAGGGAAACGTCACCACCGACTCCCCCGAAATCTGCCGTTCGTCCCGCTTCCGAAGTTGCCCGGAAGCGTCGTACAGCCAAAGCGTCGCCGTCCGCGGTGTGTCGTCCCCTCCACCAAACCGCACCTCCAACGTCGCCATCCCCCTGGCATCCACCGAAAACGCCTGAGACAACGGAATTTCCACCGACATGTTCGCCGTCTTTTCCTCCCCCACGTCCACCCAATACACCCGCGTTCCCGGATACTTTTCCAAAAGACCGCCAAACACCCCCGCCTCACCCGGCCATGCGTTTTCCGCCGCATCCGTAAAGAGGTAAACCTCCCGCCGCCCCGTCACGTTTTCCAAAAGCGGCAACACCTCCCCCAACGTTTCCGTCATGCTCCGCGACGCCGGCGAAAGTACCAAATTCCGAACCCGCCGTTCCGCTTCCCCCAAATCGGGTAAAAAACCTTGCGGTGATGGAAACGTCGAAATCACCGCCGCCTGACTCCCCGCCGGCAATGTCGCCAGAACCTGATACGCCTGCTTCTTCGCACGTTCCAAAAACGTCTGATTCTCGAACCGGTAGCCCATCCGAGGCGATGTGTCCAACACCAAAAGCACCGACACCGGCCCATTCTCCGCCGCCGTGCCCGCCGCCTTCCTCCCCGGTCGGGCAAACAGCAATACCAAAACCAAAACCAGAAAAACCCGCGTCGCCAATAACAGCCAATGCCGCAACTGCAACGAACGATTCCTCGCCCGCTCCCGTGACTGCAAAAACCGTATCGCCGGAAAATTCAGCTTCCGAGGCTGCCGCTTCATCAGGAAGTGCAACAAAATCGGCACCCCGGCGACCAAAAACCCCAGCAAAAACAACGGATGAACCAAAAACACAACAACCCCAAAAAAATTTACCCGACAAACTCCTCGTTTAGTCTAGCATATTTGCAGGCAGACGTCAACTTCCCTGTGATTTAAAAACAAAAGACGGAGCGTAAACCCCGTCTTTCGCGTTGGTATCGAAAATTTGTCGCCCGGCAGGACACCCTCTACTAACGGGCCAGGAACTCGACCACCAGCCCCATCTCCACCGGCAGGGAGAAATCTTCGGCCATCGGCAGACTCGTCACCGTCACCGTCAGGTTCTCCGCATCAAACGAAAGCCACGGCAAATCCACACCCTTGGCCGCCTCGTCGGAAATCATCTTGTACATCTCGCGGAGCTTCGCAGCACTGGAAACCGTAATCACGTCGCCCGGACGGACCGAGAAGGACGCCACGTCCGTACGCACACCATTCACCAAAAAATGCCCGTGCGCCACACCCTGACGCGCCTGCGGACGGGTCTTGCACAACCCCGCACGACGAATCACGTTGTCCAACCGACGCTCGCACAACACCTTCAGATTGTCGGCCGTGTTGCCCTTCTGACGCTTGGCAATCGAATAAAGTTTACGAAGCTGACGCTCGCTGATTCCGAAATAATACTTGATCTTCTGCTTCTCCGCCAACGACTGACCGTACACCGACTTGCGTCCATGAGCACGCGCCATCCCCGGAGGGAACGGACGATTCTTCAACGCACGAACGGCACCGGCACTCTCGAAAATCGGGACAATCTGCTGCACTTCCTCGGAAGCGGCGGATTTCTCCGGCTTGACGGCGAATCGACGGTTGATACGTGCTTTAGGTCCATTGTAATGAGCCATCTTCGTAACCTTTCTAAAATAAAGTCATGTCTCCAGATTGACGCTTCCCTTCCGCCGTGCTGCGGCAGAAGTGACGGAACCACCCTGGCTCCGATAGAATCCCGGAATAGCAACTGGAAGGAACCATTTTAGCGGAAAAACCATTTGTGTCAATGGGGAAGCCGCAGGAAAATCATGGTTAATGCCATTAATGGTTAATGGTTTCGATTCCATCCTTTTTGTGGAATAGAAAGCAAACTCTTGCTCAAAGAAAAATGCACCACCATCAATTATCAATTACCAATTATCAATTCAGCACCTTGTTGCGTTCAGGGGCGTTCAGCCAGCCATTCCGAAACGACCCATCCTACGCGAGCCATGCTCAAGGGCGAACATTTGTCCGGCGTGTCGGCCGAAGTGTGCCACGGCGCATAGTCCAAATCGATCACGTCAATGACCGGGATTTTGCCCAAATTATGCAACATCACATGATCGTCCAGAATGTTGGACGCCATCGTTTGCGGACGAAATTCCCGCACCCCCAGCCGCCGGGCCGTGTTCCACACCTCGTCCACCACCGGACGCGTGTCCCGCCACTGATACGACTGCCGCTCCCGCAAAAGCACCACCTCTTTCTGCGTCACCATGTCCAGCAAAATTCCGCAAACGTAAGAAAATCCACGCGTTTTGTCCGTCCCCGCCGCATACTGCCGGGCAAAAAACTCCGATCCCAGACAGAATCGCCCCCTGGGTCGGAACATGTACTCCTCCGCATCCAACATCACCACGTCCACCCCGTACCGCGTCTGCCGTTTCTCCAGCATCTCCGGAAGCATGTGGGCCAACTGCATGAGAATCGCCACCCCCCCGCCGTTGTCCTCCGCCCCCACAAACGGGCGCGTGCTGCCCGGCGGATCCAAAAGCGGCAACGGCAACGTGTCGTAATGCGCACACAACAAAATCCGTTCCCTGCGTTCCGGCTTCCAACGAAAAATCAGGTTCGCCCCCACCACCGGCGTGCCGTTCTCCGGATGCGCAAACTGAAAACGCTGGTACTCCACCGTCGCACCACACGCACGGAAATGCTTTTCCAGGTACGCCTGCTGCCGTGCCATCCCCTCGGAACCGGTCGGACGCGGACCAATCGCACAAAGCGTCTGCAAATACCCATGCGTCGCCTGACCGTCGAACGGAATCTCCTCCAGCGGCGTCTCTTTCGCAATTCCATGCCCCGCCGGAGCGCACTGCACCGTTGCCATCACCAGAAACACCGCCGCACCCGCCAGAAAAACCACCAGCAACACGCCGTTAAAATATCGGAAACTTTTCATTTTTGTCGCAACGCCTCGTATAAAAAAATCCCGGAGGATACACCCAAATTCAACGAATCGACCCCGGCAGCCATCGGGATTGTGATCGGACACGCACACCGCGAAATCACCTCCTCCCGCAGCCCGTCGTACTCGTTCCCCAAGCACAACAACACCCGCTCCGGCCACGTCGCCTCCCGCAAATCCACCGCCTCCGGCGACAAAACCGTCGCGCAACCGACGTACCCCCACGCGTGGATTAAAAAATCCAAATCCCGCAACAGATTCTCCGTTTTCACCCACGGGAGCTGAAACACGCCCCCCATCGACGTCCGCAAACCCCGCCGCGAAAGGGGATCGCACGCCCGCTCCCCCAAAAGCACCCCGTCCGCCCCCAGCGCTGCCGCGTTCCGAAACACCACCCCCACGTTGTCCGGCTTCGTAATGTCCGGCAAAACCACAATCACCCGGTTCCGTGAACAGCTCCGCCGCCCCCGCAAATCGTCCAGCGTCCAGACCCGCTCCCGCCGACCCGCCGCCATCACCCCCTGATGAAACGGAAAGCCCACCACGTCCGGCATCTTCTCCGCAGAAACCTCATAAACCGGCACCCCGGCAGGTAATTTCCTCTCCAACAGAGGCCCCACCCGCCCCTTCGCACGCTCGGAAATCAATATCGATTCGACCGGGAAACGACTCTCCAAAAGCCGCTCCACCACCAAATCCCCCTCCGCCAGAAACAGACTCTCCCCACGTAACGTCCGATCCCGAACCCCACGATACGGTGCCAGCCGCACATCTTGCTCGTCGGTTATCCACTGGGAAGAAATCATCTCGCATCCCTTCAGGATTCTTATGAAAAAACACGAAAATATTCCGCAATATTTTCGTGTTCTTTCAGACCTGCTCAAAAGAGGAACCCAAGTTCCCCCGGCCCCCCGTTACTGCCACCACCAAACCTTCTTCGGAAGCGTGGCGGACTTCTTCGCCTCGGCCAACTTCTCGTCGGCGGCCGAAACCAGATTCTCCTGACGCAACGCACGCGCCGCGTGAATCTCCACACCACCACCAATCGGCGTCATCAGCGTATGCCCCTTCCAAATCGCATTCACCGCCGACGCCACCCGCGACGGGGCACGCTCCGTCTCGATCGGGAAACGGCGCTCGTCGCCAAAGTAAACCATTTTCCAATCCAGCTTGCCATACACGTCGGTCTGCTGGAGCCATGCCGCCACCACCGCCATGTCGATCAGATTCCGCAACTCGGCATATACCGGAATCGACGCGGCAATCTTCTCGTAATGCGTGGTGAACCCCTGCGTAAACACCTTGCTCGCACGGTCGGCCCCCGCTGTGGCTTTACGCTCGCCCTCGGTCGTGACCAATTCGTCGGCCCCCACCAGCTTCACGCCCTGCCCTTCCAGCCCCATCGCCAACCCGTCCGGACTGACACGAACGCACGTGTAATTCGGCACAAAATACCAACGGAACAACGCGTTCCGCGATACCGCCGCAGGACTGGCCGACGCCACAAACGATTTCATCCCCTTCACCGGAATCGCTTCCAGACCAATCCCCATCAGCTTCATCCGATAGTCCGCCTCGACCAAAACCTGCGCGAAATGCGTCCGCGACGAAACCCCGTCCACACGCACTTCCTGAAGCCCCAACGCATTCCGCAGACCATTCACAATCCGCATCGTGTCGCCAGGCCGCGCCGTCGTGCCCACCTGCCGGAGGAACTGCTGCATCGCCGCCAACCCCTCCTGCGTGGGATCAATCGAACAACCAATCACCGACGCCTCGCCGCTCGGAGCAAAAACCCGCATGGCCGCCACCAAGTCGTCCAGACGCAGCACCGGACGCCCCGTGGTCAATCCCACCACGCGTCCTGAAACGTCTTTGTACCAACCCTCCGCAGGCCCCACCAGCACCACGTCCCCCGTTTCCGGGTACACCAGCACGCTGTCAATCTTCTGCAACCCGGCCATGTAACGGACTTCTTCCGGCACCAGACCGTTGTTTTTGGCAATCTCACGCTCCAGCCGCGTCAGAGAAACCGCCCGCGCAGGCGTGTATTCCCGCAACTCCTTCGGAAGCGACCGGGCCGACTCCATCTGCCGGGCACGAAGCGTCTGGAGGGAAGGCTCCACATACGTCTGAACCCGCAACACGTTGTTCGCGTCGATCACAATACCTGCGTAGTTGTTCACGTCGGTGTCCTGCGAAAAGGCACCATCGCCCAGAATCAGAACAAGACCCAACACGGCAAACGCCACATATTTCAGCTTGTAGGACATTTTGTACTCCTTTGATATTTTCACCACAACTCTATAGAGAGCCATTCTAATCTATCGTCATCGCCCCGGCAAGCGAAAAAATCCAATTTTCCAATATTTTACAGGAAATCCGGAAAATCCGTCCCCAAAACCCCTGTAAACCGAATCACCGGAATATCCATAACGACTGAATTTCGGACGATTGCACCTCGAACAGTGCGTACATCGCCGGAATGTCCACAAACATCAAACCCAGCAGCACCGCCACACATACCAGCAAATACGCCATCAACCCCTTTTCCCGATACAACAGCTCCGGATTCTGCACCGGACTGTTCGGTTTCAGCCCCACGTACAGGTAATACCCGTAAAATCCGGCCAAAAGCGGGAATCCCAGGATCAGCTCCAGCCGATACCGAAGGATAAACACCCCCAAAAACAGAGCGCTTGTAATCGCGTAAACAAACATGCTGACCAAAAGCCGATTTTCCGTGTAGTACCGAAACGACTGCCGGTAGCCCGCCGCCACTTCCGGGTCGTTGATCCAACGGTACTCGGCAAAACGCTTCGTCGCCATGAAAAACGCCCCCACCATCCAGTACCACAGCAAAAGCGAAAGGGGTGGCACCTCCACCGCCAAAACCACATACCACCCCAGCAAAAGCCGCAGCGGATTGTTCACCGATTCGCTCAGCACATCTAAATACACCCAGTCTTTCGTCCGAAACGGCTTGACATTATATAAAATGCCCATCACCAGAAGCGCCGCCGCCGAACAAAAAAACGGAACCCCCATCTTCCACGACAACCCCAGCCCCAAAACCCCCAGCAGGATCCACTCTGCGTACGCAAGCGGCAACTTCACCTTCCCGGAAGGAATCGGACGATGGCACTTCGACGGATGAATCCGGTCGGTCGGAGCGTCCAGAATCTCGTTAATGACGTAATTGCTGGAAACCACCATGCAAACCGCCGCAAGCCCCAACGCAAGCCGCAAAAGAACATGCGTCATCGCCCCGGAATCGTAGAACAGATCCGGCTTGTAAAACATCGCCAGCACCACGCCCAAAAGCATGAACACATTCTTGAACCAATGGTCGGGACGCGCTATTTGAATATATGGATACATCACTGTTCGTCTTTTGTTCGCTAAATAAGGTTCCTAACGCCACACGTTATTTCGACTGCCGGAACAACCAATCGATCAAACCGGGGGTCTTGTACGCCACCGTCCACACATTATGCCCCATTTCCGGGACTTCCGTATAGTGCGCGTCCGGGTTGCGGGTTTTCAAAATCTCGTAGGCACCACGGCTGCGAGTCACCGGAACCGCACCGTCGGCACTCCCATGGAATATCCAAACCGGAATGGTGTATACCAGGGGATCCTCCCGCAATTTTTTCAAATCCGCCCCGCCGCAGACCGGAATCGCCGCCGCCACCTCGTTCGGATAACGCACCATGAAATCAAACGTTCCGTATCCTCCCATCGACAGACCGGTCACATAAATTCGTTTTTCGTCAATCGGGTAATCTTTCTTCAACTGCTGGAGCAACGCGTGCAGTTTTTCCATCCCACGCGACGGATTGGCCGGCGTCTGGTGCGTTACCGGAAGTCCCCAGTCCACCTCGCACCACCGTTCCCCGCCCGGACATTGCGGTGCAATCAGAAACGCAGGATGTTCCCGCCCCTTGTCCGAAAAAATCAGCTGAAGAAACTGGTCGTTTTTGAGCTGCCCCACGTTGTCGGTTCCCCGCTCCCCCGCACCATGCAGGAAAATAATCAGCGGATATTTTTCGCCCGCCTTAGTTTCCGGCTTATAAAATCGGTACGGAAGCACGCTCCCGTCGTCTCCCTCCCAGGTACATTTTTCCAGCTGGCCGTACTCCGCTTCCGAAAAGTCCGCCGCATATCCCGCATCCCCCGTCCAAAGCATCAGTGATGCCAACCCGGTCCACATCATCCATCCCACCTTCATTTTGTTCTCTCCCAAGTTTTTCGTGGACTTTACATCTACTACTTAGTTAATGGTTAATGGTTAATGGT
>JAUNBJ010000089.1 GCA_030535245.1 Planctomycetia bacterium | reverse complement strand
ACTTTCACGGAACCCTCCCCGACAAAATCAGAGATTTGTGCAGCGGTTCCTTAAACAAAGCGGAGTTATACCCTACCGGGGTTTCGGAAGGCGGTCGTTCCCGGTCGCCTGCGTTTTGACCTACCATCGTTTAAACTACTGCTGGGGAGCGGTGTTTCAACCCTCTCTGCACGTTCCCTCCATTCGCTTTGCCATTTTCAAAAATTTCCGATACCACGCGTGGCTTGTCAGGTGCACATGCTCCCCGTCCGTGATTAGCGGCAAATCCATGTCGTACTGCATTCCGTGCGACCTGAAAATTCCCGCAAATTCCTCCGTTCGGTTCCCGTAGACCAGGAACAATTTGTGTTCGTCCAGCCGAACCTCCACCCCCGCCGTTTCGTCTGCAAGCGAAATCCCTGAGCAGCCATCCCGCAAAAACATCGGCTCAAATTCCAACAGGTAGCTTTCCAGCACAGGAAGATCCATCCAACGGGTATACTCCCGCCGCAGTTTACGCCCCTGCGACACTCCGTGCGACGATTCCAGCGTAACGCGAACTGGCCCCAGCAGGGAGATCAAATCGTGAAAAACGTTGGGAATCTTCTCCAGCGTCGCCGCCCCCACCAGAACCGGAACGCTCCGCCCCTTTCCCGCCATCCAGAAGGTTTCGTACCGGAATCCTTCGCGTGGAACCACCTGCAAATCGTACGATGGCCGTATTCCGGGGGAAAGGAAGAATTTTCCGTACGACGCGATACGCAAATGGGTTGCGATTTCTTCGGTCGAACGGCGACAAAAACTGCAATCTTCCTTCCGGGAAAACTCCCGAAGGCTGTTCGTTACAAAGGGTTGTTTCATTTTGGCAATCCACTAAAAACCGATGAAAAAGATTCTACCCCTAATATAACCCATAAAATGCGCAAAGTCGGACATTTCGGCAAATTTTTCCAAAAAAAGCCAAAAAACCGATTTCACGCAAACAACCAAAAGCCCCAAAACGCACCATTAACCATTAACCATTAATTATCAATTTTTTGCTTCTAAAATGAGCTCCTACCGTTGAGCTTTCCGGGTTGAATCTTTCGCGGGTTTATGGTATAATGGATTGTAATGAATCCAAAATTTGAAGAAAATTGCTGGGAGGAGATTTCCCCGGCGTTGTTGCCTTCGTCGTTTTCCCTGTCGGAGAACCGGAGTTCTGTCCCCTGTTTTGACTACCGGCTGGCATATGGTGCCAATCCGATGGAAAACGGCACGCAGTTTCAGCTTTTCAGTCGCAGTGCCACGTCCGTGCGGCTTCTTCTGTATGCGGATGTTCGAGACACCGAGCCGTCCGACACGATTTCCCTGAGTCCGGAAACGAACCGGTGGGGCGACGTCTGGAGTCTTTTCGTGCCCCATCTGAAGCCTGGGGCGTTGTATCATTATCAGGTGGACGGGCCGTTTGTGCCGGAAAAGGGGCTTCGATTTCAGAAGCATGCCCGGCTGGTGGATCCGTATGCCAAGGCGCTTGCGGGGGATTATCTTTTCAACCGCGAGGGGGTGTTGGTGCCGCCCAAGTGCGTGGTGGTAAGCGACGCGTTTGACTGGAAGGGGGATCGGCATTTGCGGTATCCGCTGGCCGACACGGTAATCTACGAGCTGCACGTTCGCGGCCTGACGCAATCCCCCACCAGCGGTTGCCAGGCGCCGGGAACGTACCGTGGCGTGACGGAGAAAATTCCGTATCTGAAATCGCTCGGCGTGTCGGCGGTGGAGCTTATGCCGGTGCACGAGTTTCTGGTCAAAGACCCGTACGCTCCGGAGGGGACGCAGCCCCGAACGAACTACTGGGGATACAACACGCTGGCGTTTTTCGCACCGCATCACGACTATGCCCAAAACCAGGCTCCCGGTGCGGTGGTGAAGGAATTTAAGGAGATGGTGTTGGCGCTACATCAGGCGGGAATCGAGGTGATTCTGGACGTGGTGTTCAATCACACTGCCGAGGGGAACGAATTGGGGCCAACGTTGTCGTTCAAGGGGTTGGAAAACCCGGTGTATTACATGCTGGAAGACAACGCCCCGCAATATTACAAGAACTACTCCGGCTGCGGCAATACGGTCAACGGGAATCACCCGATCGTGCGGGAACTGATTTTCAACTGCCTGCGATATTGGGTGCATAATTACCACATCGACGGTTTCCGGTTTGATCTGGCATCCATTTTGAGTCGCGACCGAAACGGGCATTTGACTACCAACACGCCGGTGGTGGAAACGATTGCCGAGGATCCGCTTCTGGCCGACACCAAAATCATCGCCGAGGCGTGGGACGCGGCAGGAGCGTACCAGGTGGGGCATTTCAGCTCGATTCGGTGGGCCGAGTGGAACGGACGTTACCGCGACGACGTGCGGCGATACTGGCGGAACGATTCGTTCATGACCAGCCTGCTGGCCACGCGTATTGCCGGCTCCAGCGACCTGTACAAGCCGGGCGGACGGGCACCGTACCACAGCATCAATTTCGTTACGTCGCACGACGGCTTCACGCTCAACGATTTGTTTTCCTACAACGGCAAGCACAACGAGGCGAACGGCGAAGACAATCACGACGGCGACAACAACAATTTCTCCTACAATTACGGCGTGGAAGGGCCGACCGACAACCCGTTTATCGACGCGATACGTCTGCGGCAGATCAAGAACACGCTGGCCACGCTCCTGTTCAGTCAGGGGGTTCCCATGTTGCTGATGGGGGACGAGTGTCGCCGAACGCAGGGGGGGAATAACAATGCGTATTGCCAGGACAACGCGATTTCGTGGATGGACTGGACCCTGACGCGCAAACATGCCGAGTTGCTTCGATTCTTTCGGGCTTTGGTGGAGTTTCGGCGTGCGGAACCGACGTTGCGACATGCCAACTTCCTGTCCGGACATCCCGCTACCGACCGGTGCGAATTTCCCGATGTGGCGTGGTTCCGACACGATGGACAACCGTTCAACTGGAACGATTCGTGTGCCATGCTGGTCTGTATGCTCTCGGCGGTTCCCGATAGTCTGAAAGTGTCGCCGCGTCCGGATTTCGACCCGTTTCTGTGGAAACGAATGCAGAAAACGGAGGAGAAAAAACTCAACGACGACGTGCTGGCCCAACCGCACTACCCCCCGTTGCGGGCTATGGAGGGAGAGTTCCGTCGGAGCAACCATCTTCTGTTTCTGTTCAACAGCGAAGATCGGATGATCGATTTCCATTTTCCTGTCGCGGTACGTCATTTGCCGTGGCGACTGTTCATCAATACGGCCAACGCGTGGCCCAACGACATTTTCCCGGAGCTGGACGGCCCGCGAGCCAACGTCAACATCGCCATCCGCATCCCACCCCGTTCTTTCCGGTGCTACCAGACTCCCGGAACGGGCGAGGTATTCCCCAAAGCTCCGTAGAGGCTTGGGTGCGATATAAAAAAAAGCGTACCCGGACAATTTCTTTGTGGGGGTAAGCTTGCGGGAATGGGGCTTTTCGCGTCGCCCCCGTGTCTCTTTTTTTACAGAACACTAATTGTAGCTGACCGGGAGGGAGGCTTCACTGCCCAACCCAGGGTCGAACGAAGGGCAGGACGGATCCGCTTCGGTATGCAGGGGAGCCGTCGGCGGCGGAGCGAGTTTCCGAGGCGTGGGGGCGGCAAACGTGGCCTGACTTCCCACCGCCGGAGAAGTGGGGGCATTGGCCGGAGCACCGCCATGGTACACGGGGATTTCGTCCATCGTGGAACCGACGTTGTAGTGGACGGTTTTGGGATTGGTGAAGATGTTGTTTTCTACCGGGGCGGCCTGCGGCATGGCGTCGGTGGCGTTGAACACCGGATAATTGTCATCACTGGGCAGATCGACCGGAACGTTTCCTCCAACCGGGGCGTTGACCGGAGCGACCGTCGGGGCCTCAACGTAAGCCAACGAAGCGTTGAACTGCGGGATTTCGTCCTCGACTTCCTCGTATTGCGGAGGAATGACGACCGGGGCGGCGGCAGGAGCAACCGGCACGGCCGCGACCTTTGCTTCGGGCGTCCGGGACGTTTCGTTGAAGAAATCGGTCGGCGGAACCGGAGCCATTTCGGCGCCAGACTCAAACGTTTTCTCGGCGACGGGGGTGGTGTCGGCCGTGGTTTCCGTCGTTTTTTCCGGAAGAAGCTGCATGACGAATACCACGACACAGACGGTCAGGGCCGTAAAACCGAGGGAATACGCCATCGGAATCGGACGACTGAAAAAATCGGAACGAGGGGCCGCTTTCGGGATGGGGATTTCGCGAACGACCGGAGCTTCCTGGACGGCGGGAATCTCACGGGCGACCGGCGTTTCTCGAACGACCGGAATTTCCCGGACTTCGGGTTCTTCGGCGACCGGTTCGGGAACGATGCGGGTCGGTTCGATGCTCGGAAGGGAACCGAAAAGCAGTTCCCCTACCATCTGCAATTCCGAATCCTTCGTTTCCACCGTCTTTTTACGCGGGGTCGAATTTTTCTTCCGTATTTTGCTGACTTTCGAGCTTTCCATGAGCCTGGCTCCCACCATTCCAAAAAACAAAGTATTCAGTTGCCTTCGCGGAATCCCATTCCGTCTCCTTTTATATCGTCGCAAGGGAACATGGTTCTTTAACGATTATTCCGAATTTTCCAATTTTATAAAATACGCAAGCAGGGTAAATTATCCATGTGGGGCGTGATTTTATGAAAAGCGAAAGAAATCCGGCCGATAGGGAAGAAAAGAGAGGATTGTCATTGTATTATTAATATTCCTTATGGGGTCGGAAAATGCGAACCTTATCATACCTGCTGATGGGAACGGTTGCGGTGGCGGCGCTGGGTTGGGGCGACGTGAATGCCGAGAATCGGGGAATCCGTCGTTTTTGGGAGCGTCTTATGCCGTCGTCGGAAACGACCGCGCCGGGGTCGCCTCAGTACACGGCGGAAGTAACGCGTCCGAACCGGTCGGCAGATGGGTGGAATCCGGTTGGGACAGAGGAACCGACGCCGACGATTCCAACACCGTTGCCTGCGGCGGGTGGGTCGCTTGCCGTGGGGAATTTGACACCGACGCCTGCGCCGGCCAACGCACTGCCAAAGCCGGAGGGAACGACCGGGGCAAAGAGCCTGCCCGATCCGTATCCGGTGGAGAAGCGGATGTTCCAGCTCCCGTTTGAGAACCTGCTTTCGACGAAGCCGCTGGAGCAGGTGCGGGAGGTGCGGCTGTACGCATCGCGGGATCAGGGAAAGAACTGGATACGATACCAGACGTTCCCCAGGGCGAAGCTGAACGACGCGAAAGAGGCTCGGCTTTTCAACGTGCAGACGGCAAAGGATGGCGAATACTGGTTCGTTATCAGCCTGGTGGACGCGGAAGGGGCGGAATTCCCACGTACCGACGGAGGGCCGACATGGCGGATCATCGTGAATACCTCAGGCAAACCGTTGGACACGTCGATGTTGGCGAACAGTGCTCCGAAAGAAGAAAAAAAAGTCCCCGTCTGGACGCCCGACCCGGAAGACAACACGATGGAAACGGCCGATTCGAGCGGTTCGAGCGATCCCAATTCCGTGACCTTCTCGGTCGCCGATGCAAATGCGAAGCCGGAACCGCCAACCACGCTGCCGGTTTACAAAATCGCGAAGCCTGCTCCGATTGACACCGGCACCGGGGGGAACGATGGCACATCGCACCAGGCGGCATATCCGGCCCCCTCGCTTCCCGAACTGCCGACGGGCACGGAAGAAACCCCGCTTGACACCCCTCCCGCGACGTTGGAAACCCCCGCGGAAACCCCGGCAGAAACTTCCCTGGAAACGGCTCCGGCAGCTCCGGCGGACGATCTGCTCCTTTCGCTCAGCGCCCCGGCCAACGAGGAATCGGCTTCGGCGGCGGTGCGTTACCTGAACAAACCCCGGCTCACGGTGGAATACGACGTTTCGACGGTCGGTTCCTCTGGCGTTGGCAAGGTGGAGCTTTGGGGAACGCTCGACGGCGGCCAGACGTGGCAGCTTTTGGGGGAGGACAAAGACTGCCAGTCTCCGATGATGGTTGATTTGAAGGAGGACGGCGAGTATGGACTCTGCCTGGTGGTACTCAATGGTGCCGGCGTGGGGGGGGAACGCCCGGTGGCAGGCACGTTGCCGCAGATGCAGGTGGTATTGGATCGGGTGATTCCACGGCTTCGGCTGGAATCGGTCAAACTGATGGCGGACTTTGGCGAACTGGAAGTCCGGTGGCATGCGTCCGACCCGCATTTTGGGCCATCGCCGATTTTGCTTTCGTGGTCGTCGGCCATGGAAGGCCCGTGGCGGGCCATGTCCGGGCCATTGGAAAACTCCGGGAGTTACAGTTGGCGGATTCCGGAAAAGTTGCCGGGCAAGATTTTTATCCGCATGGATGCCGGGGATTTGGCACGCAATTCGTCCACCCTGGTGACCGGCCCGGTGTTGACCGACCTGGTGCGTCCGACCGGCATTATCCGGGATATTAAATGAGAAACGGGTGGAGTGTCACGTGGGATCGGTTTCCATAACCAGCGGCTGAATGCGTCGGATAGCCTGACGTCCCAGACGCCGAAACAGGTAGTAATTGGCCAGCCCGGAAACCGCTTTGGCACTGGCGCTTCCGAAAATCGTTTTCGCGACGTTGTTGGAAATCAGCCCCGACACCGCCTGTTCTGCCGCCGCCTGGGTGTATTCCTCCGCACTGTCGATTTTCGCCGAGCAAAACGCCGTGATCCATAATTCCAAAAGCAGGCGGGCCGTTCCGTAAAAATCGACCCGAAGATTGTAAATCCGACACAGCTCGGTAAGGTACTGGAACGACCAGAACAAAACGATCAGCATGTCCCACAACGGATAGGGCGAAAGGGCCGTTTTCAAGGCGACGATCCGGGACAATTTTTCGAGACGCATTTGGGCATGGTCGTCCAGGAACTTCTGGGCTTTCTGAAATTCCTGAACCCATTCCCGACGGTTGGGCAACGCTTCGGAATCTGCAATATCCGGTGCTTTCCGGAGCTTCGTCATGCGATCGTGAAACGTCTGCCATTCCTGGGGATCCGCATTTTCCGACGTGGAAAGGTGTGGCGAAGGCGTATCCAAAGGATAACACCGAACCAACGTGAACAACGACGCGAAATGGGTGTTGGAGAGTTCGTTCGCCCCCTTTTTCCCCGATGTTTTTTGAAGGGATTCCCGCTCTTGCAACGTCTGGATTTGCACCTGACGATTGGCTCGCATGGAGAAATACATCCACGCCAACCGCAACGCGGCGATCGCCACAACCAACAAAAGCACGGCAAATATCCCCAGCGACGGATACCGTAAAACCGCCGGAAGTGCCTGCACGCTCTCCCAAAGGGCGATCGCCTGAACGTACATATAAAACGCCAGCAATCCCCCCAAAAGCAGGCAAAACCAGAACACCACCCTGGAAAAAGAGGTGGCTGCCCGCTGGAAAAACATCCCCTTTTCCGCGTATTCTTCCGCCAGCAGGGATTCCCGCAAACGGACTTCTTCCAAATCCGGGCCGAAATCGCCGGAATCGGCTTCCTCCGAAACCGTAACGGTCTGCTCCCGTTCGACCACCTTTTGGAGCCGGCAAAGGAGGGACGACCTCTCCGGGGATTCTTCGAGAGATTCCACGGGAATTTCCCCCGGTTGTTCTTCCGGAGCATCTTCCAGAGGTTCTGAAATCGTCGATTCATGTTTGGCAAACGTGTTTTTCAGTTGTTCCAACAGGCTCATCGAAGTCCCTTTCATTACCATTGCGTAAGGAAGCGGAAAATTTGATCCAAACCGACCTGGCGGGGGGGCGTGGATTCGTCTTTGGGGAACGAGGGGCTGGTTTTGCAGGCGCGAAATTCCCCGGCAGGGGCGTTGTTCTCGCGGAAATCGCACCACAGCTGGTCGTTTTCCGTGGGGAAATTCCCATGCCACTGGGGGGGAATCTTCCAGACGGGAACGGTCTGCGTGCCGCCGGTTTTCCTCTGGAAGCGAATGGTTCCATCGTCGGAACTGTCGGTCGATTGGACGGCTGCGCAGTAAAAACTCCGATGTTCCACGTTTCCTTCCATCCGGTTGCAGATGTCGTCGGCCAGCTTTTCCGTCATGCGTCGAAGGGTTTCCCAATCGCCATGGTAAAAACGGTCGCATTGCGTGGCGACGAAAGCGATCCGCTCGATTTTTCGCTGGAACCCCATCGTCAAAAGCCATCGCAACGTTCCATCCCCCGGACGAAGCCCCTTCAGGGTGTTTTCCACCATGTTTCGCGTCGCGTTCAGCTGGTGCGGCCCATTTTGCAGAATCGACGGAATGTCGATCAATACCGCCAGCGAATCGCAGTTGATCAGCGTCCCAAACAGCGGAACGACGTATTCACGGCGGTACTTTTCGTACCCCTGAACAAACGCCTGAAGGATCGCGTCCTTCGTGTCCATGCGGGTAAAAAATTGCGAAATTCGCGAGAGGTCCGGCAAATACGACGCGCCCCCCAAACGCACATAATGCTCCCGCCACGCCGGCCCCAACGGGACAAACTCCTTTCCCGGACAACCACAGGAGCATTGCTTCGGAAGGATTTCGCAGACGTTTTCGTTCGTCTCGGTTTGGGAAAGTCGCGTGATTTTTTCCGAAAGCCGAACCCCTTTTTCATCCAGCAAAAACAGCGAGGGAACCAAATCCAATTTTCCCGCAGAGCATATCTCGATCAGGGCCAGCTTGTACGAACGCACCAGCCCCTCCACCGTGGCGTTTGCCGAAGGGGTGTTCGCCTGCTGCAAAAAAGATTGGACAAAGACGGTCTCCTGCGGTTGCCTCTGCTGGGACACAAAACGGGCGAGATCCTCTAAAATCCAATCGCTCCATTGGGCGTAGTCGTTTTCGTAAAAACAAACGTCCGGCGTCCGTTCCCCCGGAATGTCGTAGAGCGTCAAACGATAATGCATCCAGCTTTTCTGGTTCCGACGGTTCTTCATCCGAAACTGGAGCCTCTGGCAGGAACAGTCCACCGTGCGGCTCGGCCATTCCCGGTCGTGGGCCATCCGAAAACGATTCTCCTCATACGGAAACGATTTCCATATCCCCGATTCCGGCCCCGTAACATCCTTCAGCTCACAAATCCGCTGCCCCTCCAGGTCGAATTGATCGGGATTGTGGCTGCGCAGGTGGTTTCGCAACGACGTCAAAAGCACCGTTTTCCCCGACATGCCGAACCCCAGAACGCCGATGCTCCGGTTCCTTCCGCTCCAGTCCCGCACGACAGGATTATTCCAAAAATTTTCCAGCATTTCCGATCCTCCCAGTCGCCTGAAACGTTTTCCGTCCGACGGTTCCCGACTCAAAGAAACGCCGTGTCCAGCCAAATCGTTACCGGCCCGTCGTTCACAAGTGCCACGTCCATCATCGCCTGAAAAATCCCCGTCTCCACCGTAAATCCACGGTCGCGGACCATGGCGACGAACGTTTCATAAAATTCCCGCCCCTTTTCCGGAAGCGCCGCCTCGATGAAACTGGGCCGCCGACCCCGCTGGCAGTTGCCGTAAAGCGTGAACTGGCTGACCACCAGAAGCGATCCCCCCACGTCGGCCAGACTACGGTTCATCTTGCCCGCCTCGTCGTCAAACACCCGCAGGCCCGTCACCTTGTCCACCATTTTTTTCAGGTCCACTTCCGTGTCGTCCGTGCCCACCCCCAACAGCACCAGAAACCCCCGGCCAATTTGCCCCGTGATTTTCCCCTCCACCGTCACGCTCGCCGACGAAACCCGCTGCACGCACGCCCTCATGATCGCTCCTTCCTCCAACGCGGCGGCTCCGGCGTGGGAATCGGCGTGAACGTGGTACTCCCGCCCATCTCCGCCACCAGCCGCATGGCGTCGCGGTATTCCCGCTCCAGATAATCCACCCCCTGCCGGATTTCAATGAGACTCCATGGCAGACGCATTTCCGGCGAATATGCCCGGTGCAAATACGGCTCTGGATCCACCCCGCACGCCTCAAACGCAGCCCACCACCTGTCCGGGAAGAACTGGTCGCTCCACGAATCAAACCGGGCACCGTCCCGCCACGCACGCTCAATCACCGCCCCCACGCGTCGATCCCCACGGCAGAACACCCCCTCCAGGAGGCTCCCCTCGACAAAATGGTACTTTATCTGAATGCTTTTCGGAAGCCGCCGCCGTTTCAAGTACCGCTGCGCCGAAAGCAGGTACTCTCGCGGGGCCATGGCACACCACTGAAGCGGCGTCTGCGGTTTGGGCACCAGATTCGACGCACTGACGACCACCGTTGGAAAACGCCCCGTCACGTCTTTCCCCAACCGACCAATCGCGTCGGCCAACTCGACCATGCCGTCGATATCCTTCTGCCGCTCCCCCGGAAGCCCGAACATGCAGTAGAGTTTCACCCGCTGGAACCCATTCTCAAACGCAATCCGGCACCCCGCCATGAGGTCGTCGTTCGTCACCCGCTTCCCGATGACCGCACGCATGTCGTCCAGGGCCGCCTCCGGAGCCAGCGTCAACCCACTGTGCCGCTCGGTGGAAAGCGCCTCCCCCACCTGAGCCAGGTGCTCGTTCACCCGTAGGCTGGGCACCGACAGCGATACGTTCTGGCAGTCCATCACCTCCCGCAATTTCCCCATCAACTCGCCAAACCATGGATAATCGCTCGTCGAAAGCGATAGCAGCGAAATCTCGCTATACCCCGTGTTTTTTACCGCTTCAATCGCGTTGTTCAGTACCGTTTCCACCTTCCGCGAACGGACCGGACGGCGAATCGGGTTGCTCTGGCAGAACCGGCAACTCCACGGACACCCCCGCATGATCTCGATCGCGATCCGATCCTGCACCGCCTCGACGTTCGGCACCACCGGACGATCGGGAAGCGGGTAATCGTCCAGCTTCATCACCACCGCCTGCGTGATTTTTTCCGGAATCCCCGCATGCTTCGGATACGGAATCCAAAGCCCGTTTTCCTCCCGCGTAGCGTAACACGACGGCACGTACAGCCAGGGAAACCGTCGGGCCAAATGTTCCAGCTTCTCCGCCCGCGAAAGCCCGCTTTTCTTCATCGCCACCCATTCCCGGTTGACTTCCGGCAACGATTCCTCGCCGTCCCCCAGAATGAATGCGTCGATGAAATCTGCCATCGGCTCCGGATTCTGCACGCACGGTCCCCCGGCAAGCACCAGCGGATCGGAATCCTTTCGCTGCTCTCCATGCAACGGAATGCCCCCCAAATCCAGCATCGTCAGCACGTTGGAATACCCCAACTCGTGCTGGAGCGAAAACCCCACCGCGTCGAACTCGGCAAGCGGCGTGGAGGTTTCCAGACTCCCCAACGGCAACCCCTCCTGCCGCAACAACGCTTCCATGTCCCGCATCGGTGCAAACGCCCGCTCGCAGTAGAAATCGTCCATCTGGTTCATCACGTGATAGAGCACCTGAATCCCGTGGCAGCTCATCCCAATGGCGTACGTGTCGGGAAAACAAAGACAGAATCGCCCCGCCATGTTCGCCGGGTCTTTGACCGTCATGTTCAGCTCGCCCCCCGTGTACTGCCCTGGCGACTGCACACGCGGAAGGATTTTGGATCGGAGCAATTGCGGGTAATTCGCTATCATGGTTTCTTACCTCAATCCCACCAGTTTTTTCAAATCGCGTAATTCCATCGTCGAAAGGGGTCGGTACATCCCGACAGGCAGTCGCCCCAGCTTCACCGGCCCCACGGAAATGCGAACCAGGTCCAGCACGTTGTGCCCAATCTTCGCCAAAATACGCCGGATTTCCCGGTTCCGCCCCTCGCGAAGCGTCACTTCCAGCACCGCCGTTCCATCCCGATACTGGTGGTGAATCCGCACCTCGTCGGCCCGCGCCTTCCCCTCGGCCAGATACACCCCCCGACAAAGCTGCGCGATTTCGTCCCGCGTCGGCGCTCCGCTGACCCGAACCCGATACACCTTCGGCACCTCGTAGCTGGGGTGCGTCAGCCGGTTGGCCAGCTCGCCGTCGTTCGTCACCAGCAAAAGCCCCTCGCTGTGCAAATCGAGCCGCCCAACCGGAAACAACCCCGGCGCGTTTTCCCGAATCAAATCGATCGCCCGCATCCGCCCGGAAGGGTCGTCGTTGGAACAGATCACGTTGTCCGGCTTGTTCAATACGAAATAAACCTTCTTCTTCGGCTTGCGCACCGCCTCGCCGTCAAGACGGATTTCCTGCTCCGGCAAAACCCGCGTCCCCAGCTCCGTCACGGTCTTGTCATCGACCGTCACCCGCCCGGCCAAAATCAGCTCCTCGCAGTCCCGCCGGCTCCCAAACCCCGCCTGCGCCAACACCTTCTGCAAACGCTCTCCCAACGGGGAAACTTCGGGAACGTTCGGCGTCGGCCTGGATCGCCCCCCTCTGGATGCGGTTTTTTGCGACGACGTTTTCTTCACTGCAGTTTTCTTCACCGTCGTTTTTTTTCGCGTCGGACTCAGCGCAGGCTTTTTCGCAGCCGATTTTTTCGCAGCCGATTTTTTAACGGGCGGGTTTATGGAAGTATCGGGCGCATCCACGCATAGGGAACGCTACGGGTAAACCACCACGCCATCCTCGTCGTCTCGCCGCAGCCGCCCCACAAGCGACGAACGTTCGGACGTTTTCCGCGGGTTGGACGGTTTCGACGGTCTGGATGGTTTCGACGATTTCGACGGCAAACTCTGAAATTTTTTGACACGGCCCACCGGCCCAGGATTGCGTGCCGTTTTAGTACGCGGGGAAGAAACTTTTTTCATGGAAAATCCTTTCGGGAACACGGACATCCCGTCCGTCAAAATAATCATACTGCCATTGTAATGTAAATTTCCTTTTCCGCAAGTGGGATTCCACCTTCCCAACCCCCGTAGTTCCCCATGTTTTCAGAAGGTGCCTTGAAATATTTCGGGAACGTGCTATCATACGCGGAATGGACACGACGCACGGGATCATTTATATACTGGACTTAATCGGAACGTCCGCGTTTGCTTTTTCAGGAGCGCTGCGGGCGATGGATCGTCGGCCGGACTTTATCGGAATGCTGATTCTGGGCGGCGTGACGGCGATTGGCGGGGGAATGATTCGGGACGCCCTTTTGGGGAATCGTGCGGGCGTATTGGTTGACGCGAATTACATGTACGTGATATTGGCGTCGATCCTGGTGCTTTACTGGTTTCCCTCGTCGTTCTGGAAGCGGAACAATTTGTTCAACTACTTTGACGCGTTTGGATTTGGAGTGTTTTCGGGCGTGGCGGCGAACATTGGCGTTCATGATCCGGAACTGCATTTTTTATCCGTGGTGATCCTGGCGGTGCTGACCGGTTGTGGCGGCGGGGTGATCCGGGATGTGATCATTCAGAAGCCGTCGTTGCCGTTGAGTGACGAGCTTTACGTGACGCCGGTGATCCTGGGTGCGTTGTCGTTGGTATTGGTGCACCACTGCGGTTGGGGTGGGCCGTGGAATGAGCTTTGCGGTTTTTTGTCTGCGTTTTTCATCACCACGGGGCTGCGGCTTGTCGCGATTTATTACGACATGCGGCTTCCGAGGGTGTTATTTAATTTTCCGACCAGGGAATAAGAGATTTTTTTGAAAGGACGGTTCCCATGTATGAGTCATGGTTTTCAGATCGGGCCAAACGTTTCGACGCTTCAGGGATTCGCAAGGTGTTTGATCTTGCGGCGAATTTGGAGCATCCGGTGAATCTTTCGATTGGGCAGCCAGATTTTGACACGCCAAAGATAGCGCGGGAGGCTGCGATGGAGGCGATTTCGGGGCGTCGGAATGGCTATACGCCGACGCAGGGGGCTGCGGAACTTCGTGGCGTGGTGCAGAAGCAGATTGATGCGGAGTATGGCGAGGGGGTTCGGGAAGCGTTCATCACGAGCGGAACGAGCGGCGGGCTTTTGCTGGCGCTGATGGCGTTGGTGAATCCGGGCGACGAGGTGATTTTGTTCGACCCGTTCTTTGTAATGTACGACGCGTTGGTTCGGATGTTGGGGGCGAAGCCGGTTTACATTTCAACGTATCCGGATTTCAAGATTGATGTCAACAAGGTGGCGGACGCGATTACGGACAAGACGAAGTTGTTGATTTTCAATTCGCCGGCCAATCCGACGGGGTTTGTGGCGTCGGAGCAGGAAGTGCGTGACCTGACGCAACTGGTGACGGAGAAGGGGATCGTCATGATCAGCGACGAGATTTACCGCTTCTTCTGTTATGACGGCACGTTTTGCTCTCCGGCGAAGTTCAGCAAGGATGTGATCGTGTTGGACGGGTACAGCAAATGTTATGGAATGCCAGGTTGGCGTGTGGGGTTTGCGCACGGGCCGCACGAGGTGATGCAGCAGATGTTGAAGTTCCAGCAATATTCGTTTGTGTGTGCGCCGAGTGTGCTTCAGTTGGGGGCGATTGCGGCGATTGGGACGGACATGACGGACATCTTCAACGCATACCGTCACAAGCGGGACATGATATACGACGGGTTGAAGGATTACTATGAGATTCCGAAGTCGGGCGGGGCGTTTTATGCGTTTCCGAAGGCTCCGATTCCGTCGGCGACGGATTTTGTGACGAAGTTGATTCAGGAATATCAGCTTTTGGTGATTCCTGGGAACGTGTTTAGTTCGCGGGACACGAACTTCCGCATTTCGTTTGCGGCGTCGGACGAGACGATTGAGAAGGGGGTGGAAATCCTTCGCAAAGCGGCCCAGGCGTGTCGGGGCAACCTCTAAAAATGGGTGAATGGCCGTGGGTTTTGTACCTGCGGCCCTCTTTTAGGAGCGGATTCCATCTGCGACGTTAGCGTTGGTCTAAAGGCTGACGCTAACAACCCCCCCCTTGTGGCAGCGTATTTCGTGGCTACAATAGCGGTAATAACTTTTTGAAAAAAATTATTACCATCGCTTTGGAGGGTGTTTTATGGAACGGGATTGTGCGACGGATTTAGGGGGATGTTCCGTGAAGGGATATGGGGTGTGGAAGCGTCGTATTTCCTTCTTGGAGAGGCTTCCCGCACCCAGGGCCGGAGGCCGTTCGGAAGGACAGGGAGGCCAGAAGCGCAGCGACTGCCTCCCGGAGCGGTTGCAACCGGCGGCAGCCGTAGTGTGCCGCCCCGCACCCGGGGCAGGGAGGCCAGAAGCGTTAGCGCCTGCCTCCCGGAGCGGTTGCAACCAGCGGCAGCTGTTATGTGCCGCCCCGCACCCGGGGCAGGGAGGCCAGAAGCGCAGCGCCTGCCTCCCGACGCCATTGGCAACCGGCGGCAGCCGTAGTCGCTCCCGGTCGTACCGGGCGGGCTTTACGTT
>JAUNBJ010000088.1 GCA_030535245.1 Planctomycetia bacterium | reverse complement strand
AAAAGAGGGGAATTACCCATCATGTCCAAATTCGCAAGGAAGTTTGATCGCACCCCCGCGTCTTTGTCTTTTTCGGCAAAAAGCGGCGTTTTCATAAATCCGAAATCGGAATCCCCGTCCCCGGCGGCGGCTCCTCCGGCACCAGAACCCGAATCATGGCCGCAAGGAACGCCTCCATCCCCTCCCCCGTCCGGGCCGATACGCAAAGCCCCTCGGCAGGCTCGGAATGGGGAATGTCGCATTTGTTCCAGACCGTCAGTTTCCGAAGTACCTTTGGAGCAGGTTCCTCCCCGTCGGGCTGCTCTAAATTGCGTACCCAAACCACCAAATCTGCCTGCCGCGTCGCTTCCTCCGCCCGGCGTACCCCCTCACGCTCGATGGGATGGTTCGTTTCCCGCAAGCCCGCCGTGTCCCAAAGCTCTACGCTCCAACCGGAAAGCACCGTCCGTTCCCGCAGCACGTCCCGCGTCGTTCCCGCCTGCTCGTACACCATGGCTCGCGAAAACCCCAGAATGGCGTTAAACAGCGAACTTTTCCCCGAATTGGGCCGCCCCACCAACACCACCTTCCACGGCTTCGTAAGATGTTCGGCCACCGATCGCCATTGCTCCAGATTCTCGTGACGCTCCATCGCCCGACGCTCCGCCCCATGGTACTGATCCCACAGAATCCCCGCCGTTTTTTCCGTCACGGCATATGGAAGCAACGCCGCCGCACGCCGCTGGTACGGGTCGGGATATTTTTCCTCCCAATACGCCTCGCGGGACTTCTCCACCCCACCACGCTTTGCAAGCTCCTTCAAAATCCGTGTCACCGCCGCATGTGAACCGTGGCAATGAATCTCCACCTTCCGGGCATCTACCGGGCAGACAATCACATCCTCACGCCCTATCACGCCATACTGAATGGCCGAAAAGGACGCCTCCGAAACACGCTTCCCCGATTTCGCACAAAAAAAATCCTCCACCGCCGCCAACGCCTTGGCTCCGGAAACCTCCACGACCGCAATCGCCCCGCGGCCCGGTGGGGTCGTCACCCAATACTCCAGTGGCATCATCGGCGAAATCCTTCCGTTTCCAGACGCTGAATCACTCCACGCGAATCGGGCCAGAGAATCTGAACTTCGATGTTCGCGTGCCGTTTCGCCCACGAAAACCCCTTTTCCGGCCCCATCACGCTGATGGCCGAAGCCAACGCGTCGGCCACCGTCGCGTTCTGCGCAATCACCGACACCATCGCACGATGGGTCAGTCCCAACCCCGTTTGCGGATTCACCAAATGCGAATACCGCTTGCCGGAGAGCGTTACGAACTGGTACATGTCCCCCGAATTGGCCACGCCACGGTGCGAGAGCGTCAGGAATTCCGACGGTTTTTCCCCCTTTTTCATCGGGGAAACGGCCACCATCCAGCCCTTTTTCCCCGGCGGCGGCCCACTCACCCCCACGTCTCCCCCGGCATCCACCAACGCCCGCGTAATCCCCAATTTTTCCAACGTTTTCAACGCCTCGTCAATCGCGTACCCCTTCGCAATCCCCCCCAAATCCAGCCGTGCCCCCGGTTGGGAAAGCGCTATGGCCCGCGTCTTTTCATCCCAAAGAATCTTCCGATAATCCACCGTTTCCAACGCCCTTTGCAGACGCTCTGCCGGCGGCATTTTTTTCGCCTTACGCGCATGACGCCAAAGCCGTACCACCTGCCCCACCGTCGGATCAAACGCACCGTCCGTCTCCTCCGCCGCACGCACCGCTTCCCGCAAAACATTCCACAAGTCCACACTCACGCAGACAAACCGCCCCGGTCGTGCAAAATCGCAAAACTGCCGTATCTCGCTCGCCTCGTCATAATCGCTCAGCCGACGATTCAAATCCCCAAACCGCTCGAACGCCGCTGCCGCCCCCCTTTGCGCCACCTCCTGGCTCTCGGCATACAACACCATCCGCACCGGTACGGCCATCTCCACCCCGTCAAACGTGTAACGCTCCAACGGAATTTCCATCACCAGCAACGAACATGTCAGCAAAATCCAATTCATCCCCCCATTATAATGCTTTCCAGAAATTCGACAACCCCAACAGAGAATTGATAATTGATAATTGATAATTGGTGGGGTCTCTTTTTCCTCCCCTGCTTCCGACTTTTGGGAAAAAGTGTATCATGGAAGGGTTCGAGGGGGTTCCGGAGGGGGCCGGCAAGAGATTTGGGAGGAAAGGCCATGCGTACGCTTTATCAGATTCCATGCGTTTGCGGGAAAATTCATGAGGTGCCGAAAACGAGCGGTGGCGGCAGTCTGACATGTGACTGCGGAAAGACGGTGGATATTCCCCCGTTGCGGGAGTTGATCCAATTTCCTCGCGTGGAACGTCCGGACAGGGAACATGCGGAGGAACTGTCGCTGGCGTCGGAAGGGGGGATTCGGCAACGGCGGCTGGGGATGATTTTATTCGCGTTGTGCCTGGCGGTTCTGTTTGGCGGGTTGAGTTTGTATTATCTGGAAGGATATTATTACTGGAGGCGGCTTTACATTCCGAGCGTATCCGATGCCGACCTTTACAACACGTGGCAGATTTGGCAATATTTGCGACGTGGAATCGACTCGCCCTATTCCCGGCAGGAGTTGTTTATCGTCAATAACGTTCATGTTTATTGGCGTTGGATTGTTGTTTTGGCCTGTCTGAGCGTTACGTGCGTGATTTGGGCCATTGCGGTACTGTTTTCGCCGGTTTCCAGAAAAAAGAAGAAATAGTAGTGTTCCATGTCGTTTTCTGAACTTCAAAACGAATCCACCCTACGTGCCGAGCGGAATGACGCGGTAACGGAGCAGATGGATTTTGACGACGGGCCAACGGCGCCGGTTTCGGCGAACGGGAGGGATACGGCCTATTACGCTTCGGACGACGCGTCGGACGAGGAGAGCGTTCCGCACGTTCAGCCGGCGACGATTCCGGGATACACGCTGGAGCGATTTCTCGGTTCGGGGGCGTACGGGGAAGTCTGGGTGGCCACGCAGGAGAACACCGGGCGTCGGGTGGCGGTGAAATTTTACACACACCGCGGCGGGCTGAACAGTGAGCTGTTGTCGCAGGAGGTGGAGAAACTTTCGCTGCTGTTTTCCGACCGGTACGTGGTGCAGCTTTTGTCGGTCGGCTGGGAGGCTACTCCGCCGTATTACGTGATGGAGTTTCTGGAAAACGGGTCGTTGGCCGAGCGTTTGGCCCGTGGAAAGCTGCGGCGTTCCGAGGCGGAGCGAATCTTCGAGGAACTCCTGATGGGGATTCGGCATGCGCATGAGAAGGGGATTGTCCATTGTGATTTGAAGCCGGGGAATATTTTGCTGGATCGGGACGGGAACCCGCATTTGGCGGATTTTGGGCAATCACGGCTGTCGCACGATATGTCTCCGGCGCTGGGGACGATGTTTTTCATGGCTCCGGAACAGGCCAGCCTGACGGCGACGCCCGACCCAAAGTGGGATATTTATGCGTTGGGAGCGATCCTTTACAACATGCTGACCGGCCGACCGCCGTACTACGCGCCAGGATTCGTCGAACGGATTCAGTCGCACAAGAAACTTTCGCACCGGCTGCACGCATACCGTCACCTGCTGGAAACGGAGCCTGTTCCCACCGACCATCGCGAGCTGCTGTTGGGGGCGGGGTTTCCGCTGGCACTGTTGATTGAAAAGTGCCTTCAGGCCAATCCGGAAAAGCGGTATCAGAACATTTCCGAACTCTACTCGGCGTGGCGGAGATACCGGCATTATCGAAACCGGCGTCCGCTGATTCTGCTGGGGGCGGTGACGCCGCTGGTGCTGCTGTTCACGATGGCGTTTTTCATTGTGTGGGCGTTTCAGTCGGCATTCCGCGAGGGGATCGACGCATTGCAGGATTCCACGCTGCGCGGCGAGCACTTCGCGGCCCAGTCGATTGCCCGAACGGCGGAATACGAGCTGGCCCGGCGGTTCGACGCGGTGGAGCAATTGGCGTCGCATCCGGAATTTCGCCAGGCGGTGGAGGAGGCGGTTCTGTCGCCGGAATGGAAGCAGCAGACCTCCCAACTGGCCAATCCGCAGCTTTCCGACCGGGAGATCGCGGAGCGTCAGGAGCGATTCATCGAACATTCCGGGCGAAAAAAAATCCAATCGGTTATGGAAAAACTCCTTCCAGAGGATTTTCAGCCGGAAGCGTTTCGTGGGGTGGAGTTGAAGGAAGCGTCCATCCCACCGACGGTACGGGTAATGGAACATGAAATTCAGCAGATTTCCGAAGCGATCGACCGGCACGCCGGGAAAAAACCGACGTCGGAAATTGCCGGCACTGGAATTTCGGAGGAAGACCGTCCCCCAGGATTTTTGCCGGGCGAATTTGTGCAGGATATGCCGGTTCCGCTGGTTTCCAAACGGCTCCGGGCGAACGTGGCGAGCTGGTTTTTCTGCGATGCGGACGGGATTTCGGCGGTGCGGATTCCCTTCTCCACAACGATTGGGAAAGACTATTCCCCGCTGATTTTGCCGTATCGGGAAATGGAATCGAATCGGGAAGTCGTGCAGCAGAACTTTTTCCCGTCGAGCCATGTCGTCAACAAGGCGATGACTACCACGACGATTTCGGACGTCTACCGCAGCCCGGTTACCGGACAGTGGATCGTGTCCATCTCCGCACCGGTTTTCAGCAACGACCCATCCCACCGGTTTTTGGGAATCGTGTCGATGGCGGTCGGCGTGGGGCGATTCATCAACATGGCCAACACCGAGGAGCATTTCGCGGTACTGGTCGACAACCGTCCGGGGAAATACCATGGACTGATCCTTCAACATCCTTTGTACGACCGGCTCATTGCGGAGGGAAAACCGCTTCCGGAGGATTTTCTGCTTCCGAAATTCCGCGTCCTTCCGGAGAACATCCCCGACACGCACGAAAAGGCGATCCACTATCGCGACCCGATGGGGAATGCTTCGTTAGGCAAGGCACTCTTTTCCGACCGCTGGATGGCCCAGTGTGAAAAAGTTCACCTCGGCACCGGCGACAACGGCGAGTGGCTGGTACTGGTGCAGGAGTCGTACGACGATACCATCGGCATGGTGAAACAGTCGATGGAAAAGCACTACTATCGCGTGAACCTGATTGCGGGTGCCGTGTTTGTGGGCGTGTTATTATTTATGTGGTTTCTTGTCCGACGCATGGGGCACGACTGATGTCAACGATTTTATACAAAGACCATTCCCGATTTTGGGAAGAAAACGAATACATTTACCCCGTTTTGAGCCGACGTTCTCAGGGCATTTCGATCGGAATCAACCTGACGCCGTGGGGCCAATGCACGTTTCGCTGTTTGTACTGCCAGATTCAAAAAGTGGAACTGCGGCCCGAACACCGGGTCGATTTGGACCGCCTGCGAAGCGAGCTGGAAAAGTGCGTGGCGTTCTGCGTTTCGGGAGAGATTTTCCGTCACCCCCATTTTGCCGGCGTATCGCCCCGACACCAGCGAATCAACGACATTGCGTTCAGTGGCGACGGCGAACCGACGCTTTCGCCCGTATTTTACGATGCCGTGAAGATTGCCGCCGAGTACCGGACAGGTGCCATGAAGCTGGTGCTGATTACCAATGCCACGCGGCTTGCCGACGCCGCCACGCAACCGGCCCTCGACCTTCTGGATGCCCATCATGGCGAAATCTGGGCCAAGCTCGACGCGGGAACCGAAGCGTTTTACCAGCGGGTAAACCAGTCGCATGTTCCGTTTGCGGACGTTCTTTCCGGGCTGACGTTTGCCGCAAAGCGTCGTCCGCTGATCCTGCAAACGCTCTTTTTCCAGATCGACGGCGAAGCCCCAGACGACAACGAAGTCGCCGCATACATCGGTCGGATTCGCGACCTGATACAAAGCGGGGGGAAAATCCGTTACATTCAGCTTCACTCCGTCTGCCGAATGCCAGCCTTCTCGTGCTGCTCCCCGATTCCCAAAGAACGGTTGATCCCCTACGCCGAACGTATCTACCACGAAACCGGCGTGGAGGTGCGGATTTTTTAGACGTTGCACCAGAGCCGCCATCAAAATTTTAGCAGTTACCCAAAGAACGTTCGGGGAGGAAACCGTCGTCAAAACGTTTCCTCCCCAATACCTTTGAAACCTTTTCAGGAATCCAACGTTCCCGCTTTTCACGCCTCGTCGAGAATTTCGACCGCCTGGAATTTCTTCCCTTCGAGCATTTCCAGACTGGCTCCGCCCCCCGTGCTGACGTGGGAAACCTTGTCGGCAAATCCGAGCTTCTGAATGGCTGCCGCACTGTCGCCACCACCAATGATGCTGACCGAGTCGCTTTCGGCAATCGCTTCGGCCACCGCCTTGGTTCCAGCGTCGAACGGAGGAATTTCACACACGCCCATCGGACCGTTCCAAACCACCGTCTTGGCACTTTTCACAATGTCGGCATACAGCGCCGCCGTTTTCGGACCGATGTCCAACCCCTCGAAATCGTCCGGAATCTGGCCCGCGTCCACCACCATCTTGTTGCAGTCGGCACTAAAGGCGTCGCCACAGTGCGTGTCCACCGGCAGAACCAGTTTGTCGCCACCCTTTTCCATCAGCTCTTTGGCCAAATCCACTTTGTCAGCTTCGACAAGGCTCTTGCCCACTTGCTGCCCCTTGGCCAACGAGAAAGTGTACGCCATGGCACCGCCGATGAGCACTTTGTCACAAATGCCCAACAGGTTGTTGATGACGTTGATCTTGTCGGAAACCTTCGCACCGCCGAGAATCGCTACGAACGGGCGTCCCGGATTGGAAATGGCGTCGGACAGATACTGAATTTCCTTGGCCACCAGCGACCCCACAACACGCGGCTTGCCAGCCATGGCCGTGGGAACAGCCACCATCGAAGCGTCGGTACGATGGCAGGTTCCAAAGGCGTTGTTGCAGTACACGTCGGCAAACGCGGCCAGCTTCGCGGCAAACTCCGTATCCCCTTTCTTTTCCCCCTTGTTGAAACGAAGATTTTCGAGCACCAACACGTCGCCATCCTGCATCGCGGCCACCTTCGCAGCAGCATCGTCGCCCACCGTGTCGGCAGCAAACGCAACCGGCTTTCCGAGCAATTCGCCCAAACGCACGGCAGTCGGTTTCATGCTGAATTTGGAATTGTCCTCACCATCCTTCGGACGTCCCAGGTGACTCATCAGCACCAGTTTTCCGCCGCGATCGACAACCGATTGAATAGACGGCAACGCCATCACGATCCGGCGATCGTCGGTAATATTCAGATTTTCGTCGAGCGGAACGTTAAAATCCACCCGCATCAACACGGTTTTGCCCGCAACATCCACAGCGTCAATCGTTTTTTTGGCCATGAGTCGTACTCCTGTCAAGAGAAAAAATCTTAAAAAAGTTTTACGTAGGCCGTATTATCGCCGATTCCCTGTTCTTTTAAAGGGGGGGTTTCCCAGGGACAATTAAATATTGGTCAATGGTTAATGGTTAATGGGGGAGGCGTTGGGGTGAATTGATAATTGATAATTGATAATTATTTCATTCAAACCGTTGGGAGAGTGGTGAGGTGAATTTGGGAAAACGACATCCCCTCCATTAAATTGGATCACACCTAAATTCCATAGCGCGTTTCATCCTGTCCTTGTCAAACGTTTCAGACCTGATATAATAGTTAAGGTCTGTTTTTATAAAGAAACTTTTCCATAAGGATCAAATCCCAGCATGAAATCGCATTCCACTACCATCCTCACCGTTCGGCGAAACGGCACCGTGGCCATCGGCGGCGACGGACAGGCAACCGTCGGTACCACCATCATGAAAGCCGACGTGATGAAAATCCGAAAAATCGCCGACGGTAAAGTCCTATGCGGTTTTGCCGGAACCACCGCCGACGCATTCGCCCTGCTGGAACGGTTTGACACCAAACTAAAGGACTTTCCCGGCAACACGCTTCGCGCTGCCACCGAACTGGCCAAGGAATGGCGTACCGACCGGTCACTTCGGAAACTGGAAGCCCTGATGACGGTCGTCGATGCGAAAAGCACGCTGCTTGTCACCGGTAACGGCGACGTGATTCAGCCGACCGATCTGGTTTTGGGAATCGGTTCGGGCGGGAATTATGCGGTCGCTGCGGCCCGGGCACTGTTGCGAAACACCGAACTTTCCGCAGAAGAAATCGTCCGCAAGTCGCTGGAAATCGCGTCGGAAATCGATATTTACACCAATTCCAACATCCGGGTGGAGGTCATGCCGTGCGTCAATTAACTCCTCGTGAAATCGTTTCGGAACTGAATCACCACATCATCGGCCAGGCCGACGCGAAAAGGGCCGTGGCCATTGCCGTGCGAAATCGCTGGCGGCGGCAGCAGCTTCCCGAAGGGATTCGGGAGGAAATCACCCCCAAAAACATCCTGATGATCGGCCCCACGGGGGTGGGAAAAACGGAAATCGCACGACGGCTTGCGAAGCTGACAGGGGCGCCGTTCGTCAAAGTGGAAGCGACGAAATATACCGAAGTGGGCTATTACGGACGCGACGTGGAGAGCATGATTCGGGAACTGGTCGAAAACGCCATCGGGTTGGTGCGGGCCACGGAACGCGAAAAGGTGCTGGACGAAGCGACCCGCCGTGTCGAGGAGCGGATTCTGGATATTCTCGTGCCGCTTTCCAACGACAACGAAAAGAACCCCCTTCGGACGCAGCGGAAAGGACGTGCAAACCGTCCGCACAAAATTCATTTAAGCACCGTCAGCGGTTCCATGCCCAAAGAGATGTTTGCGTCGCTTGCCAAACTGCTCCAGCAGGCGGCCCAAGAAGCGGAAAAAAACGGGGACACGTCGGCGCGGGCGGTCGATTTCAGCGACATGGCCAACGGAACGATTACCATCCAGCCCGACCAAATGCCCGAACAGCTCCGGACGCTTGTCGACACGTTTGGCGTAAATACCGCGCAACCGGAGGGGGGGGCGAAAGAGGAACCTTGTGAAAATTCCGGCGAGAATCCTGCGGAAAAAGCGGACGAAACCGAGGCGGAGGAAAACGCCGCGCGGCTGGCCGCCGAGCTTCGGGAGTCGATGCGTCGTCGCCTGCGGGCCGGGGAGCTGGACAACGAAACGATCGAAATTCCGGTTAAGAAAAAAGCGGCGTCGCCGTTCATGATGATGAATCTCGGCAACGACTCGATGGACAGCGAAATTTCCAGCATGTTCGATCGCCTGATGCCGCAAAAAACGGTCGTCCGTGAAATGCCGGTCAAGGACGCGTGGAAGATTTTGCTGGACGAACAGTGTGCCGCCCTGATCAACGAGGACAAGGTGAACGTCGCCGCCATCGAGTTGGCCGAAAGCACGGGGATTATTTTTCTCGATGAAATCGACAAAATCGTCGCGTCGGAACAGTCCCACGGAGCGGACGTCTCCCGGCAGGGGGTTCAGCGTGACCTGCTTCCCATCGTTGAGGGAACCACGATCCAGACCCGTTACGGCTACGTCAAAACCGACCATATCCTGTTCATTGCCGCCGGAGCGTTTCATCGGAACAAACCGAGCGATCTCATGCCGGAACTGCAAGGGCGTTTCCCGATTCGTGTCGAGTTGAAAGACCTGACGCAGGAGGATTTCAAATTGATTCTGCGGGAGCCGAAAAATTCGCTGCTTTTGCAGTACGAGGAACTGCTCAAAACCGAGGGGGTGGATGTGGTGTTCGAGGAGGACGCCATCGACGCTTTGGCCAGCTACGCGTGGAAGGTGAATCAGACCTCCATGAATATCGGCGCCCGACGGCTTTATACCATTTTGGAACGGTTGCTGGAGGAACTCAGTTTCGAGGCTTCCGAAATTGGTCGTGGTCAGGTCAAGATCAACGCGGCCTACGTGAATCAGCGTCTGGAGGATGTTTCCAACGACGAGGACCTTTCCCGATTCATTTTATAATTCAGGTTATCATTCAGGAGTTTTCCAATGCGCAC
Organism: Planctomycetia bacterium; assembly: GCA_030535245.1. Taxonomy (GTDB): domain Bacteria; phylum Planctomycetota; class Planctomycetia; order Pirellulales; family Thermoguttaceae; genus RGIG3701. Next base: position 5,576 of record JAUNBJ010000088.1, on the reverse strand, counting down.
TTCCCTTTTCCCCGACATTCACTGGGTCGGTTACGTGGACTGGAACATCCGCGACTTTCACAGTTACAAAACGTTTCGCGGCGCCACGTACAACGCATATCTGATTCAGGACGAAAAAGTCGCCCTGATCGATTCCGTCAAGAAACCGTTTGCGGCCAACCTGCTGGAAAATATCCAGGAGTGTGTGTCGCTCGACAAAATTGATTATGTCGTCTGCAACCATGCCGAACAGGACCATGCCGGTGCCCTGGCCGTGATCATGCCCCAGCTGCCGAACGCTACGCTCGTGTGCAACGCCCGCTGCGTGGACGCGTTGAAAGGGTACGCCGATATTTCCGGTTGGAAAATCCAGACGGTTGCCAATGGCGACACGCTTTCGCTCGGCCAGAACACGCTGCATTTCCTGTTCACGCCGATGGTACACTGGCCCGAATCGATGATGACTTACGTTCCTGAAAAGAAGCTGCTCTTTTCCATGGACGGTTTCGGCCAGCACATCGCCTCCAGCGAACGGTTCGACGACGAACTGCCGTTGGAATTCCTGATTGAGGAAGCCAAAACGTACTATGCCAATATTGTCTATCCCTACGGGCGGCAGGTTCAGACCACTTTGGAAGCCGCTGCGGGGTTGGAGATTCAGATGATCGCCCCCAGCCATGGCGTCATTTGGCGAAAGAACCTCGGCGCGATTCTGGAGCAGTATCAGAAATGGTCCACCCGCACGGTCGAACCGAAAGTCGTCATTTTGTACGATACCATGTGGGAAAGCACCGAACAGATGGCTCAGGCGATTTACGAAGGCGTCCTGACCGTTCCGGGCGTCACGGCGACGCTCATGCACGTACGAAAAACGTCGTTAACCCAGATTGCCACCGCCGTGATGGACGCACGCTGCGTCGCCATGGGAAGCGCAACGTTGAACACCCTCCCCATGCCAACCATGGCCGCCGTGATGAATTATGTGCAGGGGCTGCGTTTGCCGGTGGAGTTCACCGTGGCGTTTGGTTCCCACGGTTGGGGACGCGGTGCCGTCGAGGAATTGACCGCGTGGTTTGCCAAAGTCCAGTGGAATCCCATCGGCGAACCGGTGAAGTGCAAATGGCGTCCCGACGCGGAAACTCTGGAAAAATGCCGCAACGCCGGGCAGGTACTCGGCGAAAAAGCACGCTCGTAGGGCTTGCCTCCCGGTAATGTAGCAACGGGCGGTAGCTGGAATATGCCGCCTGCCGCCGGGCGGGAAGCCATTATCGCTTCGGGTTGGGAAAAAATTGTAAAAATTTTGCGAAAATGCCGATATTTTGGAATACACCGTAGTGTATTACCGTATTATGAAGTAAATACTGGATATTTTGAAGTAAATACTGAATATTTTTTGTCAAAATGCTTCGCCATTCATGAACGACACCACCTCCTCCATACCTGATTCCGTGCTACCGAAATCCCACGTCGAAGTGGAAGAAATCGTGGTGCCGAGGTATTTTAAATTTCGGCGTTGGTTTGACCGCTTTATTGCCGCATTGCTTTTGATTCCGGGATTGCCGATCATGTTATGCACGGCGGTGTTGCTGATTTTGACGTCGGACGGGCCGGTGTTTTACCGGCAGCGGCGGGTGGGGTTGCATGGGAAAGTTTTCACGCTGATTAAATTCCGTACCATGATCCAACATGCGGAAAAAAAGACCGGGCCGGTCTGGACGAGTGTCAACGACCCACGTATTACCAAGGTGGGAAAGATTCTGCGTCCGACGCACATCGACGAGTTGCCGCAGATTTTCAACGTCCTTTTGGGGGAAATGATGCTCATCGGGCCACGTCCGGAGCGTCCGGAGTTCACCTGCAAGTTGGAGCAGGAAATTCCGGGCTACAACCAGCGTTCGTTGATTACGCCGGGGGTTACGGGGCTGGCGCAGATGAATTTGCCGCCGGACACCGATTTGGAGAGCGTTCGGCGGAAGCTGACGTTGGATTTGGAATACATCCGCACGGGCAGTTTTGGGTTGGATTTTCGGATTTTTTGTGCGACGTTCCTGCGTTTGTTCGGCATTCCGGGCAGTTTATGCGTCCGTTGGGCGGGTGTCAGGCGGGACGTGGTGGTTCCCGACTACATGTACCGTTCGGATTCGGAGTCTTACATTCAGCGGAAGTTACCGCAGACGTACATCGACGGGATGGCGTCGCAGGCGTTTTCTTCGTCCAAGGAGTCGTGAGGATGGCGGTCGAACCGGTGAAAAACGCGATGACGGTGGACGTCGAGGATTTTTATCAGGTCTCGGCATTCGAGCAATTCATTCCTGCGGAGTGCTGGGAAACGTACCCGCAGCGGGTACACCTTGGACTTATGCGGATTCTCGACACGATGGAACGGCGTCAGGTTCGCGGGACGTATTTCATTCTCGGCTGGGTTGCGGAGCATTTTCCGGAGCTGGTTCGGGAAATCGCCAATCGTGGGCATGAAATCGGCTTCCATAGTCGATCGCACCAACTGATTTACAACATGACGCCGGAGGATTTTCGCGAGGATATTCATCGAGGAAAAGCCCTGCTGGAGGAGGTGGCAGGACGGGAAGTGCGTGCATTTCGGGCGCCCAGTTTCTCCATCACGGAAAAATCGCTTTGGGCGCTCGACATTCTGGCGGAGGAGGGGTTTTTGTACGACTCCAGCATTTTCCCGATTCACCACGACCGCTACGGCATTCCGAATGCGAACATCCACATTCACGCGTTGGAAACCGTCCATGGAGAGGTTCGGGAATTTCCGCCAGCGGTGGTTCGGAAATTTGGGCAAAATTTGCCGGTTTCAGGGGGTGGGTATTTTCGGCTCTATCCGTATTGGCTGACGCGGCGGTGGCTGCGGCAGATCAATCGTGAACGGCCGTTTGTGTTCTACATTCATCCGTGGGAGCTGGACCCGGAGCAGCCCCGGTTGCCGTTTGGTTCCCGTGCGACGCAGTTCCGGCACCGGGTCGGTCTGCGGAAAAACGCGAAAAAACTGGACTGTTTGTTGCGGGACTTCTCGTTTGGCCCACTTTCCGAGGTGATCGACCAAAATATATGAATATCCTGTTCATCACGCACCGTTACCCCTACCCTCCCAACCGTGGGGACAGTATCCGTTCGTTTCATTTCCTGAAACGGATGGCACAGATGGGAACGGTCTGCCTGGCCACGCTTTACGACCAGGAACCGTTGCCGGAATGGACGGCGACGTTGAACGATTTGTGCGAGGAAGTGATTGCGGAACCGTGGGGGCGGCGAAAGAAATGGCTCCGGGCAGGGATGTCGCTTTTGCGGGGCAAGACGATGACCGAGGGGCTATTTTTCCATCCACGATTGAAGCGACGGATTCGGGAGTTGGCTTTGCGGCGGCATTTCGACGTGGTGGTTTTTTTCTGCTCCAGCATGACGCCGTACCGGTCGGCATTTCGTGGGATCACTCCCATGCCCCGCATGATTACGGATTTGGTGGATGTGGACAGCCAGAAATGGTTCGACTATTCCCGGAAAGCGTCGGGGTGGAAAAAGGTTTTGTTCCATATCGAGGGTTCCCGGTTGCGAAAGCTGGAGAAGCGGATTGCGGATTTTTGCGAATCGCTGGTAGTGACGACGCCGGAGGAAGCGGCGCTGTATCGGAGTTTTTGTCCGGTGGAGCATCTTACCCCAATTCCCAACGGCGTGGATACCGTTTTCTTTCACTCGGACGCGATCCCGGAGATGGCGGAAATTCCTCATCGTTGCGTCTTTGTGGGGGCGATGGACTATCACGCGAACGTGGATGGCGTGTTCTGGTTCCTGGAAAACGTGCTTCCACAAATACGTGCCAAATATCCGGATTGTGCGCTGGACGTGGTAGGGAGCCGCCCGGTTCCTGAACTCAAGCGACGGTGTGAAAATACGCCGGGTGCCCATTTGGTGGGAACGGTTCCGGACGTTCGCCCGTATCTGAAGCGTGCAGCGGTGGTGGTGATTCCGCTTCAGGTGGCACGTGGGATTCAGAATAAGGTGCTGGAAGCCTGTTCGATGGGGCGTCCGGTGGTGGTTTCTCCGGGCGCGGCGGAAGGGATTCATGCCGATGCGGGAACCGATTTTCTCGTTTGCGACACCCCGGAGAGCTGGGTAAAGACCCTGGACGAGGTTTTTCGGAACCCGGAATTGCGGAACCATCTTTCACTTGCGGGCCGTCGGATGACGGAAATGGCTTACGGTTGGCCCATTCAGCTGGATAAACTCGAAGCGCTTTTGGGAAAGGACGGCAATCGCCCATGAAAGGTTTTCTTTTTGTTCACCTGCTGACACTTCTCGGCATGTCCCTGGGGCTGTTTTATCCCTTCGTGAGTTTGCTCATTTATACCATGTTCGGGATCATGTATCCCAACGCGTTGTGGTTCTATTCTCTGCCAGTCACTTTTCTCGGAACGGGGATGGGGTATTCCGAAGTGGTCGCGTACCCGATGATTATCGGCTGGTTTGCCAACTCCTGCGGGAATCTGAACTTGGGAAAATCGCTGTTGCCCATATCGCTGTTGGTTTTGTACGTCATTCACATTACCTTTTCACTGATCGCGGGGAATTGGAATCCTCTGGGACAGGAAATCGTCGTCATGAATATTCGTCTGGTATTGGCCATGGTGATCGCCCTGACACTTTGCAATACCGTGACGCATTTACGATGGTTTGTCTGGTCTTTGATTTTCGGTAGCGGGTTTGTGGCGTACGAGTTGAATATGTCCTACTTTGCCGGATTCAACCGGTTGCAGGTGGCGGGGTACGCAGGGATGGATAACAACTTTTTCGCGGTGGCCATGGTCGTTGGGGCCACGTTGGCCTTTTTTACGGGAATGGCGGAAAAGAACCTCGTTTTGAAATTTTTCGCGTTTCTGGCTGCCATGTTTCAGTTTCACGTCGTGCTCTTTTCCATGTCCCGCGGAGGGATGTTGGGGTTATGCGTGGTCGGATTTTTCACTTTTTGCGTGCTTCCGAAAACGGGGAGCAACATGCTTTTTTTCATTGTCGTGTTGCTTGTGGGGCTTCAGCTTGCGGGGCCGTCGGTTCGGGAACGATTCATGACGGCGTTTGTCGACAAGTCGGAACGCGACGCATCGGCACACGGTCGCGTGGTGGCATGGAAAAACTGCCTCATTACCATGAGGGAAAATCCCTTCACCGGAATCGGGGTAGGAAACTGGATGCCTTTTTCCCATGAGCGATTTAATACGACGATTGAGGCGCACTCGACGTGGCTCCAGACGGGGGCGGACTCTGGCATTCCGGGGCTGACTTTCCAATTGGGATTTTTTTTCGTCACCATGTACCGCATGTTTCCTTATGTGTTCGGGAGAAAAAAATTGCCTGATCCTCGACTAAACAGTTTCGCACAAATGGTCGTGGTGGCGGTGATGGGATACACCGTTTCCGCACAATTCGTATCGTTATACACGATGGAAATCACATATTATACCATGACCATTGGGTTGATTGTTTTGAAAATAGTGAACCTGATGGAACGGGAACAGGCGGATTGGGAAGAACAACAACTTGCTTAAAGGAATTGATAATTAATGGTTAATGGTTAATGGTTA